>JBMFMQ010000088.1:0-6094 GCA_049970595.1 Candidatus Ratteibacteria bacterium | reverse complement strand
CAAAAACACTTATTGAAAAATTAAACCTACATATTACTTAAAAACTGCGGAGTTAGGGATTAAAAATTTTAAAAAAATATGGCCTTTCTTGTTGATGGGAAAAAGCATAAACTATAGAATTTTTCTATAATTTTCGTACAAAAATTTCAAAAAAATAACATCTCTTCAAAATTTTTTATATTCTTGAAAATACATAAATCAAGGTTTTCCCTTTTGAGTAAGAGAAAATTTCTTTTTTGCCGAATTAGATTCAAAAATCTGTTTTTTTATTTTTCTGATTCAATTTCTTTAATCCTTTTTTCTATTTCAGCAAGTTGCTTTTTCAAAAATTCTGCCTCTTCCTTTAAGTAAGCAAGTTCTTCTTTAGGTGTTATTTCTGGAACATATCCAAACCACCAACCAGGCCATGCACATCTTGGAAGTCCTCCTCTCCCTATTCCAATGTAAGGATATGGAGGGCTCCATCCACGAAATCCAAATCCTCTTTTCCACATATTCTCACCTCCTTTCTATATTTTTCTCTATTTCATTTATAATGTTTTCAATAATTTTTAAATCCCTTTTTGCAAATTCATACCAATTTTTTAAATATTCTTTGCCTAAATCAGTTATAATGTAAATTCTTCTTGCTGGTCCTCGTCCAAAAGTATCCCATGTTGAAGTTACAAAACCAGTAAATTCCAGAAACCTTAAAGTTCTGTAGATAGCTGTATGATGCAAAAAAGATATATCAATTCCCATATTTTTCAGTTCTTCCATTAAAGAATATCCATAATTTGGTTTCTTTAACAAAACTGTTAATATTAAAATCCCGAGCAAATCACCTGAACCAAATGTCATCCATTTACAACCATGTCTCCATCCCATTTTTTCTCCTATTTTCAATTTTTCTATATATATTATACCTACATATGTGCAAAGTGTCAATAGTTAATAAAAAAATTATTTTTTCTTCACATTTTTAATAAAATAGGAAATAAAGAATGATAGGCATAAAACAATAACTATTGTAGCACCTGATGGAAGGTCAAATTTAAAGGATAAAAATAAACCAGTAATTGTCAGAATAATTCCTGTTATTATTGAAAGGAATATTATCTTTTTTAAATCATGAGTAAATTGTTTGACTATTACTGAAGGAATTGTTAAAAGTGCCATAACAAGAATAATACCTACAACCCTCATTAAAACAACTATACTTAAAGCAACAAGACATAAAAGAAGAAGATAAAGATTTTTAACAGGAACTCCTATTATTTCTGAAAATTCCTCATCAAATGAAATTGCAAGAAATTCTCTGTAAAATAGAATGACATTTAGAATTATCAATATGTTTAAAAATAGCATCACAATTAAATCAAAGGAAGAAACAGTTAAGATTGAACCAAATAAATAACTGAAAAGGTCTGGTGCATATCCCTTACTCAAAGAAACAAATATAACTCCAAGAGCCATTCCAAGTGTCCATAGTATACCTATTGCAGCATCCTCACTTATTTTTGTTTTCTTACTTATTGTTCCAATTGAAATTGCTGAAAATATACTGAAAGGGATTGCAGTAATTATTGGATTTATACCAAGTAAATAACCAAGACCAACTCCACCAAAAACAGCATGCGATATACCACCACTTATAAAAACCATTCTTTTTACAATAACAAATGTTCCAACTATTCCACATGTTATACTTACTAAAATTGCAGAAATTAACGCATTTCTCACAAATTCATATTTTAATATTTCCATTATTTTCAGGAAATTTGTGAGTTATCAATTCAATCGGATACTGATATGATTCTTTAAGTTCTTTCAATCCTTTATCAACAACTCCGTGATAAAATAATCTCTGGTTTAAACATGCAATTTTTTCAACATAAACAGAAATAGCACCTATATCGTGTGTAACAAGAATAATAGCCATTTTTTCTTTAAGTTTTGACAATAATTCATAAAACAATTTCTGCATCTCAAAATCAATATTAGATGTTGGTTCATCAAGAAGAAGAAGTTTAGGATTTCTAACAATTGCTCTTGCAACAAGAACTCTCTGAAGTTGACCACCTGATAGTTTTCCAATCTGTCTATCTTTAAGTTGAAGTATTTCCATTGT
Organism: Candidatus Ratteibacteria bacterium; assembly: GCA_049970595.1. Taxonomy (GTDB): domain Bacteria; phylum Ratteibacteria; class UBA8468; order B48-G9; family JAFGKM01; genus JAMWDI01. The sequence continues at coordinate 3,984 of JBMFMQ010000088.1, read as the reverse complement.
CTTAAGTGCTTCAATAACTGCATTTTTATCCTCATCAGTATATTTTTTAATAATGCCCCTATATCTTCCCATAAGAACAACATCAAAAACACTTATAGGAAAATCTCTATCAAAAAAAGTATATTGTGGAACATAACCAATTAAATCCCTAACTTTTTCAGGACTATCTCCAAAAACTTCAACCTTGCCTTTATCAGGTTTGACCAATCCAAGGATAAGTTTAAGTAAAGTTGTTTTCCCTCCCCCATTTGGTCCTATTATAGCAAGAAAATCATTCTCTTCAACAGAAAAATTAATATTTTGAAGAACCACTTTTTTATCAAATCTGACTTCAATATTTTCAAGTTTAACTATTTCTCTTTTCATTTTTATATTCCAGCAAAAGCATCTGCAATTTTCTTCATATTTTCAAGATAATTTTTTGCAAGAGGGTCAACAAGAACAACTTTCCCATTTATTGCCTTTGCTATAGTTTCGGCAGATTTTAAACTGAATTGAGGAGAAGCAAAGATAATAGAAATATTGTTTTCTTTTGCCTGTTTTATTAAATTAGAAATTCCTTTTGGAGTTGGTTCTTTTCCACCTTTTTCAATTGATATCTGCTTCAGTCCATAGTCATTACAAAAATAAGCCCATGCAGAATGATAAACAAGAATCTTTTTATTTTTTTTATTTTTAAGTTTTTCTGAAATTTCTTTATCAATTTTATCAAGTTGGCTTTTATATTCTTCCTTATTTTTTAAGTAATATTTTCTGTTTTTGGGATCAATTTTAATAAGTCCTTGGTATATATTTTCAACCATTATTTTTGCATTTTTTACAGATAGCCAGATATGCGGATCTTTTCCATGAGGACTATGTTGGTCTTCTTCTTCTCCATATTCTTCTTCTATTAAGTTTATTCCTTTTGAACAATCACAAATAAGCATTTTTTTATTTAATGAGATTATTTTGTCCATCCATGCAATTTCAAATTCAATTCCGGAACCAACCATTACATACATCTTTGCTTTACTTAATTCTTTCAATTGTGATGGAGTTGGTTCATATGTATGTGGAGATGCACCCGGAGGAACCATCACACTAACTTTTACCTTATCCTTACCTATTTTTTCAACAAATTCACTTAAAGGTAGTATACTTACAAAAACTCCAATTTTTTCATTTCCAAATGTATATTTAAATCCCAAAGAAAAAAGTATTAAAATAAAACTGATTTTTTTAATCATATTCCCCTCCTTTTTCTTTACAGTTTTTACATAATCCTTTAAGAAAAAATTTATGTTCTTTAATTAAAAAACCTGTTTTTTTTTCAATTTCTTCTTTTATCTTATTAAATTCACATATATCAAATTCATCAACCTTATGACAGGAAGCACAAACAATATGATGATGATGAATCCCCTTTCCCTTTCCGCATATTCCATAATAAAATCTATTTTCTTTTCCTTCAATCTTTGTTAAAATTCCTATCCTTTCAAAATCAGCAAGATTTCTGTAAACTGTTGGAAGTCCAATTTTCTTAAAAAATTTTTTCATATATTGCCAGACATCAAAAGGTGTTGAATATTTATCATTTTTCAGAAAATAATCAATTATCTTCATCCTCTTCGGTGTTATTTTCAATCTGTTTTCCTTAAGTATTTTTTTATATTTCACCATAAATTTTTACTAAATAGAAACCATTTCTATTTAAATTTTAAAAAATTTTTTATTTAATGTCAAATTTATTTCCTCTGGCTTTCAATCTTTTCTTGGTATCCAGTTTTAATATAAGTTTCAATAAAGTCAAAATGAACTCCTTTTTCAAGGCGTGCCTTATAAACTACAGGTCTTACATCGCATAAAGCAATTGATTTATTAAATTCTCTGTTTGCAAGAATTATCTCATCTTTTTTCTGAAAATAGTTAATTTTTTCAGTATCAGTAAGAACAGCCCTTGCAAGAGATATTTGAAGAGAATCTATTGAATTTAAAATTGCATGAAATCTATTTTCCCTTCCGCATGCCTGGTCAATCATATATGCCCAGTTTTTATCTTTATCTTTGTTACATATAACATTTCCTTTAACAAGTTCATAAAAAATCCTTGCAAGTTGTAAATCAGGTTGGACTGACTGGTCATCATCAGCAGCATATCTTGTATTAAAGTGAAATCCACACAGCATATTTTCAGCAATCAAAATCGCAACAATCTTTTCTATATTTACACCAAAAGGATGATGGCCAAGGTCAATTAAAACACCTACATTTTCTCCAAGTGATTTTGAAAGTATATAGGAAGTACCCCAATCAGAAATTGTTGTGCTATATGTCCCTGGCTCAAAAAGTTTATATTCAATTAAAATCTTTACATCTTCTGGTATTTTTTTATAACTTTCAATTAAACTCTCTTTCATAAGTTGATAGTTTTCCTTAAGGTCAATCTGTCCTGGATATAAAGAACCATCAGGAAACCAGAGTGTAAGGAATTTATTACCAAATTTTTTTGCAATCTCACCACCAAATACTGTCTGTTCAATATATCTTTTCCTTGTTTCCTTATGGTAAGATGTAAAACTTCCCCTGTGAGAACCTGTTAGAAAATATGTCGGACTTATTGCTCCAAAAGATAAACCCTTTTCCTTGCAATATTGATAAACTTTTTCAACAATCTTATAATCCGGCTCTAAACCATCATCTGAAAAATCCCATAAAATATGAGTTGCTATTTGTGGAGTACAACCTGTCAATTTATGAACAAAACAAGCATCATCTATCTTTTCATATATATTTCTTGCTGCTGCAGGAGGAGTATAATTTCCAAATCTTCCTCCTCCAAAAGTTCCAAAAACCCAACTTGGAAGTTCAATTTCAAAATTTTTAACATATTCTATTGCTTTATCTACTTTTTCCTTTCCAAATTCTTCCTCAAGTTGTTTAATTCCAGTTTCAATCCATTTTTCATTCATTTTTTTTCCTTTAAAAATGAAGGAGTGGATTGTAAGCCGGATTCTGTTTTAGGTGTCTATTCCTCTGGGTCAGAAGTTACCTTCTGACTCAAGCGGTCTACCCGAACCCTTTGGCGCAGGGAACCTATGGGTTCTACTTGACCTTGCTCCGGATGGGGTTTGCCATGCTCTGCCTGTTTTTTGCAGGCAGACGGTGAGCTCTTACCTCACCTTTTCACCTTCATCCATCAGGGTTTCTGATGGATTGTGTATTTTCTGTGGCACTTTCCAGGTATTGCTACCTGTTCCTGTTAGGAACCATCCTCCCTGCTGGAGTCCGGACTTTCCTCCTGCCGAAAGGCAGGCAGACACCCATCCACTCCTTCAAAACAAATCCTTTTTTTCAATGAACGAATTTGCAATTTTGTCTGCAAGTTTATTTTCTTCTCTTTGTATATATTTAATTTTAATATTTTTATACCTTGAAAGTAAAGATTTCGCAATAAAATTTAATATTTTTAAGGTCTCATCCCTAACTTTATATTTTCCATTTATTTGTTTTACAAGAAGCAAACTATCACTTTTTATTTCTACCTTGTCATTCTGAAATTGGAAGCATTCAATAAGGGCAAAAATTAATGAGATATATTCTGCTACATTATTTGTTGTTATACCTATTGAATTTCCAAATTTTTTATAAATCTGATTGTTTCTATAAATAACAATTCCATATGCACTCTCTCCAGGATTTCCTTTTGAAGCACCATCTATAAATATTTCAATTTTATCCATCAATACAAAATTCTACTACAATTTTCACACTGGACTATTTCTTTTTTTCTTTTAACTTTTTCAACAATATAGGTCGGAAGTGTCATAAAACATCCACCACATATTCCATTTTCAGCTTTCACTATTGCAATTTTGTCCTTCTTTGTTTTTTTTATTTTCTCATATAAATTGTATAATTTAAACTCTATCCTTTTCACAAGTTCTTCTCTTTCTCTTTTCTTTTCTTCAATTTCTTTTTTTAGATTTTCAATTTTTACCCTTT
>JBMFMQ010000087.1:0-6166 GCA_049970595.1 Candidatus Ratteibacteria bacterium | reverse complement strand
TGATACCTTTTGGGGATTTTAAAGGGGTTTAAACCCCTTTAAGAAACAAACATAAGAATGTGGTATAATATAAAAAAAGGTGAAATAACTAATGGGGTTTAGTAAATACTTACAATGCAAATTGTCTCAATTGAAACAACAACAAATTTTGGAAGTATAGCATTTGTTGAAGATGGGCTTATAAAAAAAGAGGTATTTTTTGAAAGTTCTGATATAGCAGGTGAGATTGTTGAAAAATTAAATATTGTTTATGATGATTTTGATTATGTTGTTGTTTCAAATGGACCTGGCTCTTGGACTGGAATAAAAATAGGAATAAGTTTTGCAAAAGGACTTACCTTTTCAGATAAAAAGATTTATTGTGTAAATATTTTTGAGACATTTTTTTATTCAGTAAAAGATTTAAAAGATAATTTTCTCTGCATAGTTAATTGCACAAAGGATAAGTTCTATATTTGTGAATTTAAAGGAAGATTTAATTATAATGGAAAATTTAAAATAAAGATAATTGATTTAAACCAACTCATTTGGTTTATTAAAAAAAAGAAACATTTTTTAATAGGACCTGGTGTTTTAAATTTAAAGGAAATTATAGATATAGAAAAGATAAAAACAATTGGATTTTTATGGTATCCGAGAGCATCTTTAAATGGAATCTTGGCATATGAAAAGATAAAAAGAAATATACCATCTCCTCTGCCAGAACCAATTTATGGGAAATAAAATAAAGATTGGATATTTAATAGGAAGTAGCCAAATTGGTGGGACTGAAAAGATGATATTAACACTTTCAAAAAAAATGAATAAAGATTTATTTGAAATTGTTTTTTTCTGTATAAAAGGAGAAGGAAAATTTACAGAAGAATTAAAAAAAGAAAATTTTAAAGTTTATGTTTTAAATCTTAAAAAAAATCCATTTGATTTTATAAAACTCTTTATTTATCTAAAAAAAGAAAGACCCGATATACTTCAAACATTTTTATATGTTTCAAATATTATTGGAAGAATTTATGGAAAGATTTTAAAAATAAATTTTGTAATATGTTCTCAGAGAAGCACAGATGACTGGAGAAAATGGTATCATTGGTTTATTGAAAAGGTAACTCAAAATTTTGTTGATTTATATATTTCAAATTCTTATTCAGGAAGAGAAGTTTTAATTAAAAAAGGGAAAATTTCAAGAAAAAAGATAAAAGTTATAAGCAATGGAATAGAGATACCTGAAAAAATAGAAAATTTAAAAAAGGATTATTTAGTTATTGGGAGCATAGGAAATTTAAGAAAAGCAAAGGGATATTTTAATTTAATTAAGGCGGCAAAGATTGTTGTCAAAAAAAATAAAAATGTTAAGTTTTATATTATTGGTGAAGGTGAATTAAAAGATGAAATTTTAAAAATGATAAAGGATGAAGGGCTTGATAATTTTTTTATTCTAACTGGATATGTTGAAAATATTTATAATTATCTTAAAATTTTTGATATTTTTGTTCTTCCTTCATTATGGGAGGGGTGTCCAGTTAGTTTACTTGAAAGTATGGGATATGGGATTGCCTCAATTGCTACAAATGTTGGAGATACCCCTTATATAATAGAAAATGGGAAAGATGGTTTTATAGTTGGAAAAAATGATTATAAAAAAATTGCAGAAAAAATTATTTATCTTATAGAAAATGAAGATATAAGAGAAAAAATTGGGAATAATGCAAGAGAGAAAATAAAAAAGTCCTATTCAGCAGAAGATATGGTTAAAAAATATGAAAATTTATATAAACAATTGAAAAATGAAAAAAGCAGTCTGTCTTGTTTCAGGAGGGATTGATAGTTTTTTAACTGCTTTTATTGCTAAAAAGAAAGGATATAAGATTTATTGTTTAACAATTGATTACAGACAAAAGGCAAGAAAAGAAATAGAATGTGCAAAAAAAATAGCAGAATTTTTAAAAGCAGAACATTTGATATTGAAGATTGATTTATCATTTTTAAAATCAGCATTGACAAAAAAAGAAATAAAAATACCAGAAAAAAAGACAAAAGGGGTTCCACCTACCTATGTTCCTGCAAGAAATACTATATTTTTATCCCTTGCCCTCGGTTATGCTGAAACAATTGATGCTGATAGTATATTTATAGGTGTTAATTCTGTTGATTTTTCTGGGTATCCTGATTGTAGACCTATTTATATTAACCGATTTCAAAAACTTATAGATGTTGCAACAAAAAAGACAGTTTCAGGTAAAAAAATAAAAATAATAGCACCTTTAATAAACTGGTCAAAAAGAAAGATTATTGAAAAAGCAATTTCTTATGGACTTGATTTAAATATTACATGGAGTTGCTATAAGAATGGAGAAAAACCATGTGGTAAATGTCCAAGTTGTAGAATAAGGCAAAAAGCAATCTGTTTAATTGACAAAAAGTTAAAAAAAAGTATAATTAAATTGAAATGAGAAAAAGAGGTCTTGCCTTAATAGCAGTAATTGTAATGATAATTCTTTTTTCTTCTCTTATTCTTGCAGTAGTTCTTTCAGCAACAATTTCAATAAGAAGAGCAAACTATTACAAAGACAAACTAATAGCACTTGAAATAGCAGAAGCAGGAATACAGAAAATTTTATATAAAATGAATTACGAAAAATATGGAAATGGGTCTGGCCACTATTATCCTTTTGGAACAAATCCACCGGGGACACCTATTTCAAAACCAAATTATTATCCAAATTATCCAGACACTCTTTCTTATACTCAATATGATACAGATATAGATGTTTCAAATTATGGGAAAAATGCAAGTTGTAAAATAAGTTTAATAGATGCAAATCCAACTTCTGATACAGACCTTGATATATTGATTTCAGAAGGAAGATATAATGGTAAAGTTGCAAAAATTATATGTAGAATAAAAGGAGCAAATCAGGCAGAAGGAGATTTAGATGGAACAAATTATGACTCTTTTTTGCCTTCAAGAACAAAAGGAAGTTGCGCAATATCAGAATCATTTAATAAACATTTAATTTATACAGATACTCTTGGACCCTTAACAATTCCTGCTTCTGTAAAAATGATGGGAAATATATGTTCTGATAACTGGCCAACTACAATAAATGCTACAGGAAATTATACATATACTGATGCTTTATTTTTTCCTCCAAAATTGTCAAATGATTATAGACCTAACTATCCTTCAATTACAATTCCATCTGACCCAGGGACATATGATGATGAGTATGATAATTCAGGAAATAGAACTACTGGTGCACCAACAGGTCCTGTAAATAGTATTACTGATGGAGTTTGGTGGGATGGAGTAAATTACCATTTTGGAACAGATGATGGAACAAATCCTTCTTCTTATACAAGAAGAAGTAATAATTCAGTAAATATAATTGGAGCAGGTGCAAGATTGAGATTTGGTGTAAATATAAATAATTATTTCAAGTCAGACCAAACTATTACAATAGATAATACAAATTTAACAAGTAATGCAGTTATTAATGCAAATACAATCAATATAAATACTGGTTCAATTGGTGGTCCTGCAATTTTATATTCATCAAATATAAACTTAAATGGAAATACAAATATTAATGGAAATTTAATTTTAACAAGTGGTTCAGATATTAATTTTGGTGGAACTGGTCAAATTCAGTTTAATAATGGTAATTTTATAATAAAGGATATAAGTTTAAATTTTATAGGGACAACAACAATAAAAAATGCTTCAATAATTTCAAACTCAAATATAACAATAAATAACTCTTTAACAATAGAATCAAATAATACAACAAATAAATATGCAATAACTCTTGTATCATCTGGTCCACTTACATTTACATTAAATAATAACTCTCAATTAAAAATAACAATTGGACAAAATCAGATTTCAGGTATAATTATTTATTCTGATAATAATTCAAATTCTAACATATACTCATCAATTTCAGATATTACAAAATTTGATACTCAAATGGCATTGATATCATATTCAATAAATGGGACTTCAAATATTAATGTTCAAAACAATTCCACTACAAATGACCTAATAATAAATGGTTCTATTTTTTCATTTTCAGAAAATTCTTCTTCAACAATTTCTATTTCTGGTTCTTCTTCAAAAAAAACAATTATAAATGGTTCTCTTATATCTAAAAATGTAAACACTAATTCAAACTCTGAAATAATTTATGTTTCAAAGCCATTTAAAAAGGCAATTGGTGATATTTATGTAGGATTTTCTGGAGGGAGAAGAAAATATTTACCAGTTCCTGGAAGTTGGAGAATTTTATGGTAAAATTAGAACTTTATATTGATACTTCTGTTTTTGGGTTTTTATTTGAAGATAAATTTTCTGATAAGATGAGAACCACAGAAGATTTTTTTAAAGTTGTAAAAGTAAAAAACTTTTCATTATATATTTCAGAACTTGTTCTTTTAGAAATAAATAGAATTCCTGATAAAAACTTAAAAGATAAAATTATTAAAGTGATTGAAGATTTTAAGCCATATGTTTTAGAATACAATCATGATATTGAAAAACTTGCAAATGAGATAATAAGAATGAAAGTTATTCCAGAAAAGTTTATAGACGATGCAAGACATATTGGTTATGCAATTTTTTATGAGATGGATGGAATTGTAAGTTGGAATATGAAACACATAGTTAAGTTTTCAACAAAAAAAATAGTTGAAGCAATTTGTGTCCTTTATAATTATAAAAAAATAGAAATATTAACACCAGAGGAGGTAATTTATGAAAAGTGAAGACAAAATAATGGAAATGATACATAAAATAAGGGAAAAGCATTATAAAGAAACAAAAAATCAAAAATTTTCTGATATTGCAAAAAGCATGAAAAAAGAAGCAGAGGGATTAATTTCAAAACTAAATCTTAAATATATTCATTCAAATAGCATTAAAAAATTTTAAAAGTTGGAGAATTTTATGGTAAAAAATGAAAAGGGGCTTACTTTAATTGAGGTTGTAATTTCAATCTTTTTAATTGCTGCTGTTATTGCTACTGGTTTACTTATACTTTCAGGAAACTTAAATGTTATAAAAAAAGCAAATGAATTAACAATTGCAAATGCTTTATTACAATACTCTATTGAAGAGATTAAGAATATTGATTTTCCACCAGTTTATTATGATAGACAGAATGAATTTGGAGACGAGGTAGAAACAGAATCAATTATAGATGTGAATTTATATACTGATTTTACACCCGACTTTTACAAAAATGATTATAGAATTATAAGATTTGTTCAAGGGATAGATAGTTCTGGGAATATTATACAAAATTTTAATAATACAATGTATGATAATGCTATGGCTTTGAAAATTACAATTTATATTTTGAGAAGAAGGGGAAATCAAGTATTATTAAAGAGTATTGTTTATAGGTCAAGAGATGGTTTATATTAAAAAAGGAGAAAAATGAAAAAAAATGGATTTACAGTTCTTGAGATTTTAATAGCACTTACAATTTTAGTTATCATTTTTTCTTTAATTACCCTTATGTATGTAAGAGCAGCAAGAACAAGAAATATAATAAATGCATATAATGAAATTGGAGAAGTTTTAAGCCAGATGGTAGATACAATTGGAAATGGAAGGAAAGGAGTTTTTGGTTTAAAAGATGCAGGCAATTTATGTAGTCATCAGGGAGGGACCACTCCTATTACTGATTCTTATCCTTTAAATAAATATACTCTTGTTTTTTCTGATTTTACAGCACAAAATACAGTAATTTACCAGATAACCGCAAACAATATAACTGACACAAGTTTATATCAAACAACAACTTCAGGAACAATTGATTTAAACCCAAATAAAAAAATATATCTTGTAAGTGGTTCTGGATTTGAGTTTTACGATGCGAATGGCAAAAATATAATAAGTGAAAAATTAAATACTGAAACAACTCTTGTAAAAATAGTTCTTATAGGAAAATCAACAAATCCTGCAATGAAAAAGATGGTTCCAATGAGAATAGAGACACAAGTTCGCCTTAAAAACACTCTCTCCTTCTAACCGAGGTCCGTCCTCCGTAGTGTGTGGGGGAGAATATCAGGAAGGGGGAAGCACCCCCTCCTGAGATAAAGCCGTGGCGAGTAATACCTTAATCTAAAAGTAGAAATTTAGGAATAATTGAAAAACTCAAGAAAACAG
>JBMFMQ010000086.1:0-6381 GCA_049970595.1 Candidatus Ratteibacteria bacterium | reverse complement strand
CTTTTGGTGGCATTGTTCCAAGGTCTCTTGGATTAAAAGAATATTGCTGAACTTTTTTGTAATGCTTATTTTTTCTTAAATCACATCTAAAACTTTTGTTTAATCGTTCTCTCAAAAGTAAAGTTGCATAAGGAGGAGAAGTTACTATAAGTGAAACCGTATTTTCTTTTAAGTATTTAGGTATATTAATAGCATCATCACATATAGCAATTTGTTTTGTTCTTGTTTCAAAAATTTGTAAATTTTCTTCTAATCTTTTTTTGGCAAATTCAATATATTTTGGATTTAAATCAAATCCTATTGCATTTCTATCAAGGTCTCTTGCAGCAATTAATGTAGTTCCTATTCCAACGAAAGGGTCTAAAACTAATTCACCTTTGTGTGTAAAAATTTCAATACATTTCTTAGGTAATCCTATTGGAAAAACTGCTGGATGTATCTCTTTATCTCTTATATCCCTTTTTTCATAATAAAATTCCCAAATTGCAACTTGTCCTTTTACCCATTCCTTTGGAGATATACAACTTAAACAATTTTCTGGACAATCACAGGTTTTTTTATAATTAATTTCAACAATATTTTCTGTTTTATAATCTAAACTTATATCTTTAACCTTATTCCTATTTTTAAGTTTTAAATTTTTCATAATTGGCCTATGTCTTTCCTGTAATGCTTTCCTTCAAATTCAATTGTTTCTGCTGCTTTATATACTTTCTCTCTTAATTTTTTCATATCTTTATCAATACCTGTAATCCCAATAACTCTTCCTCCATCTGTTAATATTTTACCATTTTCAATTTTTGTTCCTGCATGAAATAAAATAACATCTTCAACTTTATCTATGTTTTTTATCTCCTTACCTTTTTCATATTCTCCCGGATAGCCATTTGAAGCAAGAATTACACATAATGATTTTTCTTCTCTCCATTTAATTTTAACTTTATTTAAATTCCCTTCAATTACACTTTCAATAACCTCAACCAAATCTCCTTCCATTCTTGGTAAAATAACCTGTGTCTCAGGGTCTCCAAATCTTACATTATATTCTAAAACATAAGGACCATTTTCTGTAATCATCAAACCAAAATATAATACGCCTCTATAATCAATATTTTCTTTTTGTATCCCTTTTAAAGTTGGCTCAACTATTTTTTCTTTTATATTTTCTTCAAGTTCTTCATTAAAATAAACTGGAGGAGAATAACATCCCATTCCTCCTGTATTTGGTCCTTTATCACCATCAAAAACTCTTTTATAGTCCTTTGCTGGAACCATAGGAATATATGAGTTTGTATCTGTAAAAATTAAATAGGATAACTCTTTTCCAGACAAAAAATCTTCAATCACAACTTTTGGATCTCCTTTAAAAATCTTTTTTATAAAAATATCTTTTAAGTAATCTTTTCCTTCTTCAAAATTTTCTATAAGTTTAACTCCTTTACCAGCAGCAAGTCCATCATATTTAATAACATAAGGAATTTTTCTCTTTTCAATTATTTTTATTCCTTCTTCAAATTTTTCTGCAATTTCAAAATCAGCAGTTGGTATTCCATATTTTTTCATAAATTCTTTTGCAAAGCATTTTGATGATTCAAGTTTTGCGCCTTTCTTATTTGGTCCAAAAATTTTATATCCTTTGCTCTCAAAAAAATCAACTATTCCATCTGATAAAGGATTTTCAGGACCAACTATTACAAGTTCAATTCTTTTATCTATAACTACATTTAGAATTTCATTAAAATTGCTTAAATCCTTTTTTATACATAATCCAATAAGAGAAAGACCACCATTTCCGGGAATACTATATATTTCATATTTCTCAGAAAATCTCTTTATCTTCCATCCAATTGAATGTTCCCTTCCTCCAGAACCTATAATCAAAATTTTCATTTTTCTCCTTCTTTTTAAAATTTTATTTCAATTTAAATCTCCAGTCAATTTGAGGTAAAATAATTTTTATAGAAGGAAATTAAATATGGCTGTAGGTAGATTTCAGGTTATGGCAGTTTTACAGGCAGCAAGAGCATTTGTTCTCGGATATCCATTATCAAGTGCTAAAAGTTTTGGATTAAACAGAGCTATCTTTTATGCAGCAGCAAAAAAAGGATTTAAAGTTTCAAGACCAAAAAAAGAAGTCATTAAAAGGAAGTTAAAAATGCATGAGGGAAAAATAGAAGAAATAGAAAAAAGTTTTAAGATTGAAAAGATTGGAGATGAAGTGGCTTATTGTCTTACCATTGATGGCATAAAATACTTTACAATAGGAGGAGAAATACAGGATGAAGAAAAATTTAAAAAACAGATAGAATCAAGATTTAAAAATTTCCAGAAAGTATGGGAAGAAGCAATTTCTATATGTCAGAGTGTTGAAAGAAAAATTTTACTATCACAAAGATATTTTTATGAATCAGTATATAAAGTAAGAAGAGATTATCTTGTTGAAAGATGGTCAAAACTTTTTTCAGAATGAATATGTTATTTTAAAGGAGGAAACATGAAAGTTGTAATAATTATGGGTTCAAAGGCAGATAAGGATTTGGCAGAAAAAATAAAAGAAAAAATTAAAGAATTTGGAGTTGAAGTTATTTTAAGAATTGGTTCTGCACATAAAACACCTTTAAAAGTTCTTGAAATCATAAAAGAATATGAAAACGAGGATATTGTCTTTATAACTATTGCTGGAAGAAGTAATGCTTTGGGTGGATTTGTTGATGCAAACACTATAAAACCTGTAATTACCTGCCCTCCATATAGTGAAAAATTTTCTGGTTTTGATATTTTTTCAAGTTTAAGAATGCCATCAGGAGTTGCACCATTAGTAGTTATTGAACCTGAAAAGGCAGCAATTTCAGCAGTAAAAATATTATCTTTAAAATACCCTGAATTGAAGAAAAAAATTAAGGAGTATCAGGAAAAGATGAAAGAAGAAATAGATAAACAGGACAAGGAGATAAGAAATGGGAAGTGTTAAGGACCTTTATATTGTAAAAGAACCTGAAAAAGAGAAAAGTGGAATTGGAAGATTTATATTTTCTGATAGATATTCTGTTTTTGACTGGGGCGAAATGCCTGACCATATTATAGATAAAGGGAAATCAATATGTATTTCAACTTCCTATTTTTTTGAAAAAATTGAGGAAAACGGAATAAGAACACATTATATAGGGGTTGTTGATAAGGATGGAAAAGTTAAAAGATTAAATGAAATTAAAGAATCAACTAATGTAATTGAATTTAAAATGGTAAGGGTTTTAAAGCCAGAAATAAAAGGAGATACTTATGATTACTCAATTTATAAAAAAGAAAAATCAAATTTCCTTATTCCTCTTGAAGTAATTTACAGAAATTATTTACCATCTGGCTCATCTATATTCAAAAGATTAAAACAAGGAGAATTAAATTTGGAAGATATTGGATTGAAGGAAATGCCAAAACCAGGACAGAAACTTGAAAAACCAATAATTGATATTTCAACAAAACTTGAATTAACTGATAGATATATAAATTGGGAAGAAGCAAAAGAGATAGCAAATTTAAAGGATGATGAAGTTGAAGAGATTAAAACCAAAACTATGAAAATAAATGAAATAATAACAAGAGAAGTGGTGAAAATAGGACTTATAAATGAGGATGGTAAGGTTGAATTTGCTTTTGATGAAAATAGAAATTTAATACTTGTAGATGCTGTTGGAACACTTGATGAATGCAGATTTACATATAATGGAATACCTTTAAGTAAGGAAATTGCAAGGATATATTATAGAAAAACTGAATGGTATAAAAAAGTTGAGGAAAGTAAAAAGAAAAACAGAATTGAATGGAAAAAATATGTTGATATAAATCCGCCCAATTTGCCCGAAGAACTTTTTAATGCTATATCTGATATTTATAGAAGTTTTGCAAATGAATTAACTGGAAGGAAATGGTTTGATGTCCCGCCTTTAATGGAGATTCTTTCAAAAATTCAAAAATATATTTAAAATGGCAGAAATACTTAAAGCAAGTGAAAAATCTATAGAAAAAGCAATAAATATTTTAAAAAAAGGTGAAGTTATTGCATTTCCGACTGAAACTGTTTATGGTCTTGGAGCAAATGGACTAAATCCTGATGCAGTAGTTAAAATATTTGAAATAAAAAAAAGACCATTTTTTGACCCTGTAATTTTACATATTGGAAGAAAGGAAGATATAAAAAAATTATGGAAAGAGATAAATGAAAAAGCAGAAAAACTTATTGAAAAATTCTGGCCAGGACCTTTAACGATAGTATTACCAAAAACAGAAATAGTTCCATATATAGTAACTGCTGGACTTGAAAAAGTTGCTGTAAGAATGCCATCACATCCTGTTTCCCTTGAAATTTTAAAAAGAATTGATTTTCCTTTAGCAGCTCCGAGTGCAAATATATTTGGAAGATTAAGTCCAACAGAACCAGAACATGTAAAACAGCAAATTGGCGATAAAATTGAAATTATTATAGATGGAGGGAAATGTCCTATTGGAATTGAATCAACAGTTATTGATTTAACAGGTGAAAAAGGTATTATTTTAAGGCCTGGTGGATTGCCAATTGAAGAAATAGAAAAGGTGATTGGTAAAGTTGAAATAATAAAAAAATTAGAAAGGGTTTCATCACCAGGGCAACTTCCTTTCCACTACTGCCCAAAAACTCCTTTAAAAATTCTAAATGATTATAGAGAGGTAAAAGAAGGAATTAAAGCAGGACTTCTTGCTTTTAAAAAACCATTATATAAAGAAAAATTTGTGAAAATTGAAGTTTTATCTGAAAAAGGAGAACTTAGCCAAGCAGCAAGTAATTTTTTTTCTTGTTTACATAATCTTGATAATGCAGGTCTTGATATAATTTATGCAGAAAAAGTTCCTGAAGAAGGTCTTGGGATAGCAATAATGGATAGATTAAGAAAAGCAGAAAAGAAAAGCTAAGATAAATATGAATTTAGGATTTTAAGTGTTTTTTCATTTGCTCCTTTATTTTCTATTACTGCTTTATAACTATTTTGACCCATTTTAACTTTAATCTCTGGATTTTCAATAAGAAAGATAATCTTTTCATAAAGTTCTTTGTAATTTTTAACCTCTATCCCGCCTTTATACTTTTTTATAATTTCCCATTCTTCCTTCAAAAGAAACATATCCTTACCACATATTACAGGTTTTCCAAAAGATGCCACTTCAACTGGATTCTGCCCTCCATATCCATTTAAACTTCCACCAACAAATGCAAAATCACATATTGAATAAAAATTATTCAACTCGCCATAAGTATCAACAATAAATACTTTAAATTCTCTTCTTTCTTTCTCATAATATGATTTTTTTATATAAGAAATGCCAGAATTTTGAAGTTTCCTATAAATATCTGTTTTTTCAAGATATCTTGGAACAATCACAAATATTATATTTTTGTATTTTTCAGAAATTTTTTTAATAATTTTGACAATTCCATCTTCTTCTTCAGGATGAATTGAACCAAAAACAATAACTTTTTTATCTTCTAAAATTTTATATCTTTTTCTTATTTCTTCTGGCTTAATTTTTCTGCTTATTTCCCATGCCATATCAAATTTTATACTCCCACCAACAATAATATTTTCCTTTCTTGCACCAAGATATAAAATTTTCCTCTTTTCTTCTTCTGACTTTGTAATAATTTTTGATATTAATGGCAATATTTTTTTCATAATAAATCTTAATTTTTTGTATCTTTTAAATGATTTTTCAGATAGACGACCATTTACTATAATAATAGGAATTTTCTTTTTATAAGCATTTAATATTAGATTTGGCCATATCTCAGTTTCAACAATTATTATCATTTTTGGATTTAAAATTTTAATCACTTTTTTAATAATAAATGAAATATCAATAGGAAAATAAACTTTAAAAACATCTTTAATTTTTTCCTCTCCAACTTTTCTTCCTGTCTTTGTTGTAAATGAAATAACTATTGAATTTTCTTTTTTTAACTGGTTTATAATTGGTAAAACTGAAAGAAATTCGCCAATAGAAACAGTATGAATCCATATATTTTTTCTTTTCTTCAAACTTAAAATCAATTCTTTCTTAAAAATCCCAAATCTTTCTTTCCAGTCACCATAATATTTATTTTCATTTTTAATTTTTTTCCAGAGAAAAGGAAAAGAAATAAAAAGAAAAGCAGAAATTAAAAAATCATAGATAAAAATGAAAAATTTTATCATAAAAATATTATTCTTAAGTTAAAATTTCTAAGTAAGTATTTACTGAATCCCATTAGTTATTTTTCCCTTTTTATATTATACCACATTCTTAAGTTTATTTCTTAAAGGGGTTTAAACCCCTTTAAAATCCCCAAAAGGTATCAACTCCCCCAAACCCCCT
>JBMFMQ010000085.1:0-6414 GCA_049970595.1 Candidatus Ratteibacteria bacterium | reverse complement strand
GTTTGGGGGAGTTGATACATTTTGGGGATTTTAAAGGGGTTTAAACCCCTTTAAGAAACAAACTTAAGAATATAGTATAATATAAAAAAGGTGAAATAACTAATGGTATCCAGTAAATACTTACGATGAATTCAGAAAGATTTTATAAAATGCTCATAAAATTGGGAGGAGTCCTTATTGTAGTACTACTACTTTTAATTTTTTTTTCTCTTTTGAAAGAGTCATTACCCTCAATCAAAAAATTTGGGTTTTCTTTTCTAATATCAAAAACATGGGACCCTGTATTTGAAAAATTTGGGGCTTTACCATTTATTACAGGAACTCTAATAACTTCTTTTCTGGCACTCATTATTTCTTTACCATTTTCTATTTCTATTTCAATTTTTTTTGGAGAATATTATAAAGATTCAAATTTTACAAAAATTTTTGAATCAATGGTTGAACTATTTGCAGGAATCCCTTCTGTAATTTATGGTATTTTTGGTCTTTTTTATCTTTCACCTTTTATAAGGACTTTACAGATAAAATTTTCTCTCCCACCGACAGGCGTTTGCATTTTAACTGCATCATTATTACTTTCATTGATGATTATTCCATTTGCAACCTCTATTGGAAAAGAAGTTATAAAACTTATTCCAGAAGATTTAAAAGAAGCAGGTTATTCACTTGGAGCAACAAGGTATGAAGTTATAAAAAACATAGTTATCCCATATGCAAAAAGTGGAATTTTTGGAGGTATTTTACTTTCTCTTGGTAGAGCAATTGGGGAGACAATGGCAGTCACTATGGTTATTGGAAATACAACTCAATTAACAAAAAATATTTTAAAACCAGCAAATACAATTGCATCTTTAATTGCAAATGAATTTACAGAGGCAGTTGGGAAAATTTATTTATCTTCTTTGTTTGAACTTGGCTTTATACTTTTTTTAATTACTTTAATTATAAATTTTATTGGCAATCTTATTATTAAAAAACAGGAAATTAAAGTATGAAAATTTTTAAAGATAGAATATTCAAAATTTTTATTATTTTTTTCACATTTATTGTTTTTGTTCCACTGATTTTGATGATTTTTGTGATTTTTAAAAATGGAATATCAGCAATTAATCTTGAATTTTTAACATCTATGCCTAAACCACCTGGAGAAGAAGGTGGAGGGGTATTAAATGGAATTTTAGGGACATTTTTACTCATTTTTTTTGCTTCTTTAATTTCTATTCCATTTGGTATTTTTATAGGTATTTGCCTTTATGAATACAGGGACAAAAAAACTGGAGAATTTTTAAATATGCTTGTTGATGTTCTTGGTGGTATCCCTTCAATTGTTATTGGAATAATTGGGTATATATGGGTTGTTAAAAGAATGGGACATTTTTCAGCAATTTCAGGTTCAGTCGCTTTATCCCTTATATTTTTGCCAATAATAATTAAATCAACAAAAGAGACATTAAAAATGATTCCTTTTTCAATTATTGAAGCATCTCTTTCTCTTGGTATAAGTTATCCAAAAACAATATTAAAAGTTATTTTACCTTCAGGAATAAATGGAATACTTTCTGGAATTTTACTTGGTTTAGCAAGAATATCTGGTGAGACAGCCCCATTACTTTTTACTGCTTTTGGAAATCCATTTATAAATTTAAATATTACAAAACCTGTAAGTTCTTTGCCTCATATAATTTTTGTTTATGCAATCAGTCCTTATGATAACTGGAGAAAACATGCCTGGGGTTGTGGAGTAATTTTGATAATATTTGTTTTTATTTTGAATTTTGTCAGTAAATACTTTTCAAAAAAATGGAATATAAAATTTTAAAAATTGAAAATTTCTATGCCGGTTATGGTGAATTAGAGGTTTTAAAAAATATAAATGTTGAAATATATAAGAATAAAATAACCGCTTTTATGGGACCATCTGGCTGTGGTAAAACTACATTGATAAGGTGTATAAATAGAATGCATGAGTTAAATAAAGAGGCATTTTATAGAGGTGAAATTTATCTTGATGGAGAAAGTATTTTTAAAATGGAACCTGTTATTTTAAGAAGAAAAATTGGTATGGTATTCCAGAAACCAAATCCATTTCCACATTTAACAATTTATGAAAATGTTATTGCTGGATATATAATAAATGGAATTAAATTAAGAAAAGAGAAAAGAGACGAAATTGTTGAAGAGAATTTGAAAAAAGTAAGTTTGTGGGAAGAGGTTAAAGATAAACTTTATTTAAGAGGGACATATCTTTCTGGAGGACAACAACAGAGATTATGTATAGCAAGGACACTTGCTTTAAATCCAGAAATTTTACTTCTTGATGAACCAACTTCTTCACTTGACCCAAAATCAACAATTGAAATAGAAAAGTTGCTGGAAAAACTTAAAGAAACTGTTACAATTATAATTGTCACTCATAATATTTCCCAGGCATCAAGAATTGCTGATTATGTTGCCTTTATTTATCTTGGAGAACTTATTGAATATGATAAATCAGAAAAAATATTCACTTCTCCTAAAAATAAAATAACAGAAGAATATTTAAGTGGAAAATTTGGTTAAAAAAGGAGAAAAAATGATAGAAGAAAAAATTTCAATTTTGAAAAAGAAAATTATTGATTTTTGTTTACTTGCTGAAAAGATGATTGAAGAAAGTATATTAGGACTTTTGAATAAAAATTCTGAAAGTTTAAAAAAAGTAATTGAGGAATATGAAAAAAAAGCAAATGATTTTGAGATAGAGATTGATGAATTATGTATTGAAACAATTGCAAAGTATGAACCAAAGGCAAAAAACTTAAGAACAATTCTGATGATACTGAAAATAAATAATGACCTTGAAAGAATTGGAGACCATGCTGTAAATATAAGTGAAAGTGCTCTTTTTTTAATAGAAAGACCTCAAGTTAAACCTTTAATTGATATACCAAGAATGGCTGAAAAAACTATTGAAATGATGAGAGATAGTGTAGATTCTTTTATAAATGAAGACACGATTAAAGCGAAAAAAGTATGTGAGGAAGATGATATAATTGATGATTTGAAGGAACAGATAATAAGAGAACTTATTACATATATGAGTTCTGACACATCTACAATTGAAAGAAGTTTACATCTTTTAAGGATAGCACAGAATATTGAGAGGATTGCTGACCTTTCCACAAATATAAGTGAGGATGTGATTTTTATGGTTGAAGGAAAAGTTATTAAACATCATTTTGAAGAAAAATGAAAAAGATATTATTTTTGTGCAGGGAAAACTCTGCAAGAAGTCAAATGGCAGAAGGTATGGTTAATTATTTCTATAAGGATAAATTTATTGCAAAAAGTGCTGGTTCTATTCCTAAATATGTTCATCCTCTTGCAATTGAAGTAATGAAAGAAATTGGTATAGATATTTCAACTTACAGAAGCAAATCTATCTCTGAATTTATAAATGAAGAATTTGATTATGTTATTACTGTTTGTGCAGGAGATAAAAAGGGATTATGTCCATTTTTTCCAGGGAAAGCAAAAAAAATTATAGCATGGGAAATACCTGACCCTGCTGAAAAAAATAATGTAGAAGAATTTAGAAAGGTCAAGAACTTATTAAAAGAAAAAATAGATGAGTTTATAAATAAGGAGGAAAAATGATAGAGGGTAAAATTGTAAAAGTGAGGTTTAAAAAGTATTTCCATGAGCAGAAGTCATGGGTTTTTATTGGCAAAGTTTTAAAATTTACTGAAAACTGGATAATGGTTGATGGAAAAGGAATTGTTGTTACTAAAGGACAGGTAAAACCAGTTGATATAGATAATGAAAAAAGGATTATATTAATACCGAGGGATAATATTGCGCATATAAGAATTTTACCTGATGATTTTGATATAGATAAAATTGAAGTTATAGAAAAGGGTATAAGGTTATTTGTTAGAGTAGAAAATGGTCCAGATACAAGTGTGAGTGAAATTTAAAGTTTAACAGAAACTGGAGATTGGAGCTTTTCTTGTTTCAATCTTATCTCAAATTTTACCTTTTGCTTTATCATTTGCTGTAGGTGCTATGGTAAAGGTTTGGAGGGCTTGAAGTTGATTTTCTTATTATTAAATTTGTCTGGAGTTTTTTTGTCATATAAGGTTTTTCTGGATTTTTAATTCTATCAATAAGTAATAGGACCGATTCTCTTGCTATATCTTTTATTGGCTGGCTTACTGTTGTTAATGGAATTGGTAGATATCTTGAAATTGGTATATCATCAAAACCAACAATTGAAATTTCATCAGGCACTTCTATATTTAATTCAAACGATGCTCTTAAAACTCCAATTGCTATAAGGTCATTCACACAGAATATAGCAGTTGGTCTATTTTTCTTTGATAATAATTTAAGCCCTGCCTGATATCCAATTTCTTCACTCCTTCCACTTCTTATTTCTATCAATTCTTCATCTATTTCAATATTTTTTTCTCTTAATGCAATTTCATATCCTTCAAGCCGTTTTTTTGTTGTTACTTTATCTGATATAAATGCAATTCTTCTATGTCCTATCTCAATTAAATATTTTACTGCTTCTTTTGCTCCATTGGTATTGTCAATTATAACTTTATCAAAATTATTATATGTTTCTTCAGGAATATCTATTAAAACAACAGGACATATTCTCTCATTTATAAAACTGAAATCAAGGGAATGGTATGCAAGAATAATTCCATCCATCTTTTGATAAATTA
This sequence comes from Candidatus Ratteibacteria bacterium, assembly GCA_049970595.1. Classification (GTDB taxonomy): domain Bacteria; phylum Ratteibacteria; class UBA8468; order B48-G9; family JAFGKM01; genus JAMWDI01. The sequence continues at coordinate 1,705 of JBMFMQ010000085.1, read as the reverse complement.
TCTGTTTTTTTATATCTTCTATTCTGAACTGATTAAATTCAGTCAATAAAAGTTCAGGTATAAGTTCCCTTTCAAGGCATATCTCATCTATCTCTTCAAATATTTCAGAATAAAAAGAATGTTTAATTTCAGGAAGGATAATTCCAATTATTCCACTTTTACCACCAGATAAAATTTTTGCTGAAATATCAGGAATATAATTTAATTCTTCTGCTACCTTTTTTATCTTTTTCTTTGTTTCTTTTTTAACTCTTGGGTCATCCCTTAAAGCCCTTGATACAGTTGAAATATCATAACCAGTTTTCTTTGCAATATCTTTTAATTTAACTCTCATTTTAAAAATAATTCAATCACAGGAACTTCTACCTTTGGTTTAAATGGTGGCAAAACAAGAGCAATTCCATCTTTATCTCCCATCTGCTTTTTATACCATTCATCAAGTCCTATTTTAATCTCACTTTTATCATTTAATAGTTGGGCATATAAAACTCTTTCTCTATATGATTTACCTTCAAGGAATAAAAATTTGTAGGGCCAGGAAAATATATGGATGTAAAGACGGTTTTTCTCTGGATTATATGTTAATCTGCAGTCCTTTGGAACTTTAAATTCAGTAGGTGCCTGTGTGCAAGAATATATGCTATCTGAATGGTAATACATCCACTCACCAATTTTTTCAAGTCGCTCTCTTGCTCTATAATCAATTTCTCCTCTTGCAGTAGGTCCAACATTTAAAAGTAAATTCCCTCCTTTACTTACACAATCAATAAGTGTTCTTATCAATTCTTCCGGCTCTCTCCATGTTGCTTCATCCCTATGATATCCCCAAGAACCTGAAAATGTCTGACACGATTCCCACAATACCTTTTTACCATTTATTTCAGGCCATTTATAAGGAACAAATTGCTCTGGTGTTATAAAATCAAATTCATCTTCAAGGTCAAGACGGTTATTAATTAAAATATGTGGCTGTAATTCTCTTATAATTTTTACAAGTTTTTCACTATCCCAGTCATCCTTTCCTTTTCCATCAGGTCCTGGATAAGAAAAATCTAACCACATTATATCAATTTTCCCATATTCTGTCAGCAATTCTTTCACCTGTCCATGTAAATATTCTCTGTATTTTGAAAAATCTTTTTCTTTATTCAATTTTTCTCTATCTGGATGGTTTCTCAATGGATGAAGTTTATCAATTGTAAAATGAGGATGATGCCAGTCAATTAAGGAATAATAAAAGCCAATTTTAAGATTTTCTTTTCTGAATCCATTTACAAATTCTCTTATTAAATCCCTTTTTGCCGGTGTATTTGTTGCCTTATAATCAGTTAATTTAGAATCAAATAGACAGAATCCTTCATGATGCTTTGTTGTTATAACTGCATATTTCATTCCTGCTTTTTTTGCAATACAAGCCCATTCTTCTGGATTATAAAGGTCAGGGTCAAACTTTCCAAAATATTTCTCATCATAAATCTCATTCGGTATTTCTTCATAATTCTTTACCCATTCATGTCTTGCTGGAAGTGCATATAATCCCCAGTGAATGAATAAACCAAACCTCGCTTTATAAAACCATTCCCAATCACCTTTCCCTTTTCTTATATCTTCCATATTTCCTCCTTTTTTATGTATTTTCAAATATTACAATCCCATTTTCTATCATTTTATCTATTTTTTCTTTTAAGTCAAGGTATTCTTTCTC
>JBMFMQ010000084.1:0-6449 GCA_049970595.1 Candidatus Ratteibacteria bacterium | reverse complement strand
AGATAAAAATACCTTGAACTCCCCTCAAGAGTGAGGGGGTTTGGGGGAGTTGATACCTTTTGGGGATTTTAAAGGGGTTTAAACCCCTTTAAGAAACAAACTTAAGAGTGGGGTATAATATAAAAAGGGGAAATAACTAATGGGATTCAGTAAATACTTACTGGTAGAATTTAAGGCAAGGAGGGAAAATGGCTGGGAGAGAACTTTTTGGAGAGGAAGAAATTAAAGAGGTTGTTGATGTTTTAAGGAGAAAGGTATTGTTTAGATATGGTTTTGATAAGGAAAGAGAGGGGATTTACAAGGTTAAAGAATTTGAAGATGAATTTAAAAAATATATTGGTTCAAAGTATGCCCTTGGTCTCTCTTCTGGAACTGCGGCATTAAAGGTTGCAATTGAAAGTTTAAATTTACCAAAAGGGAAAGAAATAATTACACAATGTTTTACTTTTGTTGCAACAGTTGAAGCAATTGAGGAAAGCGGATTTAAAGTTGTTTTATGCGAAATTGATAAGTCATTGAATATTGATATAGAAGACCTTGAAAGGAAAATAACAAAAGACACATGTTGTATTATCCCTGTGAATATGATGGGCTGTTCAGGTAAAATAGACCAGGTGATACAACTTGCAAAAAGTAAGAATTTAAAAGTAATAGAGGATAACTGCCAAAGTACAGGTGCAAGTTATTTTGGTAAAAAACTTGGAACTTTTGGAGATATTGGTTGTTTTTCATTTGATTATGTTAAGGTTATGACAACTGGAGAGGGTGGAATGCTTGTAACAGATGATGAACAGATATATAAACAGGCAGAATATTACCATGACCATGGACATCCACATCTACCCAATATAGGAAGGGGAGAAGAAAAAAGGATGAGAAAGGGTTTTAATTTTAGAATGAATGAAATCCAGGGAGCACTTGGACTTGTTCAATTGAAAAAACTTCCAGAGATAATTAAAAGGCAGAGGGAAAATAAAAAAAAGATAAAAGAAGGAATAAAAGATATAAATGGAATAGAGTTTAGATATATTCCTGACATAGATGGAGATATTGCAACATTTTTAACTTTTTATTTACCAAATAGAAAAAAGGCAGAAAAATTTAAAGAAAAAATGAAAGAAAATGGTGTAAATCCAGCAATTTTAAATTACTGGCATTTTATAGCAAATATTGAGATAGCGGGTGGTAAATTCCCAAAAAGCCAAGATATTCTTGAAAGAATGATTTCTATTGAAATAAAAACAATTATGTCAGAAGATGAAATTTCAAGGATTATAGATGTTATAAGAAAGGTGGCAAAAAATATTATTTAATGACTTATAGGATATCAGAGATTTTTTATTCAATTGTTGGAGAAGGACTTCTTCAGGGGATACCAGTTATTTTTATAAGATTTTCTGGTTGTAATTTAAGATGTTTTTTCTGTGATACAAAATTTGCCTGGAAAAATGGTATTGAAATTAAAGAATCTGATATTTTTGAGAAGATTGAAAAGTTTAAATGTAAAAGAATTTGTTTTACAGGTGGAGAACCATACTTACAGGAAATTTCTTTTCTTTTTGAATTTTTAAAAAGTAAAAGTTATTGGATATCTGTTGAGACAAATGGAACTATATGGAAGGATATAAAATTTGACTGGATAACAGTAAGCCCTAAAAAAGAAGGTCTTAAATATCACAGGTATGGTTATGATGAAAGATTTATGGAAATTGCAAATGAGTTTAAATATGTTATAACGAAAAAGGATGACTTTGATTTTATTGATAAAAGAATTAAAAAACCAGTTATTTTACAACCAGTTAATAATGACATAAGAATTTCAAAAATTATAGTTAAGTTTTTAAAAGAAAATCCAAGAGAAAACTGGTACTTGAAACTACAGATGCATAAAATTGTGAATATAAAGTAGTTGATGATAAAAAATAAAAAAGGTAAAATAAATCTTTAAAATGGATAATAAAAAAGATTTAAAAATAAAAACATTTAACTGGTTTAAATCACTGTTCTGGGCTTTTATCATTGCTTTATTTATAAGAACATTTTTTATAGGAAATTTCAAGATTCCAAGTACTTCCATGGTTCCTACATTAAAAGTTGGGGATAGGCTTTTATCAAATAATATAATCTATAAAATAAGAGAACCAAAAAGAGGAGAAGTTGTAATTTTTAAATATCCTGAAGACCCTAAAAGAGATTTTGTTAAGAGATTGATTGGATTACCTGGTGAAAGGGTTTTGATAAAAGATGGTAAAATATATATAAATGGGAAAGAAGTTGATACCCCTGAAATTGTATGCAGATATTACTATAGTGATGGAGAATATGGTGTTGAAAAAGAAGTTCTTGTTCCGGCAGGTTCATATTATGTCCTTGGAGACAATAGTTTTAACAGTAAAGATAGCAGATACTGGGGTTTTGTGCCAAAAAAATATCTGATTGGAAAAGCACTTTTTATTTACTGGCCACCATGGAGAATGGGGTTTATAAAATGAAGGGAGAAAAAGAACAAAGGATTTATTTCATTAAAGAAAATGACTTAAAAAATCTTAGAGAACTTGCAAGAAAATCTAAAGAAATTGAAAAAGAGAAAGAAGAATTGAATAAAATGATAAATGAGTTGAAGGATAAATATATAAGACTTCTTGCAGAGTTTGATAATTACAGAAAAAGGGTTGAAAAGGAAAAGAAAGATATATTGAAATATGGAAATGAAAATATAATTTTGCAATTAATCCCATTTGATGAAATTTTTGAAAGTGTTTTAAAACAAATGGATAAAATTACTTCCCTTGATGGTATCAAGCAGGGAGTTGAACTTTTAAAAAAAGAGTTTTCAAAATTGCTTGAAAGTTTAGGAGTAAAAAAAATAGAATCAATTGGGAAAAAATTTGACCCAAAATTTCATGAAGGAGTTGGCTATGTTGAGACAGACGATTTTGAAGAAGGGACAATAATTGAAGAAGAAAAAAGTGGATATATTTATAATGATAGAGTTATAAAACCGTCTTTTGTAAAAGTAGCAAGAAGGAAAATAAAAGATAATGACCAAGATAAAGGCACCTGCCAAAATTAATCTTTTTCTTGAAGTCGGGAAAAAAAATAATACTCTTCATCCAATATTTTCACTGATAGATATTGTTTCTCTTTGCGATTATATATATTTAAAGAAATCAAAAAAAACAGAAATAAAGTTTATATCAAAATGGGAAATTCCAGAAGATAATACTGTGAACAAATTAATTTTTATTTTAAAAAAAAATTTTCGGTTTGATGTGTATATAAAAATAAAAAAGAATATTCCTCCTGGAACAGGGCTTGGAGGAGGAAGTTCTGATGCAGGAACCATTTTGCCTTGTCTTAATGATATATTTGATTTTGGATTGGACATAAATGATATGGTGAATATTGCAAAACAAATTGGTTCTGATGTTCCTTTATTCCTGTATAGGAAAAGATGTATAATTTCAGGATATGGTGAAAAAGTAATTCCATGTGAGGATTTTAAACTTTTCTATTTGATTTTAATACCAGATTTTTCAGTTAGCACAAAAGATGTATATAATAAATTTGACCAACTTGGTTATTTTGGAGATTTGACAGATTGTAATGTAAAGGTTAGAATTTTAATAGAACAGATAAAGAAAGGTAATATAGATATGGTAGAAAAAAATATTTTTAATAGACTTGAAAATTCTTGTTTTGAAATAAATAAAAAGATAAAGGAGGTGAAAGATGAGGTAGAGAAAATAACAAATCGTAGGTTTTTTGTAAGTGGAAGTGGTGGTGTTTTATTTACAGTTTTTAAAGAGAAGGAGGAAGTCAAAAAAATAAAAAGAAAAATTTTTTTGAATAATTGGAAAAAGTTAATAGTTGAAAGTATAAATTTTGGCTTGTAAAAGGAGGATACTATGGAAATTACTGAAACAAGAATTTCGCTCGTAGAAAGACCAAATAGTAGATTAAGAGCATATGCTTCAATAACATTTGATGATGCTTTTGTAATAAGAGATATAAGAATAATAGAAGGGAAAAACGGATTATTTGTGGCTATGCCAAGTAAAAAAATGCAGAGACCGTGTTCAAGGTGTGGATTTAAAAACCCGATAAATCATAAATTCTGCGGTTCATGTGGAGTTTCATTAAATCCTGTAAATCCACAAAGACTTTCTCCTTCTCAACAACATAGAGACCTTGCTCATCCAATAAAAACTGAATTCAGAGAATATATTCAGAAAAAGGTTCTTGAGGAATACGAAAAGGTTAAAAAGGGCGAAAGTAAAAATTATCCTATAACCAAGTAATTTACCAGAAGTTGCCCGGTAGTGTAATGGGTAACACACCGGCCTTTGGAGCCGAGGATCAAGGTTCGAATCCTTGCCGGGCAGTATAATTTAAAAATGGAAAATTTAGTTTTTGTTATTCTTGCTGCTGGAAAAGGTAAACGACTCGGAGGAAAGCATCAAAAAACAGTAAGAAACATCCTTGGTAAGCCAATTCTTAAATATATCCTTGAAACAATAAAAAAATTTAATCCCCTAAAAATAATCATTGTTGTTGGATATAAAAAAGAAGAGGTATTTAAGGAACTTGAAGGCGAGAATGTTGAATTTGTTGAGCAGAAAGAGTTAAAAGGAACAGGTGATGCTGTTTTATCTTCAGAAAGTTTATTGAAAGATTTTAATGGGGAGGTAGTTGTTTTAAATGGAGACACACCTTTTATTACAGAAAAAACTTTGAAAGAACTTATTAAAATACATAGAGAAAATGGGAATGTATGCAGTTTTTTAACAACTATTTTGGATAATCCTTCTGGACTTGGAAGAGTTATAAGAGATGGAGATGGAAGGGTGACTGGGATTGTTGAAGAACTGAATGCAAGTGAAGAAGAAAAATTAATAAAAGAGATAAATGCTGGAGTTTATATTTTTAATTCTAAAGAATTATTTCCTGCTTTAAAAAAAATAAAACCAGACCCTTTAAAAAATGAATATTATCTTACTGACCTGATTAAAATTTTTTCTTCAGAAAATAAAAAAATTTCAACATACAAAACAGATAATCCTGATGAAACAATCGGAATAAATACTCTATCTGATTTAAAGAAAGCCATTGAATACATAAAGAAAAGGAGAGGTGAAAATGGATAGTTGTTTAATTTTTTCAGGAAATTCAAATCCCCAATTATCTGAAAAAATAGCCAGATATTTAAATAAAGAATTGAGTCCAATAAAAATATATAGGTTTAAGGATGGAGAAATATGTGTTAAAATTGAAGAGAATATAAGAGGGAAAGATGTTTTTATAATACAATCAACATGTCCACCAGTAAATGAAAATTTAATGGAATTATTGATAACTCTTGATGCTTTAAGAAGAGCATCTCCAAGAAGAATTACTGCTGTTATTCCATATTATGGATATGCAAGACAGGATAGAAAAGACCAGCCAAGAGTTCCAATAACTGCTAAACTTGTTGCTAATCTTTTGGTAACAGCAGGTGCAGACAGAATTCTGAGTATGGATTTACATGCACCACAGATTCAAGGTTTTTTTGATATACCTGTTGACCACCTTTTTGCAGCACCTGTAATTATAAAATATCTCAGAGAAAAAAAATTCAAAAAACCTGTTATTGTTGCTCCAGATGTTGGAAGTGTTAAAATGGCAAGAGCATTTGCAAAAAGAATTGGTGCTGACCTTGCAATCGTTGATAAAAGAAGGGAGTCACCTGATAAAGTTGAAATGATGCATGTTATTGGAAATGTTAAAGGTTGCCAAGCAATTATTGTTGATGATATTATTGCTACAGGAAATACAATGATTGAAGCAGCGGAAGCATTAATAAATAATGGAGCATCTGAAATATATGGGAGTTGTACCCATGCTGTCTTAGCAAGTGATGCAATTGAAAAATTTAAAAATTCAAAATTTAAAGAAATTATAATAACTGATACTATACCCCATTCAACTCTACCAAGCCCTTTCAAAATTATAACTGTATCAGAACTTCTTGGAGAAGCGATTAAAAGAATCCATCTTGAAGATTCTGTAAGTTCATTATTTATTTAAATTAGCCCATTGTAGGTTTTTTCCTCTTGTTTGCTCTTTTGCTTCTCCATCTCAATTTTCTTTTTTTCCTTCTCATTTTTTCTTACTTACACTTCTTACTTTTTTTTGCTGTTTTTTTTGCCGCACTCTTTTTTTCAGCTTTCTTTGCTTTTGCCATATCTTCACCTCCTTTCATTTTTAATTTAACACATATTTTATTTTTGTCAATTCTGTTATATAATCTACTCGGATACTTTTTCCAAGCCCAAAAGAGTAATTTTTGACAAAATATATTTTCTTTGATATTATATAATTAAATACTAACTGAACAACACTGGCGTTTTTTGCCCAGAACAGATAAGAATACCTTGAACTCCCCTCAAGATTGAGGGACTTTGCGG
>JBMFMQ010000083.1:0-6471 GCA_049970595.1 Candidatus Ratteibacteria bacterium | reverse complement strand
CTCCCCTCATGATTGAGGGGGTTTGGGGGTGTTGATACCTTTTGGGAATTTTAAAGGGGTTTAAACCCCTTTAAGAAACAGACATAAGAATGTGGTAAAATATAAGGAAAGAGAAAATAACTAATGGGATTCAGTAAAAACTTACATGGATTGAGATTCAGGAAAGTGGACTGACTGCAATACCTTCTATTTCAACAAGCCAACCAGGACGGCATATAGAAGCATTTGCAAATATAATCGGTGTGTTTTTAAATCTTTTCCTGATAATCTTTTCAACAAAATAATAATCGGATGGGTCTCTAAGATAAACAATAAAAATCATCATATCTTCTAAAGTTGCATTTTCATTTTTTAATAATGCTTCTATATTTTTTAATGTCCTTCCTGTTTGTCTAATTATATCATTTGGATACATAATTTTACCTTTATTGTTTATACTTGCTGTTCCTGAAATTATTATGTGTTTTCTATCTGAATAAGTTATTGAAACACCTCTTTCAAATGTTACCCCATAAATATAAGTAGGACTTAAATAATCAGGCGCTGATAAAAATTTTATCTGGTGTTTTTTTATCCCAGAAATTGAATATACATCTAAAATAACTTTTGCTTTTAAATCAAAATAAGAACCACCAACTCCTGTGCTTGCAATAAAATGTGTATCTTTTGTTAATCCATTTTTTTCATAAACTTCCCTTCTTGCTTTAACAAATTCCTTATAGTCAGCATCAATATTTTGAATAAAAAACCATGTCCTTATTACATTATGCGAAAGTTTCATATTATTTCCTCTCAAAAACTCAATATAATTTTCAATAATCTTTTTTGTTTGAAGATAAATAGAATCTGTTTCTGTATAAATCAGTCCTGTTGTCCAGTAATGTGTATAGTTATCAAATCTTATAGAAACAGTATTTCCATTTTTTTCTTTTTTAACTTTATCTGCCTTTATATGATATGCCCATAGAGAAATTCTACTATCAGGAATTGGAACCTGACATATTAAAGATATTGCTGTTGGATTTTTAGGATTTGAAATTTCAAATTCTTTTAAATATTTAATTTGGTTGTAAAGGTCGCTGCAAAAAAACCTTCTGAATATACTTGTTTCTTCATCAAGATTTAAAATTTTTAATGTCTCCTTATATGCAGTATCAATCCATTTAAGTTGTGTTTTAAAATTTCCATATTTTTGTATTGTAAAAGTAAAATGATATTCTTCAATTCTGGATTTCCTTCCAAAACAGGAATAGTAAATTTCAACAGGAATATCTTTAATTTCAATTTTATTCTTTTCCATTTATATAACCTCTATCATAATTGCTGGCAAAAATCCCATTGAAATTCTTTTTCCTCCAATTTCACTTATTATTTCAATAATAAGGTTATCAGAATATCCTTTATTTATTTTTTCATCCAACTTTATATCAAAACTCAATATATCATTTTCAATTTTTAAATTTTCAATTTTAATTCCCTCCTTTGGTTCTTTCAATTCAAGGTTAATTTTTTCATTTTTAACTGGTTGCAAAATTTTATATTCAACTTTTGCTTTTCCACCGGAAGGAATTTTTAAAATTTCATTTTCATTTAATATTTTGAAAGGAATTTGTGAAAACCTCCATCTTCTTGTGTAAAGAAGTAAATCATTTGAAGGAATAAGATGAAAATATGCAAATGCCTGCATCATTTCATCCGCTGGTTTTGCAATCTTTTTAACTTCATATCCTTCAATAATAGCTGTCCCTTCTATCTGAATTGAAACCGGTTTTTCAGAAGGTATATAATCTTCAGTAGCAGTTAATGTGACAGCAATTTTATCTTTAAAAGGTGGAACTCTTCCAGCATTAAGTATAATTCCTTTGGGTCCATTTTTTAAAGAAAGTTTTATCTCACCATCAAATCCATCTTTACGGAAAGCATAAACATAAAAGTAAGTTGTATTGGTTGAAAATATATTTATTGAAGATGGAACTACAAAAATTGAAAAATCAGGAAATGGTTCAGAAACTCTTAAATAATAAAAGTAGTCATCTCCACCATGCCTCTGTATATCCAAAACTTTTATGTAATATAAACCATCATCAGGTACTTCCCATAAAATATAAGAATCAGCATGGTGGGTAAGATAATCAAAATTTCTGTCATAATAATCATCGTTTGAAGTAAGAATTTTTCCTTTTGAATCCATAATACAGACATAGGCATCAACTGGAGAACCAAATCTTCTTCCATAGACCTCAGCAACAATTTTTAAGTTTTTTTTAAGTTTTATTTTGAATATATCAATATCTCCCTCTTTATCAATTTTCCCTTTAATAAGTTGATTTATCTTAATTTCATTGGCATTTTTTAATTTATCATTATTTTCTCTTTCAAAAACTTCTTTAAGACCACCTGGAATAAATTCATCTATGTTGAGTTTCTTTTCAGTTTTCTCCTTTCCAATATATAACCTATAAACAAAATCCTCCCTTCCCCTATACAATGCATCCTTAACTTTTACAGAATATACCCCATCTTCAGGAACTTCAAAAAATATCAAAGGGTCAGGGTTAAAATAATAATCATCTGAATATTTAATTTCCTTTCCATTAGAATCATAAAGTGTTAAATTTGCTTGAAACCATCCAGGGACAGCATCTGCCATATAGGGTATAATTTCCCTTGCTTTAAGTTCAATTATAATTTTCTCTCCCTTTTTACATTTAAAATAATATTTATCAATATCTCCTGGGGTTATCTGTCCGTTTATTATTATTGGTGGCTCATAAACTTCATTTTCTTCCTTTAAAAAATCAAGAAAAGGTATTTCAAAATCCTCTTTAACTTCTGGAACATTACTGACAAAAAACCTTAAAGGATTTGTTATCCCAGGATTGCATAAAACCCTCAATTCATATATCCCTGGTTTTATATCAGGAGAAATATTAACCTTTATCAAAACTTTTTCCTGAATTGACCTTTTTATCTGTTCCCTTCTAAATGGTGTTAAGAAAATTTCTACAATTTTTTTTAGTTCTGCAACATTTTTATTTTCAAGATTTGTCAGCAATGGATTTTCTGGAAGTTTTATTTCTTCCTGCTTTGGTTTTTCTTTAGGAACATAATTTTTCTCATATCTACTTCTCAATATATCTCTTATTTTATTACTCAATAGTTGTCTTTGCTGTGGACTTAAAATTGGAATATATATAAAACTTTCTACCTTAATCATATCTGTTGAAAAATATATGTCCTTAACCCCTCTTAAATTCTGACCACCAACAATGATTTCAAATGATGTACCTATTCTGCCTCCTGCTGGATAAACATAACCTATTGATGGCTGATTTGTCTGTGAATAAAGAAAATAAGTAAAAATAAATAATATTAAAAAAATCCTTTTCATTTTATAATCTCCTTTAAAATTCCTTTCTTTTCTCCTTTTTCAATTTCTGGCAAAATTCTTATATTTTCACCAAATCTTTCTGGAAAATATCCTTCTGGGTCAATTCCAAGTAAATAATAAATAGTTCCAAGTAAATCCTTTGGATAAACGGGTCTATCAATTACTTTTTCTCCTTTTTCATCACTTGCTCCAACAACACATCCACCTTTAAAACCACCTCCAGCAACAAGAACTGAAAAACAATTACCATAATGATGTCTTCCACCATTCCATGGCGGCTCCCATGAAATCTTTGGAGTTCTACCAAATTCTCCTGAAACCCAAATAATAGTTGTGTCAAGAAGTCCTCTATTTGAAAGGTCTGTTATTAAAGCATAAAGTCCTTTATCAAGTTCAGGTAATTTCTGTCTCATCTGCTGAAAATGATTGTTATGAGTATCCCAGCCCTTATAATTTATTGTTATATAAACGACCCCTTTTTCAATTAATCTTCTCGCAACAAGGCATGATTGTCCAAAAGTATTTCTTCCATACATATTTTTTATCTCATCTGGCTCATCGGATAAATCAAAAACCTTACTTACTTCTCCTTCAATAATTTCATATGCTTTTTGCCTACATAAATCAAACCATTCAAACTCTTTACTGAATGGAACAAGTTTTCCAAGATTATCAAGAGAATAAAGTAACTCTTTTCTGTATTTTTTTCTATTTTCACTTACTCCTTCAAGGACAATCCCTTCAACAGCAAAAGGTGTTTTATTCGGGTCTCCTCCTGTCACAAATGGTTTATATTTCTGTCCAAGAAATCCACTTTCTGAAAAACGACCTTGTGGAGTAGTTAAGACAACATAAGGAGGAATAACTCCTTTATATCCATAATCATAACCTTTAAAAAGTGAAACAACTGCTCCAATTGATGGATAAACCAATCTTTCATCAGATGAATGTCCTGTCTGCATTAAATAAGATGCTGTCTCATGGGCATTAATCCCATGTGTCATACTTCTTATTATTGAATATTTATCAGCAATTTTAGCAAGATTTAAAAGTAATTCATTTATTTCAATCCCTGGGACATTTGTTTGAATTGACTTAAAAGGACCTGTATAATCATATCCAGCATTTGGTTTTGGGTCAAAAGTATCAAGATGAGAAGGACCGCCCCATAGCCATATCTGAATAACTGATTTTGCTTTTGATTTTATTTCGGATTGAGGAAAAGATTTAATGAAGAAAGAAAGAAGAAAAATTATAAATATTTTAAAAACCCTTTTCATTTTTTCCTCCTAATGCCTGTATAAAAATTCCTTACTGTTAATTATAGCCCATACAATATCTTCAACTGCTTGATTGAAATTAATGGTATCTTTTTTGAAATAATTTTCTGCTATTTTTATTTCCTCTTCTGATGGATATCTTGAAAGAATACTTAAATAAATTTTTTCAATTGTTTTTCTTTTATCCCATCTTGTCTCATTTAAAATATTTCTAATATATGAACTTGACTGAATCTTTTTAAAGAGTTCTGAAGAATTTAAGAGGTACCTTATTTGTGCATCATTTATTTTATTATTTCTTTCTGATTCATAACCTATATCCCTTGGTGACCTTCCAAATAAATCAAGGAAATCACCTGTTATACTTCCATCTCCAAGCAAAACATTTCTTCTTGATTTTGGTATAAAAGTATAAGGTTCAGGTATCTGGCTTACATATTCAATTCCGCTTCCTGAAATCTTACATATAATATCAAGTAAAACTTCTGCTTCAATTCGTCTTGGTGGATAAAAAGCAAAATACTTCTCTGCATCAGGATTTGTGGTTTGAGGAATAAATGATTGCTGATAAACCCTTGAATTAAAAATTATTTTATAAATGTGTTTTAAATCATAATTTGATTTAATAAGTTGTTTTTCAAGATAAGATAAAAGTTCAGGAATAACAGGTGGATTATCCGGTCTTATATCATCTGGTTCATGAATTATTCCTCTCCCAAAAATCCAACTCCATATTCTATTAACTATATTTTTTGAAAAATAAGGATTTTCAGGATTTATCAGCCATTCTGCAAAAACAATCCTCGGGTCTATATCAGATGGAATTTTAATCTTTTTACCATCAGGGAAAATTGCATCAATTGGTTTATCATAGTCAGGTTTAAAATAAACTATCTCTTCTTTCCATTCAAGTGTTTTCTTATAAGATATTCTTGAAAAAAATTTACTTAAATTTTCTCTAACATCCTCAGGTAATTTTTCAAATCTAATACCCATAAATGTAAGACAAACTGCTGAAGCAATTGAATAAGGGTCTCTTGTTCCAACTGCTCTGTAAAAATTGACTGGAGGGTTTCTGAAATTACTGCCGCTTGATGTAAGAAGTTGGCTTGCAAATTTATCATATGGTTTATTTTCTTTTAATGAATCAATTATCCATTTATGATATGCTTGCACTGCATTTGGCCAGAGATTGTTAGGAAATTCTGACTTTACCCTTAAAATATCACACCATTTCATTGACCAGTATTCAGCAAATTCTTTTCTTTCAAGCAGATTATCTATTAAAACTTTTCTTTTTTCAGGATTTTTATCATTTAAAAAATTTATAACTTCTTCAGGTTCAGGTAGCATTCCAATTGTGTCAAGATAAATTCTTCTTATAAAAACCTCATCAGAACATGGATTGCCAGGTTTGATATTTAATTTTTTTAAGTATGAAAAAACAATCCTATCTATTTCACTTTCAGGAGTTGACCAGTTTTCTTTTTCATATAAATCCAAATAATTCTGGCTATTTAAAATTACTATTTGAAAAAATGCCACAAAAATTAATTTTTTTATCTTTTCCATTCTATAAATTTTGACCTTCAAAATATAAAAAAGTTTATTCTATAAAAATATAATTTAAAAGTTTCTGTTTATCAAGATTTTTCTCTAACCGACTTAAAGATTGAGTAAGTTTTTACTGAAACCCATTAGTTATTTTCTCTTTATTATATTTTACTACATTCTTAAGTTTGTTTCTTAAAGGGGTTTAAACCCCTTTAAAATCCCCAAAAGGTATCAACTCCCCCAAAC
>JBMFMQ010000082.1:0-6564 GCA_049970595.1 Candidatus Ratteibacteria bacterium | reverse complement strand
ATTAAATCAACTTTTGGAATTGTTTCTGTTCCAAAGGCAAAACCACTTATTGCACAAACACCACCAACTTTAAAAATATTTTTAATTCCAAGATAATCACAGACAGCAACAATTAAAGGATGTATTTTCCCATTAAAGGTTGGAGGAGAAGATACATATATAATTTTTTTATAACCTGAAGTTAAAGATACAAATGTATGAATTGATTTTTCAAGTCCTGCATGTATATCTGGGTTTTTTGAAGAAGTATTTAGAGATTTGGCTACTCTTGGAAGATTTCCTAAAATTGCCTCATTTATTCTTTTTTCAAAAATTGTTATAAGGATGGCTTCAGGAGAACCATAAATAAAATTACCTGTTTTCATATCTGCTACATAAAGTGTTCCATACGGATATGCATTATCTGCTCCAAGGTTTTCAAGGATGATTGAGGTACCTATTGATTCTGCAAAACTCTGGGCCCAGGCAGATATCCAATGACATGGAGCAGTTATTCCAAATACAGGCATCGGTGCAACACCAAAATCTTTTTGGATTCCCTTTTCAATTAAATATATCGCAAGTTCAAATTCTTCGCCACCGGCTTTTAAAGGGCTGATAGGGTGAACTCCTGTTGAAATTTTATTTTCACACACTTTTGACATTTCATAAATTATATCAAAAGTTTTTATTGAATAAGCACACAATACAACATTTTTTATATATTTTAAAGAAATAAATTGTTGATAAATTTGAGAAATGTTGGGGTTGGTGTCCATTGGTTGTCCCGGACAAAATGGTGAAAAAAGTTCTCCCTTTATAGAAAGACCTGCAACAAGCTTTGTATAATCTTCAAGTGCATTTACTGTCAGTGGTCTTATTTTTTTTTGAAAGGGTCAAAATGGAATAAAGCATGAGTTCCTGAATAAACTTGAATTCTTTCATTTTCTTCTTTTTTAAGATAAGAATTCCTTTTGCGACACTTTTCAACAAATTGGTCAATAATTTTTTCATTTATAAAAATTCTTTTATTGCTAATTTTGAACCCCTTCTTTTTAAGTTCTTCTCTTACCTTTTCATTTGAAACTTCAATTCCTATTTCTTCAAGTATTCTTTTGTATCCTTCAATTATTTTTGAGGTTATTCTATCCATAAATTTCCCTTTAATTTTTTGAAAAAACTTTATTTTGTATCCTCTTTTTTAGAATACAAGCAACATCATCTTTTTCAATATAAATTTTAGCTCTTACTTTATTTTTATTAACTTTTTCAATTTCTACTGGTGTATTATTTAATAAGTCAAAAAGTTCCTCATCTTCTTCTAATTCAGTTTCAAAAATAGGCCCCTTAAAAGTATATCCTGTATTATAAATTGTATAAAGTGTTTTATCTCCCTTTGTAAATCTGTTTATATATATTCCCTCTTTTAATGAAGGTACAAATGGTTCACAATTATTGCTTGAGAAAATATCTGAATATTCCATCATTATCCTGATAAATTTGTCCTCTCTTTTATAACGTCTCTCCTTTTTTTCAAACCACACCCCTACACCGTAAAACTCCCCTATACCGTTCCAAAATATTTTTTCTAATGCTTTTTTTTGAGGAGCTATATTCTCGTGTCTACTTATATCATACAATTTAATTTCAGGGAAATAAAATCTAATAATATTAAATTCAATTGGTTTTCTCGGCAGTAAGTATGTATGGGTTATGCATCCATCAAGAAATTGTAATAAATAATCATATCCTGGAAATTCAGTTGTCAAAATAAAATCTTTTGAAATTTTTTCTCTTGTTAATCTACATATTTCAGAAAATGCCTTATTCCACTGCAATTCTCCATTTTGACAAAATTTATGATTGTGGTTTTCAGAAAAACAAGCCCATCCTGGCACACCACCTTCATCAAATCTTATTCCATCAACATTTGTATCTTCAATTACCCTTTTCATTGTTTCAGCAACCCATTTCTGGTATTCTTCGTTATATATACAGGGAACATATGCTTCAAATCTTTTTAATAAATTATTATCTGATTTTACAACACACCATTTTTCTCCATATTTTTCCCCTGTTTTTGTTATATCATATAATCTAAAAATATCTGTATAAAATGTAAGGGATTTCCCTATTTTGTGATATTTTTCTACTGCTTCTTTCAATCCTTCTTTACCTCCAAGTGCCTCTGCATAATCATAATCACCTGTATTATTAAAAAATAATATTTCTCCTGTTTTTGGATGTTTATGGAAACTAAATGACAATTTAGGATGGGGGAATAATCCTTCTTTTGCATATTCTTCAATTGTTTTCTTCCAGGGACCAAGTTTTGACCATTCCCACCAGAACCAAAATTCAATAGGATTTTCATTTTCAGTAAAACCTATTTTTTTAATAAATTCATCATCTTTGAGTGTAAATTTATCCAGAGTTGAAAATACAACACTGAGATGAGACCATGTATTTGTCAATTTATTTGGATATGGTCTGAATTTCCATACATTATGTGCCCATTCAGAATATTTTTTCATAGCATTTTTCCAGTCACCTGAATGCGCAGATATTACACAATCAAAAATTTTAAAACTATCTCCATTTTCCAATCTTTTCCCTTGGTATTCACAGGAAAATCCGAAACCTTCTGTATTTTCAAGTGTTTTATTTTTCCATCTTAAATCTTCTGCAATATCATAATTTTTTTCATCCCACATATTTATAACTTTCTCCTTTTTCTCATGTAATATTTTTTGTAATGAAAAAATTTTTATCCATCCATTTTTATCATCTATTCTTAAATATAAACCACCACCTTTTTGAGGTGAGTAAATATCAATTATTTGGAACCCTATTTGATTTGTGCCATACCCACTTCTTATATAAATTGGAGTTTTGTCAATAATAGAACCTCCATAATCAATTATAGGATAAAAATACCAGTCATTATCAATTTCTTTTGAAATTTTTAAACCCTGTAAATTAGGAAAACTAATTTTCATTACCTTATTATCTCCATTATTTTTAATATTAAGCCCCATTCTTAAACCTTCTTTCTCAATCCTTATACTTAAATCAGTTTCTAATTTCTCTTCTTCAAGCACCATTTTTACATTTAATCCATCTTTCTCCTGGGTTATCTTTTTACATATAAAATCCTTGCTACCTTTATAAATTTTATCCCCTATTTCAATCACAAAAATATAAATCTCTGAAGGGTTTTTTATCATTTCGGTCTTTGTATATTCATTATAAAGTGAGGTTAATTTAAATTTATTTTCTTCAATTTCAAATTTCGCCTTTAATGTCTCATTTTCAAAAAAGTAATTATTTCCTTTTGAATAAAATCTTAATCTTCCCTCTACAGGTTTTCCTATTGGTTCTGAAACAACCGGTATATATAATATTTCTTCAGGATAATCAAGTTTTCTTCCCTTAATGGTTATTTTTTTTATTTCTATCTCTCCTTTTGCTTTTATCAGTATTTTGGAAATTGATTTTTCAGTATAAACTTTTTCAAAAGGAAGGAAACTATCTAAACTCTCAATAGGGTTGCCGTCTTTATCAAAAATTTTAAACTCAAATTTACCATTACCATCAATTCTTATTTTTAATGGATAATATCTATCAATATTTTTATACCACCATTCAATTCCTAATTCCTCTTCATTTTTAAGAATGCCTTTATTTTGCCATGTTTTACTTCCAAAAAATTTAACAATTTTATAATTGTCTTTCAATCCTTCCTGGTCCCATTCAATTTCAAATTTTGGAGCATCAGCAGTTATTAAATATAATCTTACAAGATACTCCCCTTTAACCTTGTAGTATATGTTTAACTCATCAACCCATGTTTTCCCACTGTCATAACTTGCTTTGCTATTACCTCTATTTAAACTAGTATCTATTCCAATATATATAAAATCATTAGTTGGACCTTCTTCTTTTCTTATGATTATTTCATTTTCTCCATAAATAAATTCACTTTTATCAAAGTTAAATTCAACCCATGATAACATATTTGGATGAGGCAATATTTTTGTTGGGAATTTATGAACTTTCCCATTTATAACTATTTCAAAATTCTCATTGTATTCGCCCCTTTTTGTTGTGTCATAAGAAGTAATGTAAACAGCAAGGTAAATATTTTCAACTTTATCCCATATTTCTTTTGGAACAGAAGTAGTATCTATAATTTTTTTAATCTGCTGAGAGTAAATGTTTTGAATACTTGATGTATAGCATTGTCTTACGCCTGCTTCTCCCAAATCATCTCTTAAACAATAAAGACCTTCGCCAATTCTTTCAAATATTGAAGCCATACAGAAAGCACTTGTTAAAATACAAAAAAATAAAATTATACATTTTCTTATCATTCATTCCCCCCTCGTATAATATGTTTTATAATTCTGTTTAGATTCTGCATCTTCTTCTATTCTATAACCCCATTTTCTTTTAATTTAATTTTTGAAAAATAAAAATCATCAAACCAGACCTTTCCTTTAAAAGAATTTTTAACAAGCAAAAGAATCCCTAATAAATTTGGATTTTTCTCTTTTGGTGGTGATTTGAAAATAATCTCAAGTTTTTTCCATACATTTTTATTTATCTCACCTGGCTTTGAAGAAAAAATCTCAATATACTTATTTTCATTATCTCTCCACTGAACAGAAACTTCTATTTTTGCATCTTCATCTAACCCTTCTGAATAATACCAAACTGAAAAATAATATGTCTCATCCTCAAATTTTGTCTTCTCATCTTTTTTAAATGTTTTTAAATAACATACAGGTGTCCCTTTTGAGTTTTCCAAATCTATCATTATTGAACCTTTTTTAAAATTACCCTTCTCTTTATCATATTCAAATTTTGCAAAACTATAATCCCTTTGCCAACTTGACCATTTGCTATTTTCATTATCAAATCCTCCCTGTAAAATAATTTCTTCACTTATTATTTTATCCTTGAAAATTTCTGGATGCTCTGCCATTTTAATTTTAGTAGAAGTACCTTCAATGAGCTGTATAACCTCTTTTTTAATATTATTTTGAAATGTCTTTAAAAAATATTCCGCTCTTTCTTTCTCTTTACTATTTTGTGCGTTCTCAAAAACTTTTTTTAATAAACTCTCGCAATAATCAATTTCTTCTTTTTTTAATAGGTCCAAATATCTAAAAGACCCAAATGGTAAAAACTGGCCTTTATAATCTAATTTAAACCAATCTGATTTTGGTATTCTTTTTGTCCAATAATCTTCCCAGAATTCAAAATATTTCTTTAAGTAAGGAGCTGCTCTTTCTCCAACTGCACATCTATACCACTCATCAAGGACTCTGTCAACATCTAAATATGGATTCCACTGTAATTTCAAAGCAAGATAAAGTTTAGGACCTTCTCTCCAGTCATCAGAAGGATATGCCTCTGCATATAAATATCTCACTTTATTTTCATATGCAAATCTATAATATTCACTCATTAAATGAAACCAGACCCTTGGAATAATATAATTTTCTGTTGGTTTCCCATAAATATAATCATACCATCCGAGATATTCTGCTACTTCTTTCCATTTTTTTGTTATTTCCTTATCCCATTTTTTCAAATTTTCATCCGCCCATTTTAATCTTTCATAAGTTATAAATGGAACTATGTGGGGGACAAGTTTAAAATCAGGTGGTTCAAAAACTTCACTATATGCAAGAAGACCAAAATACTTATCTGGATATTTTTCTCTCACTCCCTTTACAACATTATTACACCACATATAATATAAGTTTGAATAATTTTCTAATCCAAGTGAATTTTTACCTTTTACATATTTTCTACAATTCTCACATTCACAATAACCACTTGAATCATTGACTCCAAGAGAATAAGATTTTTCATCTGGATTATTTTCAAAATACTCACATATATTTTTTATTGCTTCTTTTACTGTTTCTTCATTTGAAAAACATGGTTGCCAGGAATGTAAATTATCTGAAGGAGGTAAATATCTTTTTCCACCTCTCATTGGAAAAAATTCTGGATTTGTTTTTGTGTATTTTGAAGGTGGGAAAAGACATAGTAAATTATGATGAAAACTTATTCTTCCATGCATTCTCAAACGATTTGCCCATATCTGAATATCATTAATTTCCTTTTCCCAGACAGGTACCCAGGGAATATTTCTTCCGCTCAATAATCTTGAAATAAAATATGGTTCTTCCTTTATTCTTTCCCCTTTTATCTCAATTTTTTCTTTTTCAGGTATATATTCTCCAATCTCCCCTGGAAATAACCATCTTACTCCAAGATACCTTTCACAAAACTCATAAACTCCAAATAATGTCCCCCAATCACTTCCACCATAAATTATTATGTTTTTTCTATCAGGAAAATCAATTATAAATCCATCCTCATCTATCTTTTCATCAATCTTTCTCTTTGAATATTCTGTTTTTCCTATATTGATTCTTATAAGGTCTGTCTTGAAATTCTCTTTTTCCACAGGGATTTCTTTTTTTGTTACCTTAAAAAAATAATTTGAAAGTGTTTTTGCAGAGTATTCTTCTGCTTTTGTTGGATTATCAGGTATTATTATCAAAC
>JBMFMQ010000081.1:0-6649 GCA_049970595.1 Candidatus Ratteibacteria bacterium | reverse complement strand
CCTGTGCCTCTACAAGTTCATTCAATCTCTGTTCTGTCTTCTCCTGTGCCTCAGCTAATCTATTCACTATTTCTTTAAGTTCTTCAAATTCTTTCCTTTTTATCACATATTCTTCTCTCAATAAATCTACTAATGAAAGAACAGGACCTCTTAAATTTTCTGGAAAACTCTCTATGACTTCTTTAAATCCTACCATTTCTATTTTCCTTTTTTAAATTATATTATAATTAAATCTTCCTTTTGTCAAATCAAGAAAAAATTTTGAAAAATGAGAAATTCCCTGATAAAATTATTAAATATGAAAAAAAAGAAAAAGGACCTTAAAATAGCGATTGTGAATTCCAGTAGTTTCGGAAAATATTTTCCTGAACATATTGAAAGATTGAAAAGATTGGGAGAGGTGAAAAGATTTGAATTTCCTTCTGATATTGATGGAAAAATTCTGGCGGAAAAACTAAAAGGGTTTTCTGTAATAATTGCAAGTGTAAATCCTTTATATGACAAGGAATTTTTCAGACATAAAGATTATACATTACTTATTTCTCGCCATGGAATAGGTTATAATAACATAGATTTGGATAGTGCAACTGAAAAAGGAGTTATAATTACAAAAGTTCCTGGAGAAGTGGAAAGAGAGGCGGTTGCTGAACATGCTGTTTGTCTTTTAATGACAGTTATAAGAAAGGTAAAAGAGGCATCCATAGCGGTAAAACAGGGAAGATGGAGAGAAAGAGCAAAATTTATTGGCTGGGAAATAAAAGGAAAAAATGTAGGAATAATAGGATTTGGCAATATTGGCAGAAGGGTGGCAGAAATATTAAAAGATGGGTTTTCAACTAAAATTCTTGCTTATGACCCTAATCTTACCAGCCAGGAAATAAGAAAATATAATGCAGAACCGGTAAATCTTGAAGAACTTTTAAGGAAATCTGACATTATCTCCCTAAATGCATCCCTGACTTTTGAAAATTATCATATGATATCCGATAAAGAAATCTCGCTTATGAAAAATGGAGTAATTATAGTAAATACAGCAAGAGGAGAGTTGATTGATGAGAATGCCTTGATATCTGCTTTAAAGAAAGGGAAAATAGGGGGATTGGGATTGGATGTGGTTGAAGGAGAACCAATTGGTAAAGAGCATCCCTTATTAAAATTTGAAAATGTTGTTATTACTCCCCATATTTCTGCTTACACTTATGAGTGTTTAAAAGCAATGGGCGAAAAAGTAGTTTCTGATGTTGAAAGGATAGCAAGTGGAGAAATACCTGATGAAATAATCAATAAAAAGGTTTTAGAAGTTAGAAAATGGAAAATTTAATCCTTGCAGTGGATGTTGGCACAACGAATATAAAAGCAGGAATAATAAACGAAGAAGGAAAAATATTGAGAATAATTACTAAAGAAATTGAAATAGAAAAGGATGATAAAGGTAAAGCCGAACATAATCCTGAAAGATTATTTCAGGATTTCATTTCAATCTGCCGGGCAGTATCTATAGGGTATGAAAAAATGGTTTCCTATCTTGTTCTTTCATCCTATCAATTTGGTCTTTTGCCAGTAGATAAAGATTTCAAACCGCTAAGTGGTATAATCACTCTTTTAGATTTAAGACCGAGGGAGATTTTTAAGGAACTAATAAGAAAAATAGAAGTTATGAATTTTTATAAAAGGGTTGGTTCCCCTCCCCTTTTTATCTCTCCCTTTAATAAAATTTATTGGTTGAAGAAAAAAAGAAAGGAAATATTCAAAAAAGCAAGATATTTTTTGGGGTCAAAAGATTATCTACTATTAAGATTATTGGGAAAACCTTACACTGAACCAAGTTTGTCTTCGGCTACTCAACTGATGAATATAAACAATCTTAAATGGGATTATTATTCATTGAATACCCTTGGAATAGAAGAGAAAAATCTTCCTGAAATCTGTTCCTCAGAAGAGATAATAGGAGAACTGACGAAAGAAATTAGAAGAGAAATTGGGCTAAAAAGGAATGTCTATGTTATTCCAGGTGTTTATGATGGAGGAGCAATAGGTTTGGGAATTGGCGCATTTGAGGATACTGTTGGAATAATGAATATAGGAACCACTGCTATGTTAAGAATAACATATCCTCAACCAGTGATAGATAGAGATAAGAGAATGAGATTTCAGGCTTTTTTTCTCTGTTCAAACAAATGGTTCATAGGTGGAGCGATAAATAATGCAGGCATAATCCTTAAGTGGTTCAGAGATAACATCTTCAATCTATCTTATGATAAATTATCATCACTTGCTGAAGAAGTTGAGACAAATAATCTTTACTTTTTTCCATTCATTACTGGAGAAAGATATCCTGAAATAGGGAATATAGCAAGTGGAGTATTGTGGGGTTTAAGAAGTTTTCATACCAGAAACCACATGATAAGGGCAGCAATGGAAGGTGTTGCATATACATTGAGAATGGCTTTTGAAGCACTTAAGGAAAATGGAATTGAAATGAAGAAATTAAGGGCAGGAGGTGGAGGAACAAGGTCATCTGTCTGGATGGAAATTTTTTCTTCGGTTTTCAACATGCCTATTGAGGTCACAGAATATGATGAACCCGGTCTTCTTGGTCTTGGGCTTCTTGTTCTCTATGTTACTAAAAGATTCAATGACCTGCATGAGGCAACAAAAAATGTGGTTAAAATCAGCAAAATCTATTATCCAAAAGAACATTTAAAAGAAAAATATCAGAAAGGATATGAGTTTTACAAATTTTTACTGAAAAACTTTAGCCATGCATTCAAAAAACACACCACCCTTTATAATCAATAGAAAGAAAAGGATTTTTAAAACTCGCTTTTTAAAAGTTTCAGGGTATATGGATGTTTAGGATTTTCAAATATTTCATCTGTTTTTCCTATTTCAACTATTTCACCTTTATACATAATAGCAATCCTATCAGCAATAAATTTAATTATTTTAAGATTATGGGTTATAAATAGATATGTAAGATTAAATTTCTCTTTCAGTTCAATAAAAAGGTTTAAAATCTGACCCTGAATTGAAACATCAAGATTTGAAGTTGGCTCATCACATACAATAAATTCTGGTTCTGTTGATAAAGCACGGGCAATTGCTATTCTCTGTCTTTCACCTCCACTAAATTGATGGGGATAATCATAAAATTTTTCTTTTTTTATACCAACAAGATTTAAAAGTTCAACTGCTTTCTCAAATTTTTCTTTTTTACTTCCTTCAATTGCCTCCATAATAGTATAGCCACAGCATATTCTTGGATTTAATGACTTATAAGGGTCCTGAAATATTATCTGAAATTTTTTTCTATGTTTTCTTAACTTGCTTTCTGAAATATTTGTAATTTCTAAATCTTTAAAAAAAATTTTACCTCTATCTGCTTCAATCAATCTTATCAATACCTTTCCAAAAGTTGTTTTTCCTGAACCACTCTCACCAACAAGACCAAAAATTTCTCCTTTATAAATTTCAAGATTGATATTCTTCAAAACATTTATTTTCTTTCTTTCAAACTCACTCTTTATCTCATAATCCTTACATAAATCTTCAACCTTCCACAATATTTCCATAATTAAAACACCTTATAGCCCTTTTATCAATTTTAATTTCTTCTGGTAAAAATTTCTCACATTTTTCCTTTCTGAATTTGCACCTTGGATAAAAAGGACATCCAGAAGGCAAATTCTTAAATGATGGAACCTCTCCCTCAATAACTCTAATTTTTTCTCCTTTTTTATATCTTTCAGGAAGACAATCAATAAGTTTTTTTGTATATGGATGGAGTGGCTCATTATAAACCAAATCTGAAGGACCACTTTCAACGATTACTCCTGAATACATAACTATTATTTTTTCAGATATAAATTTTGCAAGAGAAATATCATGGGTGACAAAGATTATTGAAAGATTATGTGTAAGAACAAGTTTTTTTAATAAATTAATTATACTGAAAGCAGTTGTTACATCAAGAGCTGTTGTTGGTTCATCTGCAAGAAGTAATAAAGGATTATTTATAATAGCCATAGCAATCATAGCCCTTTGCTGCATTCCTCCGCTTAACTGATGAGGATATTGATTGTAATTTATAGATGAAAGCCCAATTTCTTCAAGAATTTTTATAACTTTTTCTTTTTTTTCTTTTTTACTCATTTTTTCCATTATTGCCTCTTGGATTTGATTTCCTATTGTAAAAAGTGGGTTTAAGTAAGATGAGGGCTCTTGAAAAATTATTCCTATTTTTTTACCCCTTATATTTCTCATTCTCTCCTCATCAAATTCAGTTATATTTTCTCCTTCAAAAATAATCTTTCCTTTTAAAATTTTAAAATTCTGCGGCAATAAATTTATAATTGTTCTTAATGTCAAACTTTTTCCACAACCACTTTCACCAACAATACTAACAATTTCTCCCTTTTCAATTTCAAAACTTATATCTCTTAAAATTACAATTTCTTGCCTCCCAACATAAATATTCTTCAAACTTAAAATTTTTCCCATTTTACCAGTTTTTTGGGTCAAGAACATCCCTTAAACCATCTCCAAGAAAATTAAAACATATAATTGTTAAAAATATGAAAAATCCAGGAATTAACATCCATGGAGCAGTTGAAAGGACCCTTAAATTTCCAACACAAACAGATAACATATTTCCCCAACTTGGATATGGTTCCTGAATACCAAGTCCAAGCAAACTTAAAGTTGACTCCCCAAGTATATATCCTGGAATTGAAAGTGTTATTGCTGTTATTGAATAAGAAAAAGTATTAGGAACTATATGTTTGAAAATTATTTTAATTGTTGGAACTCCAAGTGCTCTTGCTGCAAGAACATATTCTTCCTCTTTAATTGATAAAACCATACCTCTTATAATTCTTGCAAGTCCTGCCCATCCAATTAAACTTAAAATTATTACAATTAAAAGATAGATTTGAAAAGAAGAAAGATTTAAAGGGAAAACAGCCCTCAATGAAAGCATTAAATAAAATGAGGGAAACATCATGAAAATTTCAACAATCCGCATCAAAATATTATCAATTATTCCACCAAAATACCCACTTATTCCTCCAATTAAAAAACCAAGGAAAAATGATATTGAAACACCAATTATACCAATTGAAAGAGAAATTCTTGCTCCATATAAAATTCTTGAAAAAATATCCCTTCCATGCATATCTGTTCCAAATAGAAAAATTTTACCTTCTTTTGTCCCAAATAAATACCTATCAGAAGTAAATATGCCAAGAATTTTCCTTTTCTCTCCTTTAATAAAAAAATAAACTGGAAAGATTTTATCTTTTACAATTTCATACTGGTTTAATGCAGGATTTATAAGTTTATATTCATATACGAATGGTCTTAAATGAAATTTTTTATTGGTATCTAAAAAATGAATTTTAGTTGGTGGACATAAGGGATAATCTCTAAATTGTTTATTGAAAGGATATGGTGCTAAAAAATCAGCAAAAATTGCAAGCAAATATAGAAAAATTATTATCCAGAAAGAGATATAGGAAACTAAATTTTTCTTTTTTAACCTATTCAATATATTTTTCATCTTAACCTCACTCTCGGGTCAACTAAAGCAAGTAAAATATCAGAAAATAAATTACCAATTATAAGCAAAATACCTCCAATTAAAAGAGAAGCCATAACAAGATATAAATCAAAAGATAAAACACCTTCAAGAACCAATCTACCCATACCAGGCCAGCCAGTAATAATTTCAACAAGTCCTGCTCCACTTAAAATTCCTGAAAGTTCATATCCAAAAATTGTTACCATTGGGTTTATTGCATTTCTTAAAGCATGTTTGAAATAAATTTTGTAATTTGGAAGTCCTTTTGCATAGGCAGTAAAAATAAAAGGAGAATTAAGTGCTTCAAGAAAATTATTTTTCATCAATCTATATAAAGAACCAATACCTGACAAAGTTAAAATCAGACCAGGAACAAGTAAATGTTTAATATAATCAATAAATTTTTCAATGGCTGTTGCATTTTCATAAAAGATAGAAGTTGTTCCTCCAAGAGGTAAAATTGCTGTTTTTGAAATGAAAAAAATTATAAGCATTGCAAGAAAAAATGAAGGAACAGAAATTCCTATGTAGGCAATAAATGATAAAATTTTTTCATCCCAGTTTTTATTCTTTATAGCACCATATATTCCAAGAGGAATTGAAATTATCCATGTAAGAAAAATTGAAAAAATTGAGAGGGAAAGTGTGTTTTTCAGTCGTATTTTTATTAAATATGAAACAGGAACATGATAGGAAAATGACTCTCCGAGATTAAATGTAAAAACATTTTTAAGCCAGTAAAAATATTGAATTATTACTGGTTTGTCAAGACCAAAGACCCTTCTCATATTTTCTATTGTTTCAGGTGATATTTCAGGATTCATTTTAAGTTGAGTAAAGTAATCACCTGGAGCAATTTGAATGATAAGGAAAGAAATAAATGTCATACCTATTAAAAGTGGAATAAATTGAATTAAACGTCTGATGATAAATTTTCTCATTCTTTAAGATATTTGTGAGTTTTTACTGAATCCCATTAGTTATCTTCTCTTTTTATATTATACCACATTCTTAAGTTTGTTTCTTAAAGGGGTTTAAACCCCTTTAAAATCCCCAAAAGGTATCAACTCC
>JBMFMQ010000080.1:0-6733 GCA_049970595.1 Candidatus Ratteibacteria bacterium | reverse complement strand
TCAAGGTATTTTTATCTGTTCTGGGCAAAAAACGCCAGAAAAAGCACTTGGGGTTGTTTCTAACCCCAGTGCTTTATATGTGGTTAAGTAAGTATCTACATTGTAATATAATTATATGAAAATTTCAAAAGAGGAATTTATTAGAGATTTGTTTCTTTTTCTAAAATCATTTTATATTCTTCACTCAATCTTTCTGTAATCTTAAATCCTTTTGTTTTAAAATAATTTTTAATTTCTTTAACAGGCATAATTCCCATTAAAGTATTTGTCAAAAAAATCTCATCACAATCTCCTAAAAAATTTACTTTAAAAAACCCCTCTTTTATTTTAATTTTTTCTTTTTTGCAGATTTCAAATATTACTTTTCTTGTTATTCCTGGAAGACAACCACATTTCAAAGATGGAGTGTAAATAGAATCATTTTTAATAAAAAAAATGTTTGAAGTGCTACCTTCAGAAATATATCCAGATGTATCAAGAACAATCATATCATCACAATTTTCTTTTTTTGCTTCTATTTTTAATATCACATTTTCAATAAAACTTATTGATTTTATTTTTGATGTAACTGATTTTTCATTTCTTCTTATTTTCTGACTTATTCCACATTTTACTCCTTCTTTATAAAATTTTTTAGGGTATGGCTGAAATTTTTTTATTATTATTAAAAAATTTGTATCTCTTTGGCTCCCTGGAGAAAATATATCAGGATTTTTACGCCATAAATTCAATCTTATGTAATTAAAACCATCATTTAAATTTTCCAAAATTAATCTCTTTATCTTTCTTTTATCAGGTATTTTCAAATTACATATTTTAGCTCCATTTTTCATTCTTTCCCAGTGCTGTTCAAATCTAAAAATTTTTTTATTTATTGAAATTAATGTTTCAAAAATACCATCACCAAATAAAAAACCCCTTTTAAAATCTTCAAAACTTAATTCACTCTTCTCAATCTTTTTGCCATTAAATAAAAATATTTCTGATTTCATCTTCTTTTATTCCAATTGTTAAAAATAAATTTCTTGCCTTTGTAATTGTCTCCTCATATTCTTTTTCAGGAATACTATCCCATACAATTCCTCCACCAACAGGATAAAAAATTTTTTTATCTTTCAATAAAAGTGTTCTTATAAGAATATTTAATTGTAAATTTCCATTAAAACCAAAATAACCAAAATTTCCTGTATAAAAATTTCTTTTTGTTGGTTCAAGTTCTTCTATAATTTCCATTGCTCTTTTTTTTGGTGCTCCTGTAATTGAACCACCTGGGAAAACTGCTTTTATTATTTTTTCAAGATTTACATCCTTTTTTAATTTACCTTCAATCGTTGAAGTTGTTTGATAAACTGTCTTATATCTTTCTAAATTCACAAGTTTTTTTACTTCTATAGTCCCATATTCACATATTTTCCCAAAATCATTTCTCAGAAGGTCTACTATCATAATAAGTTCTGCCCTATCTTTTTCACTTCTAAGTAAATCTTTTTTTATTTCTTCATCAAGTTTTCTATCATTTAACCTTTTTCTTGTCCCTTTCATTGGTTTTGTTAAAATTATATCTTTATCCTTTCTTAAAAATAGTTCTGGAGAATTTGAAATTAAAATAAAGTCATCAAAATTAAAATAGGCAGAATATGGGGCTGGGTTTATTTTTTTTAATTTTATAAACAAAGGATATGGCTCAAAATTACCTTTAATTTCAAATCTGTGTGAAAAATTTATCTGATATACATCTCCTTCTTTTATATAATCTTTTATCTTTTCAATTGATGAGATATATTTAAAGAAGTCCATATTTGAAGATAATCTTTCTATTTTGAAATTATTTTTTCTATTTTCAAACTTAAAATTGTATGCTTCTTCAATTTTGGCTTTTAAAAAACTTTCAGTTAAACACCTTTCTTTTTCTAAATTTAATGATATACAAATTGTTTTTTTCTTTTTATTATCAAAAACTAAAATTGTATCATAAAAACAGATAAAAATATCAGGTAGTTTTAAATCATCTTTTGAAATATCCGGTAAATCCTCTATCTGCCATGCAAGGTCATATGATAAAAATCCAAATCCACCAGGACCAAAAAATTCATCTAATTCAGTCATATAAAAATCAAAAATTTTCTGCAGTTCAAAAAATGGATTACCTTTAAATTTTCTAAAAACTTTTTTTTCTTTTATTTCAATCTGCCTTTTTTTACTTTTAAAAATTAAAAAAGGAGAAAGACCACAAATAGTATAATTTTGAAATTTATTCCAGTTTGTCTCCATAAAAAAACTATAGGGAAATTGATGGATTAAATAAAAAAAACTTTCTGGATTTATATAAGGAAGGTTATAAAAATTAAATTTCCTCATTTTCTATTCTTTTGATTTTATTAACTCTCCCTAAATGCCTTCCCTTTGTAAATTGAGTTGAAAGGAATGTTTTTGTTATTTCAAAAGCAAATTCTTTACCAATCATTCTTCCTCCAAGAGTTATAATATTTGCGTCATTATGCTGTCTTGCTAAAATTGCATCATATATACAAAAACATCTTGCTGCTCTTATACCTTTAAATTTATTTGCAGTTATAGACATACCAATTCCTGTTCCACAAACAAGAATTCCAAATTTAATCTCTTTCTTCTGTAAAGATTTTGCAAGTTTTTCAGCATAGTCAGGATAATCAACAACTTTTTTCAATTCTGGTCCATAATCAATAACTTCATATCCTTCTTTTTTCAATTCCTCTTTTAAATACTCCTTTAATTCAAATCCTGCATGGTCTGAAGCAATCCCTATTTTCATTTTTCTCCTTTTTTAGATATTATAAACCTTTCTCTCATATTTTTAAAATAAACTTTCCAATTGACAACAATGTCCCAATTAATAAAATATATTTTATATAAAGAGAGGAAAAATGATTGAAGGAAAAAATTTAACAAAATATTATGGTAGAACAAAGGCAATAGAAAATGTAAGTTTTTTTGTTGAAAAAGGTGAAATCGTTGGTCTTTTAGGTCCGAATGCTGCAGGGAAAACAACAATTATGAGAATATTAACATGTTTTTTAACTCCTGATTCAGGAACAGCAAAAATAAATAATTATGATATTTTTGAAAATCCATTTGAAGTTCAAAAAAGTGTTGGTTATTTACCTGAAAAGAATCCACTTTATGAAGAATTTACAGTAACTGAATTTTTGAATTTTGTCTGTGAAACAAAAAGTATAAAAAGGAAGGAAGAGAAAGTAAAAAGGATTTCAAAGGTTCTTGAAGAATGTGGACTTTCTGATGTAAAGGATAAAATGATATACAAACTTTCAAAGGGATATAAACAGAGAGTGGGAATTGCTCAGGCACTTGTTAATGACCCACCTGTTTTAATACTTGATGAACCCACAATAGGGCTTGACCCTAAACAGATAATTGAAACAAGGAATTTAATAAAAAATCTTGCAGGTAAAAGGACAATTTTATTAAGCAGCCATATTTTACCAGAAATAAGCATGACTTGTGAAAGGGTAATAATAATAAATGAGGGGAAAATTGTTGCAACTGACACTGTTGAAAATCTGACCTTTAAATTAAAAGGGATAAAGGAAATATATCTTGAAGTTGAAGGTGAAATTGAAAAGGTAAAAAAAATAATTTTTGAAATCTCAGGGATTAAAGATATTCGCATAATTCCACCTATAAAAGAAAAAATAAATAAATATGTTGTAATTACAGATAAAGAAAAAGATTTAAGAAAAGAAATATCTGCAAAGATAGTAAATTCTGGATTTGGTCTTCTTGAAATAAGAATAGAAGAAATGACACTTGAAGATATATTTTTGAAATTAACAACAAAGGAATGAAAATGGGGTAATAAGTGTCTATAAAAAGGAATTGAAAAGTTATTTTATCTCTCCGATTGCCTATGTTGTTATACTGATTTTTGTTGTTATAAGTGGTTTTATATTTTATGTCCTTTCTGCTTACTATTCCATCATTTCTTTAAGATATTCAGAATATCCATATCCATATTTTTCCCTTTCTCCGAATGAAATGATTGCAAGGCCTTTATTTCACAATATGGCTATTACCTCTCTATTTGTGCTGCCTCTTTTAACAATGAAATTATTTTCTGAAGAAAAAAGAGTTGGGACAATTGAACTTTTATTTACATATCCTTTAAAGGACTCTGATATCTATTGGGGAAAATTTTTATCATGTCTTACGATTTTTTTAATCATGACCTTAATACCTTCTTTATATATCTTTATTCTTGAAAAATGGGTAAATTTTGACAAAGGGATAATTTTAAATAGTTATTTCGGGCTTCTTTTACTTGGAGGAAGTTTTATATCTATTGGAATTTTAATATCATCTCTTACCGAAAGTCAGGTTATATCAGCAATTGTCACCTTTGGGGTCTCTTTGCTCTTCTGGATTATTGGATGGATATCAGAAATTGCTGGTCCAAAATTTTCTTCTTTCTTTGATTTTATTTCTTTATACAACCATTATGAAAATTTTCCGAAAGGAATTCTTGATACAAGGGATTTGATATTTTATATAAGTGTATGTTTTTTCTTTTCTTTTTTAACATTGAGAATACTTATTTCAAAAAAATACAGGGGTTAAAATGGAAAAAAAATTTATTTACAGAATTAATGTTTTTTTAATGCTAATTTTTTCCTTTGGGATTTTGACTTTTGTTAACCTAATATCTTTAAAACATTATAAGAGATTTGACATAACTAAAAGTAAAAAATATTCAATATCACCTCAAACAAAAAAAATTATTCAGAATTTAAAACAGCCAGTTGAAATTATTGCTTTTTATAAAGAAAAAATTGATGAAAAAACAAAAGATATACTTGAATTGTATAAGTCCAACTCAAAATTTATAAAATATAAATTTATTGACCCTGATAGAGATGTTTTAACTGCAAAAAAATATGGAATTACAAGTTATGACACAATTTTAATAAAAAGCGGCGAAAATTACGAAAAAATTTATTCAAAGGATGAGAAAGATATAACTTCAGCAATATTGAAACTTACAAAAAAACAGAAGAAAAAAATATATTTTACAATTGGGCATGGTGAAAAAAGTATAGATGAAAATTTAAGTCAATTAAAAAAATATCTTGATGAAGAAAATTACCAAACTTCTCAAACATTAATTTTAAGGGATGGCATACCTATTGATTGTGATATTCTTGCAATATGTGGAATTAAGGTTGATTTTAATGAAAAAGAACTGGAAGAAATTAAAAATTATATTGAAAAAGGTAAAAGACTTATTTTATTCCTTGAGCCAGGGGACTTCCCAAATATTAAAAATTTTCTTGATTTTTATGGAATTGAAATTGAAAATGATATAATTGTTGACCTTGCAAGTAGAAGATTTCTTGGAGATGCTTTAAGTCCACTAATAATAAATTATCCTTATCATGAAATTACAAAGGATTTTAATTTAGCATGTATTTTTACAACAGCAAGAAGTTTAAATTTAAAGGGAAATTTACCATCTGGAGTTAAAGGTGATATTTTAGCAAAAACAAGTAATGCTTCATGGGCTGAAAAAAATATAAAAGAAATTGAAACTGGCAAAATTAAATTTGATGAAAATGATAAAACTGGTCCTTTACCAGTTGCTTGTGTTGTTGAAAAAGAAAATAAAGAGGGATTAAAGGCAAGAATTGCTGTTTTTGGTGATTCAGATTTTATTACAGATAAATTTATAAATTTTTCTGGAAATAAAGATTTTGTCCTTAATACAATAAATTATCTTGCTGAAGAAGAGGTTTTAATTTCAATAAGACCAAAAAAAGAAGAAAATCAACCATTAATTTTGTCTTCCAAATCTGGTAAATTTATATTTTTATTTCCAGTTTTTATTGTTCCTGTTTTAATAACTGGAATAGGTAGTTTTATAGTAATCAAAAGAAAACTTTTTTACTAAAATGAGGATATTTAAAAAAAATATTTTTCTCTTTATTATCATGCTTTTCCTTTTTCTCTATTATTTTTATGAAAATAAAACATCTTCTGAAAGGGAAAAAATGAAATCAGAAAGTAAAAGAATTTTTAAAGTAGAAAAAGATAAAATTAAATCCATATTTATAAAAAATGGGGAAAAGGAAATTGAAATAGTAAAATCAGATGGGCTTTGGGTTATAAAGGATAAAAATTACCAGTGTGATAAAAATGAGGTTGAAAATTTGATAAATAAAATAGCAAACCTTGAATTTGAAAGAGAAATTGAAGGAATAAGTGATTTTTCCCTGTATGGACTTGAAAAACCAGAAAAAGTAATTAAAATAGAGGAAAATGGAGAAAAATATATCCTTTATGTTGGTAATGAAACACCTACTGGAAGTTATTTATATGTTACAAAAGATAAAATAAATGTTTTTCTTGTTTATAAATGGGACATAAACGAGATAATTGAAAAAAATATTTTTGATTTAAGAGATAAAAGAATAATCCCTGTTGATATTTTTAAGTCAGATATTGAAGAGATTGAAATAAAAAAAGGGAAAAAAATTCTTTCATTTTTCAAAAAGGGAGAAAATTGGTATATAAAAACTCCGATAGAAGATTGGGCATCTAAAGAAAAAATTGAAAAAATTATGAATATTTGTATAATGGAGGGCATAGTATCTCCAAAGCAATTAATAGACAAGGAAATACTAAATAATTACCAAGAATGGGCCAGGTTAATAAAAGTAATAAGAGACAAATATCCAAATTATGA
>JBMFMQ010000079.1:0-6747 GCA_049970595.1 Candidatus Ratteibacteria bacterium | reverse complement strand
TTGATACCTTTTGGGGATTTTAAAGGGGTTTAAACCCCTTTAAGAAAAAAACTTAAGAATGTGGTATAATATAAAAAGGGAAGATAACTAATGAGGTTTAGTAAATTCTTACTATAAAATATGCGGGGCGTAGCGCAGTCTGGTTAAGCGCGCTTGGTTTGGGACCAAGAGGTCCTCGGTTCAAATCCGAGCGCCCCGATTCCCACTCTCCTCTGAACTCGGATGGTTTCGGTAATACTAAAGCAATGGAGAAAAACATAGGGAGTCAAAACAAACTAAACCCACCGGTAAAAATGAAGGTAAATGAGAAACAATCCGAGCGCCCCGATTAGCACTCTTCTTTGAACTCGGATGGTTTCGGTAGAACTAAAGCGATGGAGAAGTGTATAAAAGTGAGGAAAAACTAAATTCAGCTAAATCAATTACAGGAGTATTATTAATTTATGTGGGATTTTGAGCATTTTCTAATAGGTTTTGAAAAAATAAATAAAAAACTTGGATATTTTATTATTTTACCTATGGTTTTAATGACTTTGCTTAAAAATATAGGTTTTGGATTTATTACTGGAATTTTTTCATTATATCTTTTAAAATTTCTTAAAAATGGTGAAAAAAATGATTGATAGATTCGGAAGAGTGATTGATACATTAAGGATTTCAGTAACAGATAGATGTAATTTTAAATGTTTATACTGCTGGTTAGAAAATATTTTTTTTAATAAAAAAGAAGAGATTTTAAAACTTGAAGAAATCCTTGATATTGTAAAAATTTTTTTAAATCTTGGAGTTAAAAAAATAAAAATAACAGGTGGAGAGCCATTTTTAAGAAGAAATATATCTTTCATCTTAAATGAAATATCAAAATTAAAAGAAATAGAAGACATTTCAATTACAACAAATGGATTTTTTCTTTCTGAATTTATTTCAGAAATTAAAAAAACAAAAATAAAAAGAATAAATGTAAGTTTAGATACACTTGATAGAGAAAAGTTTAAATTTATAGCAGGTATTGATGGATTTGAAAAAGTTATAGATGGGATTGAAAAGGCAGTTGAAGATGGTTTCAAATTAAAAATAAATGTTGTTCTTTTAAAAGGGATAAATGATGATGAAATTTTTGAATTTTTAAAATTTGGTGATTTTTATAAAATTGCTGTTAGATTTATTGAACTTATGCCAACTGAAAATAAATTTTTATGGGAAAAATATTTTATAAGTGGAAAAGAAGTTATAAGAATGATTGAAGGAAAATATAATATAAAATTTATTGAAAGAGAAAAAAATTTTTCACCAAACACAATTTATTTTAAAGTTGAAAATTATAAAGGTATTTATGGAATTATAACACCATTAAGTAGACCTTTCTGTAATATGTGCAATAGAATAAGATTGACAACTGATGGGAGATTATTTTTATGCCTTTCATCTGAAAAAAATTTGGATTTAAGGTATATTATAAGAAAGGATAGAAAGTTTATTGAAGAAAAAATAATGGAATTTATATATAATGAAAAACCTGAAAGACATAATATGGTGAAAGAGAAATTGCCTTTTTTAATGTGTAAAATTGGAGGTTAATTTAAAAGAGAAAAATGGTAACGATAGAGGAAGCGAAAAGATTGATATGGGAAAATACGCCTGTTTTAGGGAAGGAAAAAATTGATATTATTGATTCTCTTGGAAGGGTTATTGGAGAAGATATAATAAGTTATTTTGATATTCCTTCCTTTGATAGAAGTGCAATGGATGGATTTGCAGTTTTACAAAAGGATACAATTGGTGCTACTTTTGAAAATCCTATATATCTTGAAGTTGTTGATGAAATTAAAGCAGGTGAAAGTAAGGATTTAATTATTGAAAAGGGTAAAGCAGTTTCAATAATGACTGGTGCAAAAATTCCAAAAAATTGTGATTCTGTTATAAAAATTGAGGATACAGAAGAAATAATTAAGGATGGAAAAAGATATATAAAAATAAAAAAGGAATTAAAAAAAGGAGAGAATATATCAAAAAAAGGTGAAGATATTAAAAAAGGAAACATTGTTATAAAAAAAGGGACATTTATTGATTCATCTGTTTTTTCGTTTCTTGCATATCTTGGAAAGAAAAGAATAATTGTTTATAAAAAGCCATCTGTTGCAATACTTTCAACAGGAGATGAGATAAGAAAAGTTGGAGAAAGATTAAAAGAAGGTCAGATTTATGATTCAAATTCATATTCAATTTATGCTTTAACAAAAAAATATGGTGGAAACCCTAAAATTCTTGGAATTTCAAAAGATACACCTGAAATACTTGATAGATTTATAAAAAAAGGTCTTTTATATGATTTATTTATAATTTCAGGAGGGGTTAGTGAAGGTAAATATGATATTGTTGTTGATATACTTGAAAAAAATAAGGTTAAAATGATATTTCATAAGGTTGCTGTAAAACCTGGTAAACCAACATTTTTCGGTAAAAAAGGAAGAAAAATTATTTTTGGACTTCCAGGATATCCTGTTTCTACATATATAAATTTTGAAAATCTTGTTAAAGTTTCTTTATATAAAATGACAGGAAGAAGTATCCCTGAAAGATTTAAATTTACAGGTATTTTAAAAGAGGATGTTGAAAATAAAACAGATAGGGATGAATTTTTAAGGGTTATTGCTGAAGTTGAAAATGCCGATGTTTATATAACTCCATATCCTTCCCAGAAATCAGGTGTTTTATCATCAGTTGTTTATTCAAATGCAATTTTATATTTAAAAAAAGGTGAGAAAAAGAAAAAGGGAGAAAGGGTAATTGTTGAATATCTTGAAAAATAATGGAAATTGAAAAAAGAGAAATAATAAGGGTAAGAAAATTGGAAAAAGAAAATGTTATTGATGATATAGTTGTTGAAAAGCAGTTAAACATATATATAAATGGGAATTTATTTTTCAGAATTATGTGTTTTCCTGTTGATATTGAGCCACTTATATATGGTTTTTTCTTTTCTAATGGTTATATTGAAAAAAAGGATGATATAAAGAATTTAAAGATAATAGAAAATAATTGTATGGTTGAAATTGAAAAAAAAATTGAAAAAAATGTTTTGTCTCTTGGTTCATCATGTTTTTCATCATTTTTTCATATAGAGGATATTGTTGAAGTGAAAAAGGGTTATTTTGATATTGAAAAATTTGATATTATAAAAATTATGAAAGAATTTCAAAATATGAGTCAGATGTATAAAAAAACTGGAGGTGTCCATTCAGCAGGAATATCGGATGGAGATAAAGTATATTTTTTTAGTGAGGATATAGGAAGACATAATGCAGTTGATAAGGTTATAGGAAAGGCAATTTTAAATAATTTTGAAACAAAGGATAAATTTTTGTTAACTTCTGGAAGAATAAGTTCAGAGATTGTTTTCAAGGCAAAAAGAGCAAATTTTTCTTCAATTATATCTTTTTCATCTCCTACATCACTTTCAATTGAAATTGCAGAAAAGTTTAAAATTATATTGATTGGATTTGCAAGAGGAGAAAGATTTAATATTTATACAGGAAGAGAAAATTAAAAATTTTATATTATATCACATTCTTACAATTTAGAATGTGAAAAGAAAGGAGGTTTTATGTATAGAATAGGTAAAGAAGAAGTAAATGCGGTTGAAAGAGTTATAAAAAGTAAAGAATTATTTAGGGTTAAAAGTGGGAAATTAAGTGAATGTGATAAATTTGAGAAAGAATGGGCTAAAAAAATTGGGAAAAAATATGCTTTACTTATGAATGGTGGAGGAACTGCTGCTTTAATTTGTGGACTTGTAGGACTTGATATAGGACCAGGAGATGAAGTTTTAATTCCCTCTTATACATTTATGGCAACAGCAAGTTCAGTTCTTCTTGTAGGTGCAATTCCTGTTGTAGTGGAAGTTGATGAAACATGTACAATGGACCCAATAGATTTAGAGAAAAAAATAACAAAAAATACAAAAGCGATTATTCCTGTCCATATGGTTGGTTTTCCATGTAATATGGAAAAAATAATGGGAATAGCAAAAAAATATAATTTAAAAGTTCTTGAAGATTGCTGTCAGGCAGTTGGTGGAAATTTTAAAGGGAAACGACTTGGAAGTTGGGGAGATGCAGGTGCTTATAGTTTTAATTATTTCAAAATTATAAGTTGTGGTGAAGGAGGTGCTTTAGTAACAGATGATAGAATAATTTATGAAAAAGCAAGTATATTTCATGATAGTGGAACTGCCTTTAGACCATATGCTGGTGAATTTTCAATACCAATCTTTCTTGGATTTCAATTCCGCGCAAGTGAAATTATGGGTGCAATAATGAGAGTTCAGTTAAAAAGACTGGATAAAATATTAAAGGACTTAAGAAAAAATAAAAAGAGAATAATGGAGGAGTTGAAAAATGTTCCAGGAATTGAATTTGCTCCTTCTAATGATATAAATGGTGACTGTGGAGTGATGATACCCTTCAAATTTGAAAATGAAAATATCGCTAAAAAATTTGCTGAAATTTCTGGTGGATACAGACCAATTGATTCAGGAAAACATGTATGGTTTGACTGGAAACCTGTTCTAGAAAAAAGGATATGGCATAAGGATAGATTAAATCCATATAATTTCCCAGAAAATCAAAATTTAAGACATACATATACAAAAGAGATGTATCCAAAATCAATTGAAAACTTAAGCAAAACAGTTTTTGTTTCTGTTAATCCTGACTGGAGAGAAAATGATTTAAAAGAAAAAATAAAAATGTTGAAAAAGGCA
The DNA here is from genome assembly GCA_049970595.1 of Candidatus Ratteibacteria bacterium. Classification (GTDB taxonomy): domain Bacteria; phylum Ratteibacteria; class UBA8468; order B48-G9; family JAFGKM01; genus JAMWDI01. The sequence goes on along the minus strand of JBMFMQ010000079.1, from coordinate 1,985 downwards.
GTGGAAGAGGCATATAAAAAATGAGTATTGAATTTTTTGATGTAAATATCTGGTTTGGTAATTTAAAAGATGATAAATATAGAATATCTGTATCTTTAAAAGAAATCCATCAGAAAATGGAAGAATTAAATATAAAAAAAGGTATTGTTTATCATATTTCCCAAAGAGATGTTCATCCTGAATTTGGTAATAAAATTTTAATTAAAGAAGTTGCTAAAACAGAAAAATTTTATGGACTACTTACTCTTTTGCCTTTTCAAACAGATGAAATTAAAAGAATAGATTTTAAAGAAATAAAAAATGAAAAAATTGTAGGTTTCAACTTTTTTCCAAAGAAGCATAATTATATTTTAAGTAAGATAACCTTTGGTGATTTTTTATCTGAACTTGAGTATAGAAAATTCCCTGTTTTTCTTGATATTTCAAGTGGTTTTTCAGTTGATTATAATGATGTATATTCAATATTAACTGATTTTCCGGAATTAACCTGTATTTTATGTAATATTGGGATATGGAATACAAATCGTTTTACCTGGCCATTACTTGAAAAATTTCAAAATGTATATTTAGAATCAAGTTTACTATCTTTACAGGAAGGAGGAATTGAGGAAACGGTTAAAAAGTTTGGTGCAGAAAGAATTGTTTTTGGAAGTGGTTTTCCTGAAAGATATTTTGAGTCATCAATTTTACAGATAGTTCATGCAGAAATTGAAAAAGAGGATAAAGAAAAGATTGCTTATCTAAACATAGAAAGAATAATAAATGAAATTAAATATGAATAAACTCTGGATCCAATTTCTTGAAAAGGGTAAACTGAAAGATTGTCCTATTATAGATATTCACTGTCATATGGGTCTTTTCTATGGAAGTCATATGCCTTATTCAGAACCAGATATTATGGCAAAAAGAATGGAAATATCTGGAGTTAAAATGATTATTTTCTGTCATCATTATTCACTTTTTTATCCAGAAAAAGGAAATATATATAATATTGAAGCAGTTAGAAAATATCCTGAAAATTTTAAAGCATATTGTGGAATAAACCCAAATTATCCTGAAACAATTAAGAAAGATTTAGAAACATTTGATAGATACAGAGATATATATGTTGGGTTTAAACTCCTTCCTGATTATCATAGGGTTTGCCTTTCAGATGATAGATATAAAGATGTTTTTGAATTTGCTGATAAAAATAAACTTATTGTTTTAACACATACATGGGGTGGAAGTGTTTATGATGGAGAAGAAGAGGTAGAAAAAATATTAAAAAAATTTAAAAATTTAACTCTGATATTAGGTCATTCTCTTCATGGTGAATGGGAAAAAGCAATTGAATTTGTAAAAAAATATGAGAATGTATATCTTGAATTAACAGCAGTAATTGACGAGAGGGGAATTATTGAAAAATTTGTTGCTGAAATTGGTTCTGATAGAATTCTTTTTGGAACTGACTTTCCATGGTTTAATCATCATTATTATATTGGTGCTTTATTAGGAAGTGGAATTTCAGAAGAAGATTGCAGAAAAATATTATATTTAAATGCACAAAAAATCTTAAATCTTTGATGAAATATTTTTTAATACCCTTTATAATTTTTACAATTTCACATCTCTGAGGTCTGTCTTCCGTAAGAATAACCCACATCCCTCAATGATTTTCAGATTCCGTAGCGAATTTGACTTGACAAATTCTTTGTGGTAAATAAACTTGTAACATAATAAAAAGGTAAAATATAATTATGGAAAAAGCAATTATTTTTTTAAGTTTCTTTTTAGGATTTTTAAGTGTAGTAGTTGCTATTGTTTTGCCTATTGTTTTAGGGAAAAGAACAGATGAATTGATAAAAACAGAGGATGAGAGAGCAAAGGATTTAATAAAAGAGACCCAGAGGATGATAGACGAAGGGAATAAAAGGGCACAGGAAATAATAAGAGAAATGGATGAAAGGTATACAAAATTACTCAAAGAAATACATGAAACACAG
>JBMFMQ010000078.1:0-6775 GCA_049970595.1 Candidatus Ratteibacteria bacterium | reverse complement strand
TATTTATGTTTTTCCCCACTGCCTTGGTATTACCGAAACAATTCCAGTGCTTTATATGTGGTTAAGTAAGTATCTACAATTGTTGAAAAAATCTAAATTTTCAGGTATATTATATCATAAAAATGAAAAAAATTTATTTATTCCCTTTGAATTTTAAAAATAAAAGTTCTTTCCTTCTTGAAGAAATAAAAAAATTAAATATTGAAGAAAAATTTATCTATCTTACATCAAATTTCTGTAAATTACAGGATTTTAAAATCAGATTTTTAAAAGAATTTAAAAAAAACCAGTTGCCTCCAATGTTTACACTTAAATCTATAAGTTTAAAACTTATTTATGAAAATAGCCCTAAAAGAGTTATTTCTGATATAGAAAAATATCTTATTATACTTGAAATTTTAAAAAACGAGAGAAAGAAAAGAACAACATATTCAGATGAGGGACTTGCAAAGATTATATTAAATTTTATAAAGGAATTGAAAATTGCTTCCTTTTGTCCATCAGATATTTCAGAAATTAAAAAATGTCTACCTGATTTCAAATTTGAACAGAATAAAAAAAATATAGAATTTGCTCTTGAGATTTTTGAAAAGTATGAAAATTTTCTGTTTAAAAACAATTTAATTGACCTTGAAGATATTTACAGAGAAGGAGAAAAATATATTAAACAGATAAACTTTGAAAATGTCATTTTGGAAAATTTTCTTGAATTTCCCGATTACCAGAGAAATTTTATCTCTGAATTAATAAAATCAAGTAAAAACACTCTCATTTGTTATTTTGACCCTTCTTATTTTTCTCCTGATACAAAAGAATTGATTGTTGATGAAACATTGAAATTTCTGAATGGGATAACCAAATGGGAAGTTGAAAAGGTTAAGGGCGAAACATTTGAAACTGAGATTGAATGTTTTAATTTCCCGACAAAAGAAGAAGAAATTAAAGGAATTATATATTTGATAAATGAAGAATTTAAGAAAAATAAAAAATTAAATCTTGATGATATTATGATTACCTGTCCAAATATGCCTGATTATAGAAATCATATAAAAAGAATTTTTTCAAGATTCAATTTACCTGTTGAATTGATACCTGGATATTCCTTTACATATGAACCATCTATATCTTCTATCTTTGAATTCTTTATTTTTTCAGATACTTATGACTGGAATAATTTAATGAATATTCTAACCTGTCCTTATTTTACAAAAATAAATAAAAAAGGTCTTGAGAAATTTTCAGAAATTTCAAGGGAAAGATTTGAAAATACAGGTTTTTATAAAGACGATTTTGAAAAATTATCTGATAGTAATTTAGACATTATTAAGGAATGTATTAAATTATTAAGAAATGAAAAAATGAGTTTGAACGATTGGAAAGAAATTATTGAAAAAATTCTTGAAAAAACAGGATGGCAACCATCTGAAGAGGAAATAAAATTAGAATTTGAAAGAATAATAAAAAAAATGAATGGTTCATATAATCTTACGAAAGAAGAATTTATAAATTTAATGAGAAAATTACTTGAAATGGTTGAAATTGAAGAAGGGAAAGGAGAAGGAATTAGAGTGAGTGGCGTTATAGAAAGTTTAGGAATTGAAAAGAAATTATGTTTTTTCTCTGGAGCAACAGAAGAAAATTTCCCAAATTCTCCAAAAATAGAAGAGTTTTTCCTTCCAGAAAGAACCAAGAAAGAACTTGGACTTGATTATTTTGAAAAAAGAGTTGCAAGGGATAGGAGTGATTTTTATAGAATAAAAAATGAACATGAGAAAGTAATTTTTACATATCCTTCAAAAATAGAGGATAGGCTTCAGATGAAATCAATATTTATTTTTGATTTAAAACCAAAACAACTTATCTTTCAGAATTTTTTGAGTACATCAAGAAAAATATTTGAAATCAAAATAGATATTGATAAATTTGAAAATCTGTATATAAAAAATAACAAATTTTGTATAAGAATTACTGATTTAGAGTCATTACTTAAATGTCCATATAAATTTTATTTAAAAAATGTAGAAAAAATTGAACCATACAGAATACCAAGTATAAGGGAAATACCAACTCTCTGGGGAATTATAATTCACGAAAGTTTTAGAGAAACATTTGAATATGAAAAAGGCAACCCTATTGAAAAGGAAAAAATAGAAGAATATAAAGAGAAATTTAAAACCACTTTATTCCGAAAAACAGAAAAATTTTTAGATGAAAATAAAATCTCTTCAATATATAAAAATATAGTTGAATTAAGGGCATTAGAAGTTTTGAATAAATTTGAAAAAATAATTAATGACTGGTCTGGTAATATTTTTTGCGAATTTGAAAATGATATTGAATTTGAAAGTAAAATGTGGAGATTAAAGGGAAGAATTGATATACTTGCAAAAAAGAATGGGAAAACAACTATTATTGATATTAAAACAGGAACATATACTGATTATTTTTATACAGAAAATGACTTTATGAAGAATAAAAATATTCAACTGCCTTTATATGTATTGATTTACTCAAAATTGAATAATATCTTATATCAACAAATAAATGGGGAAATCTGGAATTTCAGTTTTATTGAAAAGGAAGAAAACAAATATATAAAAGTTTTTGATTTTTCAGATAAAAAATTTGATTATATGAATAAAATTGATCAATTTTTAAATGGAATAAGTGAAAATATTTTAAAAAGGAAATTCCAATTTATTCCAAAAACTGAAAATTGTGAATATGGGTGTGAATATAAGCAGTTGTGTATCTATGGAAAATAAATTTCCATTTAAAGCATTTATTAGAGAAGCATCGGCAGGAACAGGTAAAACATATTCAATAATCAAGGATATTATTGATTTAAAAAATAAATATGGTTCATATGAAATTTTGAAAAAGATTATTGGTATGACATTTTCTGAAAATGCTGCAATAGAACTAAAGGAAAGATTGATTTCTTCAATTTTAAATAATGAATATAAAAATTTATCTGAAAAGGAAAAAGTTGAAGTTGAAAATATTCTTTTAAGATTAAACTTTTCCACAATTCATTCTTTTGGAAAGAAAATCTTAAAAAGGTTTTATTTCCTTTTAAACATTGACCCTTTCTTTCAAATAATTGACAAAAGAGAAAGCAATATACTTTTTAATGAAGCATTTATTAAAACAATTTATATCCCAGAAGGTATAAGAATTCTTTATAAAATATTAGAAAAGATAAAGTTAAACAGGTTTTCAGAATTAATGTTTAAATTAAAAGAATTACATCCCTATGTTTTTCTTGGTAGCCCATTTCCACAATCTGAAATAACAAAATTGTTATCGGAATTTTATGAAATTTTAAACAGAGAATATCTTGAACTTAAAAAAAAACTTGGATATCTTGACTTTAATGACCTTGAAATATTTTCCTATGAAATATTAAACGATATTTCAAATGCACTTTTAATTCTTGAAGATTTTGATGAAAATATAAATTTCATTTTTGTGGATGAATTTCAGGATACAAATTTACTTCAGTGGAAGATAATACAAACCCTTTTAGATGAATGGAAATCAGGTTTTGGTGCTAAAGCAGAAGAAATGGAAAATTATGGGATTTTTATTGTAGGAGACAAAAAACAGTCAATTTATAAATTTAGAGGTGCTGAAAGAAGTGTTTTTGAAGAAGCAAAAAAATCACTTGAAGGTTTTTATATATCAGAAAAGTTAAAGGAAAATTACAGAAGCACAGAAGAAATAATTAATTTTGTAAATAAAGTTTTTGATGGAGAAAGGGACTGGAAAGGAGAAGAACTTATTTTTTCTGGAAAAATTAAAAATCTGCCAACAAAAGTAGAAATTGGAATATTTAAAGAGAAAAATGAAGAATATGACTGGATATGTAATAAAATCTGTTATCTTTTAAAAAAGGGTGATATATATGTTTTTGATAGAGGTATAAATAATCAAAGAAAACTTGAATTGAAGGATATTATCATTCTTATTAGAAAAAGAGGGGAAAAGTTTAAAATTCTTGAAGATAAACTTAAAGAATATAATATTCCGTATGTTATACTTGGTGGAATTGGATTTTATCAGGAATCCGAAATAAAATTTTTGCTTTCTTTACTTTTTGCCTTGATAGACCCTTCAGATAAATATTCAATCTGGAATCTTAAGAATTCAATTTTTAAAATAACCGAAAGAAAGATTGAAAACTGGAGAAAATTGATGAATGAAATGGATATATCTTTTTTAATGGAAAATATACTTTACGAGATTGGTTTTTGGAATGATTTAAGTATTCAACAATATGCAAATGCTGAAAAGTTTTTATCATTATTACAGAATCAATCTTATTTACCCTATCATCAAATCTCAAAAAATTTTAGAGAAATTTCTTTAAATCCTCAGGAACCAAAAGCAGACATTTTTTCTGTGCATCAGGACGCTGTTAAAATTATGACAATTCATCAAGCTAAAGGACTTGAAGCGCCTGTTGTTTTCTGCCCTAATATAGAGGACTTCCACTATATTTCAAACCTTGACGATTTCTTTTATAGAAAAGTTGAAACTGGATATATATATGGATTAAAAGAGAGGAAATTTAAAGAATTTGAAGATATTTTTAAAAAAGAAATGATAGAAGAAGAAAAAAGGATTTTATATGTTGCTTTGACAAGAGCGATGCAATTTCTTTTTATTTCAGGAATAAAATTTGAAAAGAGAGAATTATTCAAAAAAATAGAAAGTTTTGCAGGTAATTATCCATATAAATTTGAAAAAAGTGAACCACTTGAATTTAAGGGGAAAACAGAAAATTTTGAAATTAAAATTCCTGCAAGATATACAAAATTATCATCTTTTACAAAAGAAAAGAAAAATCGTGGAACTAATTTGTATGAAACAATAGTTGGAACAATAATACACAAAATTATCCACCAGATAAGCAATGGTTTTTTAGAATATGATGATAGGAAAATTAAAGAAAGAGTTATATTTTATTTGAAAAAAGAAACAGAAAAACCAGATTATTACATACAAGAAATATTAAAAATTTTTGAAAAAATTAAAGAAAATAAGGAAATTGAAAGAGTGATAAATGAAAAGGTTTCTGATAAAGTTAAAAGTGAATTTCCTTTTATTTATGAGATAGAGGATAAAATTTACGAAGGAGTTATTGACAAAATTTTTATTGAAAAGGATAAAATAAAAATTTATGAATTTAAGACATATTTAAAGTCAATAGATGAATATAGAAAACAGTTAGAAATTTATAAAAATGGTGTCAGAAAAATTTTTAATAAAAAGATGATTGAATGTTATATTATAAATCTTGCTAAAGGAGAAATTATAAAACTGGAAAAGGAGGGATGATGGTAAAGATTGAAAATTTGATAAATAAAATAAGAGGAAAGAAAATAAAAGTAGGAGTAATTGGTCTTGGATATGTTGGTCTTCCTATTGTGATAAGATTTGTTGAAAGTGGTTTTAAAGTTATTGGATTTGATATAGATGAAGAAAAGATTGAAAAATTAAGAAAAGGAGATTCATATATTTATTATATATCTGAGGAAAAAATTAAATCTTTACTTCAAAATTTTCTCCCCACAACTGATATGAAAAGATTAAAAGAAGTAGATGCAATTATAATATGTGTTCCAACACCAGTTACACCTTACAAAGAACCTGATTTGACCTATCTTTATAACACTGCAAATGATATATATGAAAACTTAAGGGAAGGACATATAATTTCACTTGAATCAACAACATATCCGGGAACAACAAGGGAGATATATTTATCAAAACTTGAAAAAAGCGGGCTTATAGTGGGAAAGGATTTTTTTCTAATTTACTCTCCAGAAAGAGAGGACCCTGGAAATCCTATTTATAATACAAAAACAATTCCAAAAGTTGTTAGTGGGATTACAGAAAACTGTAAAAAAATTGGAATTGAACTTTATTCACAGATAGTGGATAAAGTGGTGCCTGTCTCATCAACAGAAGTGGCAGAAGCAACAAAATTACTTGAAAATATATATAGGGCTATTAATATAGCACTTGTTAATGAATTAAAAATGCTTTTTGATAGAATGGGTATAGATATCTGGGAGGTTATAGAAGCATCAAAAACAAAACCATTTGGATTTCAACCCTTTTATCCTGGACCAGGGCTTGGTGGACACTGTATTCCTATTGACCCATTTTATTTAACATGGATTGCAAAAAGATATGATTTTACTACAAGATTTATTGAACTTGCTGGTGAAATAAATACAATGATGCCTTATTATGTTGTTGAAAAATGTATTGATGGGTTAAATAGACAGGGAAAATCAATAAAGGGAAGTAAGGTTTTAATAGTTGGTATTGCTTATAAAAGAGATGTTGATGACATTAGAGAATCACCGGCTTTTAAAATAATGAAAATCCTTGAAAAAAAAGGATTTGATAAAATTGATTATTACGACCCTTATGTAAAAGAAGTTAAAAAGACAAGACAATATGATAAGCAAATCTCTTCAATAGAATTTTCTCAAGAAAAACTAAAAGAATATGACCTTGCAGTTATTGTAACAGACCACTCCAATGTTGATTATAAAATAATTTATGAATGTGTTCCTTTAATAGTTGACACGAGAAATGTATATAAGGAGAAATCACTAAAAGTTATAAAAGCATAAATAAATTTAATTTTTAAAATTTGCTGAAAAATGGTATAATTATTAGTAAATACTAACTGAACAACATATAAAGCACTGGGGTTTAAAACAACCCCAAGGGCTTTTTCTGGCGCTTTTTGCCC
>JBMFMQ010000077.1:0-6944 GCA_049970595.1 Candidatus Ratteibacteria bacterium | reverse complement strand
GTGGAATTTATGATGAAAATTCTCCTTTATCAGATGAAAATGGTTTTAGGAAAGATGTCCTTGAAGTTATAAAAAAATTAAATGTTCCTATTTTAAGATGGCCTGGTGGAAATTTTGCATCAAATTATCACTGGATTGATGGTATAGGTCCAAAGGGAAAAAGGCCAAAGAAACTTGATACAGCATGGATTGCAGAAGATAATAACCATTTTGGGACAGATGAATTTATAAAATATTGTAGAATGATAAATGCAGAACCATATATTTGTTTAAATTTTGGAACAGGAACACTTGATGAAGCACTAAATTGGGTTGAGTATTGTAATTATGATGGAAATACATATTATGCAAATTTAAGAAAAATAAATGGAAATGAAAGACCTTTTAAGGTTAAATACTGGGGACTTGGTAATGAAATATATGGTAAATGGCAACATGGATATACAAATCCAGAAAATTATGGAGAGAAAGCGAGAGAATATTCACAATTTATAAAGAAAATAGACCCTGAAATTGAAACAATTGCAGTTGGTGGGAATAATCCGGAATGGGACTTAGAGGTTATAAAAAGATGTGGAGAAATTATTGATTTTATTTCACTTCATATTTATGTATCGCCTGAATTTGAAAATCATTATAAAATTGTTGCATTACCATATTTTATTGAAAAAAGGATTTCTCTTCTTGAGAATGTAATAGAAGTTGGTAAAAGTTATTTGAGAAATGAAAAAGATATAAAAATTGCATTTGATGAATGGAATATATGGAGGGAGAAAATTGAAAATGAAGAAAATTATAATCTTTCTGATGGACTCTTTGCTTGTGGTGTTTTTCATATATTGCAGAGGCATTGTAATACTGTTAAAATGGCTAATCTTGCTCAACTTGTAAATGTTATTGGTGCTATAAAAACAAGCAAAGATGGATTATTTTTAACACCAATTTATTATGCTTTCTTACTTTATTCAAATAATACTGGAAAATTTCTCATTTCAACATATACTGAAAGCGAAACATATAATTCAGAATATAGAGAAGTTAAACTTACCAAAATTCCTTATATTGATGTGTGTGCAAGCCAAGATACAGAAAATATTTTTATTTCTGTTATAAACAGGAAAATAGAAAATGAGATTGATGTAAATATAAGAATTGATTGTGAGATTGAAAATGAATGTGAAGTCCTAACAATGACAGGTGCCAATCCGACTTCAAAAAATGATTTTTCAAAAGAAGAGGTTAAAATTTTTAAAGAAGAAACTGTTGTAAAAGGTAAGGATTTTGATTTTTATTTCAGACCTTTATCTGCAAATATCCTTAAAATTAAAAAGAAAAAAATTTATTGAGTTTCAAGGATTTTTATGGCTTCTTTTATTTTTACTTTGACATCTTCTACTTTTTCTTTTTTTTCAAGTTCATATAGATAAGGAAGTGCTTTTTTGTTCCCTATTCTTTCAATTGCCTCAACTACTTTTTTTCTAACAATCCATTCATTATCATTTAAAATTTCAATCAAACTATCAATTGCCTGGTCATATTTTATTTTCCCTAAACTTTCTGCAGATGCCTCTCTTATTTCATAATAAGCATCTTTCAAATTTTTCATCAATATAGGTCCTGCCTCTTTATTTCCTATTTCTCCAATTGCCTTTATTATTATCCATTTTATATCTTTATCCTCTGTTTTCTCAAGTAAATTTATCATTCTCTTTATCAAATTTTTCCCAATTTTACCAAGTGTTTCTGCAATTAAGAGTTTTATTTCTGGTGGTTTATTTTTAGCATTTTTTATCAATTCTTCAAAAGCACTTTCATCTTGTATCTCTCCAATCGCCTCAATTGCTGCTTTCTGAATAAATCTATTTTTATCTTTTATCAATTGAATCAGTTTTGGTGTTGCTTTTTTATTTTTTAATTTTCCAAGTGAATAACATATTGAGCGTCTTACTTCAATATTTTCATCATTTATATGGTCAAGTAAATGTTCAACTGATGAAACTTCTCCAATAATACCGAGTGCTTCGGATACCTTTGCCCTAACATGCCAATCAGGGTCATCAAGTTTTTTTATAAGATAAGGGACAGCTTCTTTAATTTTATATTTTCCAAGTATTTCTGCTGATTTCCATCTTATATAAGGGTCATCCTTATAATTTAAAAGTTTTATAAGTCCTTTAAAATTCTTTCTTTTCTCATACTCTAAAGGGTCTGGTTTTGAAATTCTAAAAAATCCAACCATTTTAAATTCCTTTATTTTTATTATCTTTCTTCCTTCAGTTTCTTTATTTTATCCCTGTAATAAATTGCTGTTTCAAAATCAAGTGATTTTGCTGCTGCCATCATTTTTCTTTCAAGTTGTTTTATAATTTTAATTAAATCCTTTCCATAATATTCTTCCTCTTTTAATCTCTCTTCCTTTTCCTTTATTTTACTTTTCCCCCCAAGAATTTCAACCAAACTTTTATATATTGGCTTTTCAATTGATTTTGGTATTATATTATGTTTTTTATTATATTCCATCTGTATCTTCCTTCTTCTTTCTGTTTCTTCTATTGCTGCTTTCATTGCATCTGTTATTTTATCTGCATACATTATTACTTCTCCATCAACACTTCTTGCTGCCCTTCCTGCTATCTGTATTAATGCTGTCTCACTTCTTAAAAATCCCTCTTTATCAGCATCAAGAATTGCAACAAGAGAAACCTCAGGTAAATCAAGCCCTTCTCTTAAAAGATTTATACCTACAAGAACATCAAATTTTGCTTCCCTTAATCCTTTTAGAATTTCAACTCTTTCAAGTGTATCTATTTCATAATGTATATACTGAACCTTTATATTGAATTCTTTTAAATAATCAGCAATTTCTTCAGCAAGGTGTTTACTTATTGTTATTACAAGGACTCTCTGCTTTTTATTTATTCTTTCCCTTATTCTTGTTATTAAATCATTTATTTGATTTGAAGTTGGTCTTACAATTATTGGTGGGTCTACAAGTCCTGTTGGTCTTATTATCTGTTCTGCAATTAAAGGTGAACTCTCTCCAATTCTTTCAACACCACATTTTTTAAGTTCATATTTACCAGGTGTTGCAGATACATAAATAACCTGATTTACCATCTTTTCAAATTCTTCAAATTTTAAAGGTCTATTATCAAGAGCACTTGGTAAACGAAATCCAAATTCAACAAGTGTCTCTTTTCTTGACCTGTCTCCAAAATACATTCCTCTTATTTGTGGAACAGTTACATGTGATTCATCTATAAAAATTAAATAGTCATCTGGAAAATAATCAAGTAAAACTTCAGGTCTTTCACCAGGTAATCTTCCAGCAAGATGTCTGCTATAGTTTTCTATTCCATGACAATAACCAACCTCCTCAAGCATCTCAAGGTCATAGTTTGTTCTCATTTCAAGTCGTTCTGCTTCAAGTAATTTACCATTCTTTTTAAAATATTCAACACGCTCCTCTAATTCCTTTTTTATTGATTCAATTGCTCTTTGAAGTTTATCCTTTGGAGTTACAAAATGCTTTGCAGGATATATATAAATCTCTTCCTCTTCTGAAATTATATTCCCAGTTAAAGGTTCAAATCTCTGCAATTTAACAACTTTATCTCCAATTATCCATATTCTAACTCCTATTTCTTCATAAGAAGGTATTATTTCAATTGTATTTCCTCTTACCCTAAATTTCCCCCTTGTTAAATCAAAATCATTTCTTTCATATTGAATTTCAATAAGTCGCTCAATTACATATCTTCTGTTTATTATTTGATTTTTAGATAGATGTAGCATCATTGCTTTGTGGTCTTCAGGACTTCCTATTGGATATATAGATGAAACACTTGCAACTATAATTACATCTCTACTTGATAAAATTGCACTTGTTGCAGCAAGTCGTAATCTATCAATATCTTCATTAATTGATGCATCCTTTTCAATATATGTATCTGTTTCTGGAATATATGCTTCTGGTTGATAATAATCATAATAACTTACAAAATATCTAACCTTATTTTCAGGGAAAAATTCTCTAAATTCACTGTATAATTGGGCTGCAAGTGTTTTATTATGGGAAATTATAAGAGTTGGTTTGTTAACAGCAGCAATAACATTTGCCATTGTAAATGTTTTTCCGCTTCCAGTAACTCCAAGTAAAATTTGGTGTTTCTCTCCCTTTTCTAAATTTTTAACAAGTTTTTCAATTGCTTTTGGTTGGTCTCCTGATGGTTTAAAATTTGATACCAGTTTAAATCTTTCCATACTATTTAAATTATACCCTGAAAAATTAAAATTGACTTCTATATTTGATAGATATTAAAATTTAAAGGATTAAAAAGGAAAAAAATGGCAGAAGAAAGATTTGTAAAAAAACTTTTAAAAAATGAAATACTTGAATTGATAGAGAATAAGGACTGGCATAATCTTAAAGAAGCACTTATTGAATGGCCAAGCCCTGATATTGCTGAATTAATTGAAGAAATAGATGAAGAAAATAGAATTATAGTATTTCGTCTCCTTCCAAAAAAATTATCTGCTGATGTTTTTGATGAATTGAGTCCTCTGATAAAAGAAGATTTAATTTCAAAATTAACAGATGAACATATAAGAAATATCCTTTCTGAACTTCCACCTGATGAGAGAACAGATTTATTTGAAGAATTACCAGGGATAGTTGCTCAGAGATTGTTAAATATTCTTCCACATTCTGAAAGAAAAGAGGCATTGCAACTCCTTGGATACCCTGAAAATAGTGTTGGTAGATTGATGACGCCCGATTATGTTGCAATAAAAAAGGACTGGACTGTTGAGCAGGCATTACAGCATATAAGAGAGTTTGGGAAAAATGCAGAAACAATTAATATTGTTTATGTTGTTGATGAAAACTGGAAATTGCTTGATGATATACCTTTAAGCAAAATAATTCTTTCTGAGCCAAGTGAAAAAATTGAAAAAATAATGGATTTTCATTTTATAGCAATTGAGGCAGATAAGGACCAGGAAGAAGCAGCAAGTTTAATGAGAAAGTATGACCTTATTGTTCTACCTGTTTTGGATAAAGATGGAATTTTACTTGGAATAGTAACAGTTGACGATGTTTTAAATGTGGTTGAACAGGAGCATACAGAAGATGTTACTAAAATGTTTGCTATTACTCCTGAAACAGCAGGTATTGAATTAATAACAGACCTTTTAAAAACACCTATTAAAAATCTTTATAAAAGTAGAGTATCCTGGCTTATCTTTTTACTTTTTATGGATTTTTTTACTGGTGGAATTATAAACAGATTTGATGAAATAATTGCAAAATATGTTGTTCTTGTTACTTTTTTACCTGTTCTTATTGATACAGCGGGAAATGCAGGGAGTCAATCAGCAACTTTAATAATAAGGTCAATGGCTCTTGGAAAAATAAAAGTTGCCGACTGGTTTAAAATGCTTGGGAAGGAGATTATTATTGCTTTATTACTTGGATTAACTATGGGACTTGGGATTTCTATTATGGGTATTATAAGAGGAGGGTATGAGGTCTGTAAAGTTGTTGTTTTATCAATGGTTTTAAATGTAATTGCAGGATGTTTAATGGGAATGGCATTACCATTTATTTTTACAAAATTAAAAAAAGACCCTGCAACAGCAAGTGCACCTTTAATTACAACTCTTGCTGATATTATTGGAACTGGTATATATTTGACAATAGCAATGCTTATGCTTAAATAAAAAATAAAAAGGAGGGGAAGATGGTGAAAGTAGGTATAATAGGAGCAGGATTTATGGGTAATATGCATGCTTTATGTTATTCGCAACTACCTGATGTTAAAATTGCAGGTATTGCAGACATTAGAGGAGATAAGGCAAAATCACTTGCTACTAAATTTAAAACAATACCTTATTTTGACCCTGACCAACTTATAAAAAAAGAGGATATAACTTTGATTGATGTTTGTCTTCCAACTTTTTTACACAAAGAATATGTTATAAAGGCAGCAGAGGCAAAAAAAGATGTAATATGTGAAAAACCAATTGCATTAACAGTAGAAGATGCAAATGAAATGATTGAAATCTGCAAGAAAAATAATGTAAGGTTTGCAGTTGCTCAGGTTATAAGATTCTGGCCGGAGTATAAATATTTAAAAGATATTTATGATAGCGGAAAATACGGAAAATTATTAACAATTTCAATGAGGAGAGTTTCACCAATTCCAACATGGGCATGGGAAGACTGGCTTTTAAACCAGGAAAAATCAGGTGGTGCATTGATTGATTTGCATATTCATGACACTGATTTTTTACTTTATCTTGTGAATGAAAAACCAAAAAAAATTTATTCTAAAATTATTAGAAAAAATGGACTTGATGCACATGTTTTTACAATATTTACATTCAGAAATGGACTTATTGCTGAAGTAGAAGGTGGATTTGATTTCCCTCCAAATTTTCCTTTTGAAATGAGTTTTACAGCAAAATTTGAAAAAGCGACAGTTGATTATAGTTGTATTAAAAAACCATCATTGACTGTTTATGAATTATCGGGAAAGGTTGAAAAGGTAGTTTCTGAAAAAATTAAGGCTGAAGGAATTGAAGGGAATATTGAAGACCTTGGAGGATATTTTCATGAATTAAGATATTTTATTGACCATATAATACATAATAAACCATTTCAAATTGTCACACCTATAGATGCGAGAGATTCACTTGAGATAGTTCTTAAGGAAAAAGAATCCGCATCAAAAGGAATTGAAATAGATTTATAAAGGTCCTGGGTTAATAGATAGTATCCAGTATATTATCTACACGGGTGCTTGTCCTAACCCAAACGAGTAAATTCATTGACAAAAATAAAAGATAAGGGTATAATAAAATAAGAATGGAAAAAATACTTGGATTTTTAAGTGTACTATTGGGATTATTGGCTATTTGGGAAGCAAAAAGGACAGATATTT
>JBMFMQ010000076.1:0-6996 GCA_049970595.1 Candidatus Ratteibacteria bacterium | reverse complement strand
GCTCCTATTTTACCTTCCTTTACTTCTCTATTTTCTTTTTTTCCAGAAATTTCAATACCCCTTCTTTTTAAAATTTCAATTGCTTTTTCTATATCTCCATTTGCTTCTTCAAGTGCATTTTTACATTCCATAACACTTAAACCGGTTTTTTCTCTGAGGTCTTTAATCTTTGAAGTATCTGTTTTCATTTTATTTCTCCTTTTTCTTCAGAAGATTTCTCATTTATTTGAGGTATATAACCCTGTTCTTTTATTCCTTCAATTATATACTCTGCTATTTTTGAAAGAACAATTTGAATTGATTTCAATCCATCGTCATTTGCTGGAATTGGATAATCAACAATTTCTGGATTACCATTTGTATCAACAATTCCAACAACAGGAATTTTTACTTTTTGGGCTTCTTTAATTGCATTAATTTCTCTTTTAACATCAACAACAACAAGTGCTCCTGGAAATTCTGTCATTGTTCTAATACCTTCAAATTTCTTTTTTAAATCTTCTTTTTCTTTTTGTAAAATCTGTATCTCTTTTTTTGTATAAAGATTTATTTTCCCTGTATTTTCAAGGGTTTCTATTTCTTCAAGCCGGTTTATTCTTTTTCTTATTTCATTAAAATTTGTTAAAGTTCCACCTACCCACCTATAATTTACATATGGCATTTTACAACTTTCTGCTATTTCTTTGATAACCTGTTGTGCCTGTTTTTTTGTTCCAACAAATAATATTTTTTTACTCTGGGAGGCAACTTTTTTTAAAAACTCTCCACTTTCTTTAATTTTTTCTAATGTTTTTTCAATATCTATAATGTAAATACCTTGTCTTTTTCCATATAAATAAGGTTTAATTCTTGGATCAAACTGCCTTTTAGGATGTCCAAAATAAACTCCTGCGTCAAGTAATTCCTTTACCGTTATTTCCATCTTTCTCCTTTTTAATTATTTTAATAAAAAAAATTTTGTTGTCAAATTTACTTTTATATTATATACTAATTCTCAAAAAAAGGAAAATTTATGAAAAAAGTAAAGGACTATATGGATGTAAATATTCCTATTGTAAATAAAAAGACACCAATCAATGAAATTTTAAAAATTTTTTCCACTACACACTATAATATAATCCCAGTTGTTGATGAAGAAAACATTCTTGTTGGAATTGTAAGTATTGAGGATATACTTGAAAATTTGATACTTTCTAAAAAAGATGTGGAATTACTTGAAAAATTTCCATTTTTTGTTGATGCTTTTTCAGAAATTGTTATGACGATTGAATGTGTAGGTAGTTTGCTTGTTGCTGAAGATATTATGAATAAAGATGTAATAAAGGTTGATGAAAATACATCTGTTATGAAAGCATTGGTATTGATGAGAAAATATAAGATTAATCGTCTTGTTGTTGTTAATGAAAAAAATCAGCCAGTAGGTTTTATAACAAGCAATAGAATTATTCGTGCCTTTGGATGTTAAAATGGATTATAAAGCAATTATAAGTTTAATTATTTTCATTTTGACTTACTTTTTTATAGCAATTGAAAAAACTCCAAAAATTTATGTTTCATTTGTAAGTGTTTTATTATTAATTTTGCTTAAGGTTTATAATTTTGATGAGGTACCATCTTATATTGACTGGAATACAATTTCTTTTCTTTTTGGAATATTTTTAATTGTTAAAGTTCTTGAAATTTCTGGATTTTTTAATTATCTATCTTTAAAAATTCTAAAAAAATTTAACTACGATGTTATAAAAATATTTATATTTTTCCCTTTACTTTCCTGGTTTTTATCTTGTTTTATCGGCTCTATTACTGTTTTAACATTTCTTGCTCCATTGACATATACATTATGTAGGATTTTAAAAATTGACCCTGTTTCAATAATAATTGCAGAAGTTTGTCTTTCAAATGTTGGTGGTGCAGGAACTTTAATGGGAGACCCACCAAATGTAATTCTTAGTTCAATGTTCAATCTTGGTTTTACACACTTTCTTTTAAATAATTTTTTAATAAGTTTTATAGCAAGTATTAGTTCAATTTTTACTTTTTATATAATGAATAAAGGTTATTTATTGAAAATAAAAGAAAATTTTGATAAGTCCTCACTTGAAAGTATAATACCAGAAGAAGCAATTGAAGATAGGGTTTTATCAAAATATGGTATATATGGATTGATATGTGTTGTTTTTCTTTTAGTTTTCAGAGATTTTATAAAGGAATATTTCCCATTAAATTTTGGAGTTTGTAGTTTTTTACCTGCAATTTTTATTTTGTTATCAAAAGGTTCAAGTGAAAAAATAAAAAATATAATTAAAGAAATAGACATTGAAACACTTTTATTTTTTATTTGTCTTTTTGTTATTGTTGGTTCTCTTGAAAAGACAGAAGTAATTAAAAAGTTTGCTTTTTTGATGAAAAACTTTGCTAAAAGTGGATTTAAAATGAATTTTATATTATTCTGGTTTTCTGTAATTACAAGCGCTTTTATAGATAATGTTCCTGAAGCAATGAGTATTGGATACCTTATAAAACATATTTCTAAATTTATTCCGTATAAATTTACAATTCTTGTTTGGAGTGCAAGTTTAGGTCTTGATATGGGAGGAAACTTTACTCCAATTGGAGCAAGTGCAAATGTAGTTGCTTATGGATTTTTAGAAAGTCATGGTATAAAAATTGGATGGAAAAAGTGGATAAAATTGATGTTTTTACCAAATTTTTTTGCTGTAAGTGTAAGTTATATACTTTTGCATTTAAAATTTATAATTGGATTTTATTAATAAGATAAAAATAAGAAAGATTATAGTTAAAATATTTAAAATTTCACCATTTTTTAAAAAATTTCTGAGAGAAAAGCCATCAAAAATATTTGTTTTTTTTAACTTTGGAAAAAATGCAGGAACTTTTCTTTTATATTCTTCAAACTCCTCTTTAAATTTCATGGTTAAAAATTCTTCTTCTTTTTTTATCGTAAAAAAATAAATAAATGGGAAAAAAATAAAAAAATAGATAAAAATTAAAAGATTATTTGAAGAAATTGAAAAACCTATTGAAATAAGAAAACTTCCAAAATATAATGGATGCCTTAAAAAACTATAAATTCCATTTTTTGTAAGAACCTCATTTTTTTTAATGATACCAGAAGATACAATTCTTAAAAATTCTCCTAAAATAATAAATGGAAGACCTATCAAAATTTTTTTTATATTCCCCTTTCCAAATATTGCAATTAGAACAAAAAATAACCATCCAAATGTTGTTCTTTTCTTTATAAACCAGTCAATGATACTATTTCTATATTTCCCCATAAAAAAATTTCCTTTTCTCTAATAATAACAATCCCTTCTATAAATGG
This sequence comes from Candidatus Ratteibacteria bacterium, assembly GCA_049970595.1. Lineage (GTDB taxonomy): Bacteria > Ratteibacteria > UBA8468 > B48-G9 > JAFGKM01 > JAMWDI01. Next base: position 3,650 of record JBMFMQ010000076.1, on the reverse strand, counting down.
AAAATCCTTTATTTCTTTCATTATAATTTCTTTATCAATCTTTCCTTTTACAAGATTTCCAAAATATGTTGCTGCTCCATCTGAAAAAGCAGAAGAAGGAGAAATAATACAGACAGCATCTGCATCACCAAAACTGATAGAATGTCCTATTTTCCCACTTGAAGTTGCAATCCCATAAGGAATTTCTCTTTTTTTTAATTTTATCCCTATTTTTAATGAAAATGGTGAATTGCCAGAATATATAGCAACTTTAAAATCTTTATTCATTTTCGCAAATATATCCCCTCCATTTTCAATTATTATTTCATCAGAATATTTTAAAAATTTTTTACCAATTATTTCTGCAATTGCTCCAGCAACTGAAGCCATTGGACCTGTTTTTGTTAAAAATGAACTTTCTGACATCAATTTTATAATTTCATCATCCTCATCAGAAATTAAAGGTGTAAAAGAATATAAAAATTCAGGGTTTTTTTTAATATAACTTTTTAATATCTCCCTTTGCTTTATTACCTCTTTTTTCATTTCATTTTTCAGGTTTTTTTTAGCCATAATTAAAAGGTCTGTCTCTTCAACTCTTATTTCAAATTTAAAAAATCCTTTATCCTCAATTAAACTTCTATAAAATCTTTCTTTTAAATTTATTTTACTTTTCATATTAAAAATTTTTGATAATTAAGTTTATTTGTTTTTCTAATAAATCTTGTTTCAAAAACTTCACCTTTTAAATTTTCAACACTTATTATATCACTTTCACTTCTTATATATCCTCCAAAAATTTCAAATATTAAATCCTGAATTCTACCTTTAACCACTCCTATAATTTCAAAATTTTTCAATCCTTTTATAATAAAATCATCTTCATTACAAAAATTTATTATCTTTTTCTTTTCATCTTCATCCCTTGTAATAATAAGTTTTGTTTCAGGAGAAATTCTAAAATGTCTTCCAATCTGAAGAATATAACAATCTTTCAAATTTATATTTTTAGAATTTATAAATAAATCTTGTAATCTTTTACAGAAAGAAGAATTTGTTAAAAGACAACCACCAGATGGTGTCTGGAAATATTTAAGATTTTTTGTTTGAGCAAGATAAAGTTGCATTTTTCTTCCTCTTCCTTTAATCCCAAGTAATAAATTTCTATCAACAATACCTTTTTCTTCAACTTCAGTTGGAGGTAAATTTAAAGCAGTTAAAGGTCTTAAAAGTTTTCCTTTTAATGAAGATTTTTCTTCAATAATTTTTAAAGCATTTAAATTTTGGGATTTTCCCCTTTGTCCAAGAATTTCTCCTGTAAAAACAAATAAACCATTTTTTTCTTCCATTATTTTTTTTGCTTTTTTTAACATGTAAATATGACAATCAATACATGGATTTAAATTTTCCCCATACCCATATTCTGGATTTTTAATAATTTCAATATAATCTTCTTCCACATCAATTATTTCTAATTCAAACCCCATTTCTCCTGATAATTTCTGTAAATTTTTTAATGTTTTTTCTCCAAAGCCAGATAGAAACGGTGTTTTTATAAAAACTCCAATTATTTCAAAACCCTGTTCTTTTATCATCTTTAAAGCAAGAATACTATCAAGTCCACCAGAAATAAGACCTATTGCTTTTTTTATCATTTCATAATAATTTTAACACTTCTGTGGTAAAATAAATAATATGAAAAAGATTATTATTATAACAGGCCCAACAGGTGGACATTTTTTCCCGGGTCTTGCAATTGGAGAAAAACTTAAAGGAATTTTTGAAGTTATTTTTTTTGTTCCTTACAGAGAGTATATAATTAAACATCTTGAAAAAAAGAGTTTTAAGTATAAAATTATCCCTTCAGTGAAAATTACAAAAAAAAATTTTATTTTTTCCTTTTTCAAATTTTTATATTTAATTTTATTTTCTTCTTTATTATACATTAGAAGAAAACCGGTTCTTGTCATTGGAACAGGAAGTTATGTATGTGTTCCTTTTATCCTTGGAGCAAGATTATTAAATATAAAGGCCATATTACATGAACAGAATTATCTGCCGAGTAAAACAACAAAAATTTTATCTTCCTTTGTTAACCACATTTTTCTAACATTTCCAAACTTTGAAAATTTACCAAAGAAAAAATGTATTCTGACAGGTTTCCCTTTAATCTCTGATTTTTATAAACCTTGTTCAAAAGATGAAGTTATGAAAAATTTAGGACTTGAAAATATAAAAACAATTTTAGTTATTGGTGGAAGCCAGGGTTCTTCTTTTATAAACAAACTAATTGTTGATAATCTTGATTATTTTAAAAATAAAAATTTTCAGATTATTCATATTGCTGGAAAGGAAAAGGATTTTGTTGAGAAAAAATTAAAAGAAAAAGGTATTAAAAGTAAAATTTATGATTTTTTTTATGAAATGAATAAACTTTATACTGTGTGTGATTATATAATTTGCAGAGCAGGAGCAGGAACAATTGTTGAAATAGTGGAAAAAGAAATTCCTGCTTTTTTAATTCCATATCCATATGCTGGAGGACACCAGAAAAAGAATTCCGAATATTTATCTAAAAATGAATTTGCTTTTTCTATGGAAGAGAAAGAAATTAAAAAAAATGGTTTTTCTGTTTTATTCAATAAATTTTTAGAAAAAAGTCCTAAAATTAAGGAAAATTTGAAAAAAATTAAACTTTCAGATAGATGCCAAATAAAAAATTTTATTTTGAGGATTTGTAAAATGGAGAATATATGAATTATATAAAGAATACAAAGAAAATCCATCTTATAGGAATAGGAGGGATTGGAGTTAGTGGTCTTGCAAAAATACTTTTACATTATGAGAAAGAAGTTTCAGGTTCAGACAATAATTATTCAGAAATTATAAAAAAATTGAGAAGAAAAGGTATTAAAATTTATATCGGTCAGAAAGAGGAAAATATAAAAGAAGATATAGACCTTGTTATACATTCACAGGCAATTTTACCCGATAATCCAGAGTATAAAAAAGCAAAAGAACTTAATATTCCTATTTTAAGTTACCCAGAAGCAGTTGGTGAAATAATGATAGAAAAAAGAGGGATTGCAGTATCTGGAACACATGGTAAAACAACAACTTCTGCACTTATTGTAACTCTTCTGAAAAGTTTACATTTTTCGCCTTCATTTCTTATTGGTGGAGAAATTATTAATAAAGGGAATTCAGGTGTTGGTGATGGAGAATTTCTTGTTGTTGAGGCATGTGAATATAAAAAGTCATTTTTAAATTATTATCCAGAAATTGCCATTATTACAAATATTGAAAAGGACCATCTTGATTATTATAAGGACATAGATGATATTAAAAATGCATTTTCTCAATTTGTTCAGAATGTAAAACCAGATGGGATTTTAATTTACTGTTGCGAAGATAGAAATTTGAAGGATATCGCAAATAAAATTAATATAAAAAAAATTTCATATGGATTTAATTCAGGTGATTTAAACTGTATATATTTCAGAATAGTGAATAGAAAAACTGAATTTGAATGTTATTACAAAGGAAAGAAATTGGGAAAAATTAAAATAAATCTATGGGGAAGGCATAATGTTTTAAATTCACTCGCTGCTATTGGAGTTGGAATTTATCTTGGGATTTTGTGGAATGAAATAAAAAAAGGGGTGGAAAGT
>JBMFMQ010000075.1:0-7049 GCA_049970595.1 Candidatus Ratteibacteria bacterium | reverse complement strand
AATGATTTTATTAAGAAACTTGAGATAATTGGAGAGAAAGAAGAAAAAATTACTGATGAAATAAAAATTGAGGCAATAAAAGTAGGTAAAGGAAAACTTGTAATAATTTATGATAGTTGTGATAGAGATATTTACCATAGTGATGATTTTGAGAAATGGCATAAAAAAATAAAAAAATTGATTTCTGAAATATAAAAAATGAAAAAAAAGATTGTTTTTAAAAGAAAATTTGAGGTTTTAAAAGAAGAAATTTTAAAAGAGATATTGAAAAGAAAACCAGGAGAAAAATTACCAACTGAAGAACAACTTGTAGAGATATATGGTGTAAATAGAGGAACAATTAATAAGGTTTTATCTTTTCTTGAACATGAAGGACTTATAGAAAGAAAAACAAAGATTGGAAGCATTATTAAACCAGTAGAAGAAAGAAAATTAAATTATAGAATAGGTGTTCTTGTAGAAAGGGCTACAGGTCATCTTTATGAAAAATTAACCCATCTGATAATAAGGGAAATACAGAAAAGTAAATATTTTCCTTTGATAGTTGATGAGACACCAAATCCAGGGGAAAATGTTATTATTCATCTTGAAGAAATCCTTGATAATAATCCTGAATTTATTATTGTTGATGGTGTTGGTGATTTTCCTTTCAAGTTTCTTAAAGAAAATTTTTCAAGGATTAAAAATCTTATATTTATAAACAAATTTGAAACAGATATTAAATTTAAGGCAACATATATTCTTTCTGATTATGAATATGGTGGATATATTGGAGCAAAATATCTTATAGAAAAAGGAGTTAAAAATATACTTGTAGTCACCCAGGCAGTGCCACCTTATAAACCAAATATTGATATAGAAAGAATAGAAGGTGTTAAAAAGGCATGCAGAGAATATGGGATTGAATTTAATGAAGAAAATTTAATACTTAACAGAGATGATGATTATTTAAAGGAAAGATTAAATGAAGAATTTAAAAAGAAAAAGAAGATAGATGGTATATTTGCCTTTGCTGATTATGTTGGCAGAAAAGTTCAGAAGTTTCTTGAAGAAATAGGGATATGGTTGGATATTGATTATAAAATGATAGGATATTTCAATACACCTTATTCTACTGATTTTGAACCAAAAATTCCTTCAATTTCAATAAATGAGAAAAAGATTGCAGGTAAACTTGGAGAAATTTTAAAAGAAGGGAAATTTCCAAAAAAAATATTTAAGATTGAACCAGAACTAAAGGAAATGGAGGTCCGTCCTCCGTAAGAAAATTCAAAAGGAGAGAAAAATGAGGGGAGTAATTATTTTTATAATGGCAAGTTTAATCTTTGCTTATTGTGAGGATTTTTTTAAAATTATGCCAGCAAAAAATAAAGTTGTTATAGATGGTGATTTAAAAGAATGGGTAAGAGAAGGTAAATTTGGGCCTGTTTTTCTTGATGAAGAGTTGATTGATACACATAGTAGTTTATTTTATGGGATGTATGATGATGAAAATTTATATCTTGCTTGTGAGGTAAAAGACCCTGACCCTATGAAAAATAAAGGAGTTCCTGAAATTGGAGTTTATTGGCATGGTGATTCAATTACATTTAGATTCTGTATAAGTCCTGAATATTCAAAGAAAGATTTTTCAACTTCATCAGAAAAAGATAATCCTTATATTTTTCATATTAGTTTTTGGCACAATGACCAGAAAAATAAGGACTTTGTTTTAATAAAAAATGGGATGAAGTATAAAGATTATCAAGTAGATGGAGTTGAAGTTAAATTTAAAAAATGGGAGAAAAATAATGGATATACAATGGAAGCAAAAGTTTCATTTTCTTTACTCTCAAAAGAAGTGAAAGTAAAACCAGGGGATAGAATAAGATGGACAATGGATACTATATGGGGAACAGTAAATTCAGATGGTTGTATGTTTAAAGCAGTTGCACTTGGAGATGAATTAAATTATCAAAAAACAAATTTCTGGGGATGGGCTGAATTTATAAAAACAGGGGGTGAAAGATGAAAAAGATATTTTTATTTTTAATTATATTTGTTTTTAATATTTTTGCTTTTCCAATAAATTTTGAAGTTAAGGAAAAATGTAAAGTTTCAATAGGTATTTTTACTATTGATGGAAAACTTATTAAAACAATTATATCCGGTAAAAGTTATGAACCAGGGAAATATACTTTGGAATGGGATGTAAAGGATGAAGAAGGGAAAGAAGTTGGTAGAGGGGAATATATTTATAAAGTTTTATATAATCCAGGGCTTGAACTTGAATATGTAATGAGTGTTGGAAATTCAGGAAATCCACCATATAGAACCGCAGATGGAAAAGGTAGTTGGGGAGGAGTATGGGGAGATATTATTGATATTGCTGTTGATAAAAAGGGTGTTTATTTATTATGGGTTCAAAAAGAAGGGGAGGGATGTCTTGTTAAGGTTGATGATAATGGAAATGTTATATGGAAACAGCATAATAGTTGGGAATGGGGAAATTGTTTTGGAGTTGCATCAAATGGAGAAAGGGTTTTTGTTTTAAATAGTCAACCGATAAGAGAAGGTGAAAATAAGGGTGCAAGTCAGGCATTTATATGGCAGGTTAATTCAGAAACAGGAGAGTATATGTTTTTCCCAGAGATAAAATATGTTAAAGTTGGGAAACCTGTTAAGCCAAAAAAAGTATTAACCTTTTATGAAGATATTATTGAAAGTGATTTTTCACTTCTTCCAGAAATACCATCTTTTGGAATAGCAGCAGATAAAGAAAAAATTTATGTGACTTTATATTATGAGGACACTATTTCTGTAATTGATATAAATTCTGGAAAAGAAATTGAGAAAATAGAAGGAATTAAAAAGCCAGTTGGAATAGATGTTGATGGAGAAAATATTTATGTTGTGAGTGAGGACAAAGTTATATCAATAGATAAAGAAATAAAGGAAAAAAGAGAGATAATAAAAGGTCTTGATAAACCATATGGTATCTGTGTAGATGAAAATGGAAATTTATATATAACTCAGAGAGGGAAATCACAGAATATAGTAGTTTATACAAATAAAGGGAAATTTTTAAGAAGTATAGGTAAAAAAGGTGGAAGGGAAATAGAAGGAAAACATATACCAGAAAATTTAAGATATCCAAACGGTCTTGCAGCAGGATTTGGGAAAATTTATGTAGGTGAAAGTTGGCCTCCAAGAAGGGTTGCTGTTTTCACAAAAGAAGGCAAATTTCTAAAAGAATGGATAGGTCCACATTATTATAGTGTTTCTTCATGTCTTGACCCATATAATTTAGAAGACCTTTATAGTTGTGTAGATGGGCATATTTACAGATTTAAAGTTGATTTGAAAAATAAAAAATGGTATGTAGATGGAATCTGGCCATATTATTTCTGGCATGGAAATCCAAACAGAAAATTTTCTCTAATTTCAATAGGTCAACCAAGACCATTTGTTATTGAAAAAGAAGGAAAGAAGTTTTTATTTCTTGGAGGAGGTGTTTTACCAATATATAGAATTGATGGATATAAACTAATTCCACTCTGTGCTTTAAATATAACAAGTATTTGGACTGATGATAAGAATGGATGGATAGAATTTGAGCATGGACAACCATGGGGTTGGGGAAAATATAAATCAATTACAATTAATCAGAAGTTTCCTGAAAAAAATGTTGCAATATGGAAAAATTTAAATTTTGACTTAAATGGTTCATTAGATGAAATTATCACATACAAATTTAATCCAATAGGTGGAACATATTGGGCAGGAGTATTGATGAAAAATATGGATGTTTATTTTCTTTCAACAAATGGTAATCTATTTTATCTTCCATTTTTAGGTTTTGATGAAAAAGGTATTCCAGAATATAGTTGGGATAAAGGAAAAAATATACCTATTGAAATTGTTTCATATCATTCAGGACTTGGAGTTGATGATAACCAAGAGATTTATATTTCAGCAATTGTTGATGGACCAAGTAAAGGAATTGGATGGGCTTCAAATACAAAAGATGCATATCTTGCAAAATTAAATAAAGAAGGGAAACTAATATTTAAAACAGGAAAAAAAGCAACATCTTTTGCAAAACCAAATGAGTTTTATAGACCAATAAATATAGGTGGATTTATAGATGATTTTGTTTTTGTTGTTGATGTTAATGGTCAGGACAGGGTTTATACAAAGGATGGTCTTTATGTTGATAGTTTACTTAAGGATACATATAGAGGACCAAGTCCAGATGCCTATACTTTATGGGTTGAGCATTTTCTTTCTCAGGAATTTAAAGGACCTGATGGTAAAAATTATCTTATTGCAGGAAGTGATGCAGTTCATATTTACCAGATAAAAGGACTTGAAAATGTAAAAAAGATAGAAGGGAAAATAAAAATTGAATAAAAGGAGTAAAATGAAAAAACTTGCTTTTTTTATATTAATTTTTTCTTTTAACTCTTTTTCTTTAATGAAAATAGAAGGTATTTTTGGAAATAGTGGTGGTTATGGAGAAAGCATTTATGAAAGCGATGTTGGAGAACCACAATATTCAAATGTTGGAACAGAAGGCATTTATGTTGATGATAATGGTTTTATATATACTGGTGGAAAAGCAGGTCATTTAATTAAAATTTCATCAGATGGAAAAGTTGTTAAAAGATATAAATTCCCTGAAAAATTCAAAAACTATATAAAATATGGAAGGATATGTAAAGGAAAGGATGAGATTTATTTTTTTGTAAGAGAATGGAATAATTATGGACTTTTGAAATTTAATTTAAAAGAAGAAAAATTTGAAGAAATTTCTCTTGGTGAATGGAAGGCACACTGGTATGTTGGACACTCTACAGCAACAAAATTGAATTCAAAAGGAGAGATTTTTACAACATTAATCCCAAAAGATAAAAATTTACCTGTTTTAGTTACAATTAATACCAAAAGTTTAGAAATAAAGGAATTTAATGTTGATATACCAGATATACAGGGATATGGATGTGTTGATGTTGATAATAATGACAATATATATCTTTCATATACAAGGCATCAGAAAAATTATGTTGGGAAATTTACTCCAGATGGAAAACCTGTAAAAGGAGAAAACTGGCCTCAAATACTTGAATGGTATTATGCAATCGGTGGGAAATTTTCAATTATAGAAGATTTTATATGGTGTTCAGGATATGGTGGAAATGTTTCAAGATTTAAATTGAATGGAGAGGCATATCCTGGAAATGTTGGCTCTGATTTCATATCTTATGGTGGTTATATAAATCAGATTTGTGAAAAAAATGGGAAAATTTATCTTGCAAAGACATTCGGTATTTTAATTTGTAATTTTGATGAAGATGAAGGAGTTTTAAAGGTATTAAATTTTATAGGAGGGATAAGACCTGCTGGAATTGCAATTGATGATAAAGGTAGATCATGTGTTTCTATTGCTTATGACTCTCCTGTTGGTGGTGAGTTTTTCTTTTTTGATAAAAATAAACCATCTTCAACCCCTATTTCAAATATAAGTGCAGGAACATATTTTAATCCTACAGGACTTGCATATTTTAACAACTTTTTTTATTCTCCAGCAGAATTAAATAGTTGGCAGAAGAAAAAAGAAAGAGAACCATTTTATATTTTTCAAGAAGATGTTAGATTATACAGGAATTATATAAAAAATACTGATGAATATACATATAGAGGGGTTAAGGTTTTTAAAGATTTTCTATATATGGTTGGTCAGGATACAGGGAAAATTTATAAAATTAAATTACCTTTACCCTTTCAACCAGAAATAGAGATAAAAAATATAGAGGAGGTAAAATTTTATAAAGATAATAATTTAATTAAATTTGAAAAACCATTTGGAATTGCTTTTGATTTAGATGAAAATGTTTATATTACTGACAGAAATATACTTTATAAATTTAAAATTGAAGGTGAAAGATATATTTTTGAATGGGCAAAAACAGAGACAGGTAATATAAAATTTAAGGATTTGAGAGATTTAATTATAATTGATGATGAATTGTTTGTTGTTGATGGTGGAAATAATATAGTTATAAGGATTGATGAAGAAGGAAATTATAAGGAACATTTTGGAGAATATAATGTTTCTGGAAATGACTTATATCATCTGAATAATCCAACTTATATAACAGGTGAAAAAGGATTTATATATGTTTCTGATAAAGGGAATTTAAGAGTATTGAAGATAAAAATAAAATGAAAATTTTTTTACTTTTTTTCTTACTTTTTCAAGTTTTTTCATTTTCTGAAAGAAAAATATTTAAATTTTATTATACAGAAGAGCCACCTAAAATTGATGGAGATATATCTGAATGGGATGAGAAAAATTTTTATGAGATAAAAATTGAGGATGAGATTTATGGATATGTTTCTGGTAAATGGGATAAAAATTTTTTATATCTTGCTTTTAGAATAAATGATAAAAGTCCAATGAAAAATTCAGGAGAGGACCCAAATACATGCTTTAAATATGGAGATACAGTTGAATTTTTTATATGCACTGATAAAAATTATAAATTTGAGAAAAAAATTACATCTTCCCATTATAGATTTTTATTCACATATTTACAGGGAAAAAAAATAATTTATTGTTTTAAACCAGTTGATGAAAATTCAAAAAGTCATTTATATTTTTCTTCTCCTGCAACAAGTATTAAAATTGACTGGGCTGGATATGTTGAAGGTTCTGATATGGAAATTAAAAAAGGAAAAGATTTTTATATTCTTGAAGTTAAAATTCCATTTTCCTTCTTTAAAAATTTTAAAATAGAAAAGGGAGAAGAATATGCAGGTGACTTTGCAATAAATTTTTCCGATGATAGTGGCACAATAAATGTTTTAAAATTATACTGGAATGAAGAATATGGTGGAATAGTTAATGACCTACCAACAGAACAGAAAATAGAACCAGATAGATGGGGAATTTTTCAAATGAATTAAAAATCTTTTTTTCCAATCTTGAAAATACTAACTGAACCACACTGGCGTTTTTTGCCCAGAACAGATAAAAATACCTTGAACTCCCTTCAAGAGTGAGGGGG
>JBMFMQ010000074.1:0-7158 GCA_049970595.1 Candidatus Ratteibacteria bacterium | reverse complement strand
AAAGTAAAGGAATTTGTAGAAGGAAAAAATGAAAAAGAGTGTGGTCTTGAAAAATGTGAAATTATTTTTAAAATTAAGGTCAAACAAAATGATTATTTTTTATATTTAGGTAAAAAGAAAGATGATTTATATTATGCAAAAAATTCAGAAAAACCTTATATCTTCCTTGTTGAAAATAAGATTATAAAAGATATTCCTGAAGAAATTGATGATTTAAGAGAGAGGAAATTATTTGATATTAATGTTTCTGATGTAAGAGAAATTGTAATTAAAAAGGTGAAAGATGAATTTAAATTTGTTAAAGAAAAGGAGAATTGGTATCTTGAAAATGAGAAAACAAAAAGGATTTCAAAGGATAAGATAGAGGAATTTTTGTACGGTTTGAAAAATATTGAAATAAAGGATTTTATTGAATATTCTGAAAAGAAATTTAAGGATTATGAATTATATCAACCAGAAATAAAAATTTCTGTATCTGATAATAAAAATAAAATAGAAATAGATTTTGGGAAAAAAACAGAAAAAATTATCTATTGTTACTATCCAAAAAGAAAAATTCTATTTACTATTCCCTCCTCTGACTATGATAAAATAAATAAGGATAAAGATTTTTTTATTGAGAAAGAAAAAAGATAAATGAGTAAAAGTTTAAAGACATTGATTTTTCTCATTCTGATTCTTATAATTTTCTATCCATTTATAAGGTTAAGTAAATTAGAGAAAAAAAGGGAAGTAAATATAATTAAAGGCGAAATTAAAAATGGAGATACACTTGGTGAAATATTAAAAAAAGAGGGAATTCCAGAAAAAGAAGTCAATATAATTATAGAAAAATTAAAACAGATATTTAATGTAAGAAAGTGTAAAGTTGGAGATGAATGGCAACTACACTTTGATAGAAAAGGGAATTTTTTAAGATTTAAGTATTTTAAAAAGCCATTTAATTTTTACATTGTTGAAAAAAACAAAAAAGATTATCTTTATTATACTGAAGAAATAGAAAAACATAAAAAAATATTCTGCAAGGCAGGCACAATAAATTTTTCTCTTTATGATAGTATGATAACCTTAAATATAAATCCTGAAATTATAATTCAGTTTGCAGAGGTTTTTCAATCAAAAATTGATTTTTTAACAGATTGTCAGAAAAATGATAAGTTTTCAATTATATGGGAGAGTTGGACAGATAAAAATGGGAAAATAATAAAAGATATAAAGGTGCTTGCAGGAAAATATGCGTTAGGAAATCAAAAGTATTATGCATTTTATTTTGAAAAAGGTGATTTTTCTGGTTATTTTGATGAAGATGGAAAAGGAGTTGAATCAGGATTTTTAAAAGCACCTTTATCCTATAGAAAAATAACATCTTTCTTTTCACATTCAAGATTTCATCCAATTTATAAAATCTGGAGACCACATCTTGGAATTGATTATTCAGCACCTGTTGGAACTCCAGTTTCTGCTATTGGAGATGGGATTATAATTTTTGCTGGATGGCTAAATAATGGATATGGAAAATGTGTGAAGATAAAACATTCAAATGGCTATATATCCTATTATGGACACTTGAATAAAATAGAAAGAGGAATAAAAAAGGGAATTAAAGTAAAAAAAGGAGAAGTTATTGGTTATGTTGGCATGACAGGTGCAGCAACTGGTCCTCATCTTGACTTTAGAATAAAAAAAGATGGTAAATTTATAAACTTTTTAAAATTAAAATTTATACCTGAAAAGAATGTTCCAAAATATTACATGAGTGATTTTGAAAAAATAAAAAACTACTACAAACCTTTTCTGGATAAACTTTAACTCGAAATTTAACTTAACTTTTACGGAGGACGGACCTCCGCCAATATTTTATTAAGTTCAATTTCCTGTTGCTGTGTAATTATTTTTGGGTCATTCTCTTCAATAATCTTTTTTACCCTTTTTCTTGCTTCTTGTAACATATCCGTTCTTTCAGCATTCCATGCACTCGGATTTAATCTCTTAATTATTTTAGGCAACCATAGTTCTTTTCTAAAGTGAGAAGCAGTATGTTCTTCTGCCAAAAAATTTCCTTCTATTCCAACTTTTTTAATAATCTCGTATGCAAGTGTATCCTCATTTACTTCAATACCTCGGATTATTCTATTAAACATACTTATTATTTCAGCATCAATTACTATCTGCTCAATACTTCCAACCAAACCACCAGGACCGAGTAATCCTGCATTGTTAATAGTAGGAGGTAACCCAGCAAACATAAAAAGCATCGCACTATAGGCCTTCTCTATTCCTGCCTGAATACCCGGCTTGCATTCATCTGACTGTGTTAAATGCCCTATCCCTCCACCAAGACCTAAATACTTATATATATCACCAACTGCCATACTAAGCAACGCTTTTTCAGGACCAGAATATAAACTTGCTCCAGTGGATTGGTCCATAACTATAGGAGCCATTGCAGGTTCCCATTTCTGGTTTGTAATATCGGATAATATTAAACCAGTATATGCCTCTGCCAAACACAAAGATAATGTTCCTGCAAGTGTTACAGGACCTGTTGCTCCTGCAATAGTCATAGGACTTCCAAATCTAACAGGTATCCCATTTTCAAGACATTCAAATGCTATATCAATTGTAATAAAATCATATTTTAAAGGGCTTATTAAAAAGGCATAATATACCAACATATTATTTTTAATAACATCCTCTTTGCTCCCAGCAACAACTTTACACATCTCAATCATTTTATTGATAGAGGCCTTGTTTAAAATTTCAATCCTTTCAGGATTTTTAACTCTCCTTAAAAAAACATCTAATATTAATACATCTTCATATCCAGGTATATCTTTTGGTTCAAATAGAGGATAAACTTTCTCAACCTCAGGAAGAGAAAGCCCAACAATTGTCGCCTCATCAAGGTCTTTTCTCGTAGGGTATCTTATAACATCTTTTTCAGCATCATATATTTGATTTGCCAGATAGCCAACTATTATCTTCCCTTCATAAATTGTATTAGAAATGGCCTTTTGATTTTTAGATTCCTTTTTAACATTTTCTGAAAGTTTCTCTAACTGTGATTCTTTAACTTTTACAACCTCTCCATCTATTTTATATCCTTTTTGCTTTAAAATTTCTAACATTTTGGGATGTGATACCTTAAATCCTATTTCAGATAAGATTCTTTTAGCAACAGCATCAATTTTTGAACAATCGCTTTTGTCTATTACAAGATAACCATCTTTGCCTTGAAGTTCATTTAAAGTTTTAAAAATTTTTAACATTTGGCTCCTTTTATCAAGAAACTTTACATTTACTTAAAAAACTATTTTTGCCTCGCTTACCATAAACCATTTAGAATTGAAAGAATCACTATCTTCAAGATTTCTAATTACTAAAATATTTTCCCCGATTTTTAAAAATGACTTTTTTATCGGAAAGGAAATTTTAGACCAGCCCTTTTCTATAAAGTGATTAGGTCCGTTAAAAAGAATATTGCCGTTTATTGAAATTTCTATTTTTGTTTTTCCTTCTTTATCATCATCTTGTCCTTCTATTGTTAAAGTTGCATCTGATTGTGGTAAAGAACTAAGTTTGAATTTTGCTTCTAATGTATGCGTAGTAGTTCTTTTACCATAAATCCATACCGCTTTTTTAGGTTCACACAAATAAGAATATACTGTGTATCCTGAACCACCAAAAAAATCATCTGGCAAAAAAGAAATCTCACCATTTGGCTTGTATGTTTTCAGTTCTCTTATTCTAAGCAATTCTATCCCTTCAACGACCCAGCGATATAGTGTCTCCAACTCTCCTATTATTTCTTTATTTATACTTACAGTTTTTATTTTCTCAAGGTTATCTTTAAGTGCATCAATATCAATTTTAATCTTATTGTATCTATCATCATCTATTTTGTATCTATTCTTTTCCTCATTAGAAATTTTTGCTGGCTCTTTCCAAACAGGGTATTTTGCTACTATACGAAGATAATGGTATTTAAAAGAAAGTAAGGGCTCTACTGCTTTTTTACCCGCAACTTTTACTATAACTTTTCTTACTGTTTTTTCTGCATCGTAGTTATCCGCATTCCACATATATTCAGCCATAATTATACCTAAAGCATCTGATAGCCAGGGAAAAGGAGGATTTGAAAATCTATGCATCCCATGGATACCATAACAGTACTCCCAAAGACCATCATATTCAGCAGCATAGGAGTCAAAAATTCTTATATTTTTGCCATAGCCATACATTTGTCCAGGTGTATTATCAAAAACAACAAATCTCCTTCCTTCAATACCATCTTTAAACCGTTTTACTCCTTCTTCTTCATATGATAATGTTACTCCTGAATAACCAGTCCACATTATTATTACATCAGAAGGCACACCCACCTTGTTATAGTATCCTGCCACACCATTAGCACTTTCGTAATCTCTTGTAGTTACCGTAAGAATAGCGTCCGGATATTTCTTCTTTAGCCTTTTACATAGTTCTGCAACTAAATAAGCATGACCTTTAAGTACATCACCATTAAAAAACTTCACATCTTCCGGATGAAAACTTTCTTTGTGACGAGATGGGTCATCAAAACTTAAGTTTATAATCCTACTTCCTTTTGAAAGAGAAAGTTCATATATTTGGAATAATTTGTTAATATCTGCTGGATTAGAAATTTGTATCTGACCAGGATTTTCTAATTTGTAATCAACATCGTAAGGACATATCTGTTGAGTTAGATTTACTCCTCTTTTTGCACAAAATTCTGTTTGCTCCTGAATGGCTTTTATGTAATTTTCATCTGGCTCCCTCCACTTCTTACCAAGAGACCACCAGGGATTAAATAATACATTTATTTTATATCTGAGTGCCTTTATATTTGCCTCCATATCTGCGCTTACTGCTGTGGAACGATACAGATAAGTTGGCCAGTCATTTATCTCTGCTAAATGTAAAATAATTTCACCATATTTTTTCTCAATAAGTTGTAGAATAGTTTGCACTGACCAGTAGGCACCTGTTTTGTCATTCCCAGCTAAAAAGATTATGTCTCTGTCTTTGTCTTTAATCATCTTAATTGTATAACCCTCTTTTTTTAAAGGTGGTTGCACAGCAAATTTTTTAAACAATGGATGGTTAACACCTATGACAAAAATAACATTTTTTCCTTCAGGAATTACATCACCAGCAGATATTTCAATCTTTTCATTGATTCCAGAAAGTTTTTGAATTTCTTCTGATAATTCTTCAGCAGCAATCTTTTCTGTTTCAGTAGCATCTTTTCTTATCAGAATTGAACATAAGATTTTACCGGATAAAGAAAGGTTTATTGTTTTTCCAAGAAGTTTCATTTCCTTAGGTGTAGGTAAGACGATAAGGTCTGGAATTGAACCTGCTTCTTCTATCTTCCTAACTTCTTTTACTGCTTTTATTTCTTTAAAATATGCCTCATATATCCTATCTTCTCCAGTATCGTTGGGGTGTTCACCTATACTTAATGCTACACAGGTCAATTTTGCTCCTTTTATAGGAATCTTAACTTCCTCCCATTCTCCTGTGCCTTTAATATAATTTATTGGTCTTGGCTCAACTTGCTTTTTATCAAACCAGATATCAATGGTCAATCTTGTCCCTTCCCCTAACTTATACTTCAGCACAATGTAGTCAAATTCTGCAACTTCTACAGGTTTCATATTATAAGCATACCAATAATAAGTATCCCGAAATCCTTTTGTTCCTAAATACCACATACGGCTACCTTTTTCATCTACTGCTGGTTCCCAACCATATTTACCAGAAGGCACTTTTATTTCAGGTGATTGAACCCATCTTGACAAGTTTCTAAAATCCTCTATAAGAAGTGTATCTTGTTCTGCACTTCCTACATACCTGAAACCTAAAAAAAATAAAAAAGAGATACATAATACTAATTTTTTCATTGCCCCTCCTATTTTTCTATTCTTTTAATCTTTTGCTCTTGTGAACATCTGCCATCTTACTTGAGTTGGTTTAAGATACACTACAGAGCCGTCTGTAAATAAAAAGTTTGCTCCTTCCAAATGCCTCCACGCAACATCAGATGCCCTATCTATAACAGCAGAGTATATAGTAGCAGAACCGTAAGGGTTTTGAATCCTCTCAGTTAATAGAATTGTATTATCTTTAACCATAGAAACCTTTATAGGGGTAGTTCCAGATGTCCCAGGTGCATACCATGCTATTCCAGACATCGGTCCACCATCAGTTCCAGGCCAATTTGGATAGTGGCCTCTATTATATACATAAGATACTCTAAAATAACCTGGGGCAACATACTCTCTTGCAGATGGGCAGGCTAAAATTTTATATTGCTTATGCTCCCATGGTTTCCCATTATTTATATACTTACCCATTGGAATCCTATGCCATGGGGTATAATCATTGCCAGTTATGCACCAGTAAGGATAGTAATCATCATAGTCTAATGTATACATCGCAAATAACAAGCTTAATTGTTTTAAATTATTCATACATGTTGCCTGTCTTGCTTTCTCTCTTGCTTTTGATAAAGCAGGTAGCAACATTGCTGCTAAAATAGCAATGATAGCAACCACAACAAGCAACTCTATCAGCGTAAACCCAGATTTTTTTATTTTTCTTTCCATTTTATTTTTCCTCCTTTCTTTTATTATTTTTTTCTTTTTAACTTACCCCTTTTTCTACTTTTCTACCCTCATATCACATCACCTCCTTTACATTTTAAAAAAATCAATATTCTGGCATAATAAAATGAAAAAATAGAATTTAAAAGGAATGATTTTTTATTTTTTAAACAATAACTATGAGAGAGAGAGAGAGAGAACATTTTTATCCTCTTTTATTTATTATGCCCTAATCTTTTATTGGTGTCAAGCTTTTTCTGGAATTTTCTGAAGAACTTTATTTATCAACTCTTTTGCTTCTTCTCCTTCTGCTTTTATCAATGTTACAATATATCTTTGTGTTTCATGAATTTCCTCAAGTAATTTTGTGTGTCGTTCATCCATATATCTCTGTGTCTCATCTATTTTTTCAAGTAATTTTGTATGTCTTTCATCCATCTCTCTTATTATTTCCTCTGTTCTTTTATTTCCTTCATCTATCATCCTTTTTGCTCTCTCATCTTCTGTCTTAATCAATCTTTCTGTGCTC
>JBMFMQ010000073.1:0-7199 GCA_049970595.1 Candidatus Ratteibacteria bacterium | reverse complement strand
GAGAAAAAATTTCAATTAGATTTTTATGTGAGGCAACGATACAATTTCATTTAGATTTTTAATGAGGCAATTCGAAAGTTGACAAAAATTTTTTTTGAATTAAAATATTTAATGTAATAAAATAAAAAAACACAAAGTAGTGTAAAAAGGGCAAAGAGGTCCTTTCTCCCATAGTTGGAGAAGGGACCTTTTTTTATTTTAACAAAAAAGGAGGGTAAAATGGCTTTAAGTAAGTATAATGCAAGTGGAGTTAATTTTACTAAAAATAGAATTGAGCCGTCTCCTATTTCAGGAATATGTGTAACATGTCTTGATGGATGTCCTGGTCCATGTGAAATAGGAAAATCAGCAATAAGAGGAAGAGAATTAATATATCCTCAGCCATTTGGGAAAGTTACTGCTGGATGTGATAAGAATTTTCCTGTTGACCTTTCTCATTTTAATATTCATGGAAGTTGTGTTGGTGCAGAAGGAATTGAAGCAGACCCTGATAAAGCAATTTTCCCAAATGTAAATATAGAAACAGAAGTTGGTAAAGATGGAAGTTTAAAAATGAAATTTCCATTTTTTACAGGAGCACTTGGTTCAACAGACATTGCAAAAAATAACTGGGACC
Organism: Candidatus Ratteibacteria bacterium; assembly: GCA_049970595.1. Lineage (GTDB taxonomy): Bacteria > Ratteibacteria > UBA8468 > B48-G9 > JAFGKM01 > JAMWDI01. Next base: position 6,583 of record JBMFMQ010000073.1, on the reverse strand, counting down.
ATTTTGCAGTTGGTGCTGCAATATGTGGAACTATTGTTGTTGTTGGAGAAAATGTATGTGGTATGGACCCAAATCTTGAAATTAAAAATGGTAAAGTTAAAAGGTCTCCTGATATGGAACATAGAGTGAATATTTATAAAAGATGGTATGAAGGATACGGTAATATTCTTGTTCAGTTAAATGTTGAGGATACACGACTTGGAGTTGCAGAATATGTTATTGAAAAACTTGGAGTTGAAGCAATTGAACTTAAATGGGGTCAGGGAGCAAAAGATATAGGAGGAGAGGTTAAACTTTTCACAATTGAAAGGGCAAGACAACTTAAAGAAAGAGGATATCTTGTTCAACCAGACCCTGATGACCCTGTTGTCATTGAAGCATATGAAATAGGTGCAATTAAAGAATTTGAAAGGCATTCACGACTTGGTATGGTTACAGAAGATGGATTTATAAAAGAGGTTGAAAGGATTAGAAAACTTGGAGCAAAATATATAACTTTAAAAACAGGAGCATATAGACCTAAAGACCTTGCACTTGCTTTAAAACTTTCTTCTGAAGCAAAAATAGACCTCCTTACAATAGATGCTGCAGGTGGAGGAACAGGGATGAGTCCATGGAGAATGATGAATGAATGGGGAATCCCTCTTGTTGAGTTAATATCTCTTACATATAAATACTGCAGAAAACTTGAAGAAAAGGGAAAATATATACCTCCAATAGCATTTGCAGGAGGAATTGCTTTTGAAGACCATGTATTTAAAGTTTTTGCACTTGCAAGTCCATATACAAAGGCGGTCTGTCTTGGAAGGGCAACAATGACAGCAGGAATGGTAGCAAAAACAATTGGAAATATGATAAGGGAAGGAAAAATACCATCAGAACTTAAAAAATATGGTGAGAATATTGAATCAATCTTTTTGAAGGCAGAAGAATTGAAGAAAAAATATGGAAAGGAATTTGAAAATATACCTTATGGAGCAATTGGAATATACACATATTATGACCGGCTTTCAACTGGCTTAAAACAACTTATGGCAGGTGCAAGAAAATTCACATTAAAACATATAAAAAGGGATGATATTTTTGCTTTAACAAAACAGGCAGCAGAAATTTCAGGAATTGATTTTGTTATGGATTCAGATAGCAAAGAAGTTGAAAAAATACTTGGATAAATTAAGTAATTTTTTAAGAAAGTAAGAGTGAGTTTTACGCATTTTTACCTTCCGAATTTATTTTATTTATTTTTCAAAAAATGTTATAATAAGGAAAAATCAAAAAATGAAAGAAAATTGCGGAATTGTAGGAGTTTTTAATGTTAAAGAGGCATCAAAAATTTTATACCTTTCTCTTTTTTCACTTCAGCATAGGGGTCAGGAAAGTTGCGGAATAATTGTATCTGATTTTGAAAATTTTTATATTCATAAAGGGATGGGTCTTGTTGAAGAAGTTTTCTCAAAGGTAAATTTTGAAAATTTAAAAGGGAATTATGGAATTGGACATGTTAGATATTCAACAACAGGTAGTTCCTTAGAAAAAAATATCCAGCCATTTATTGTTGAATATAAAGGGAAATTATATGGAATTGCTCACAATGGAAATCTTACAAATAGTTATTCACTTAGGAAAGAACTTGAAGACCAAGGGACTTTATTCCAGACATCTCTTGATACAGAAATAATAATGCATCTTATATTTAAATCAAAAAAAAAGAATTTTACTGAAAAACTGATTGATGGATTAAAGAAATTGAAAGGTGCATATTCTCTTGTTATTTTTACTCCATTTGGTATTTATGCAATAAAAGACCCAAATGGTTTCAGACCTTTATGCCTTGGGAAAATTGATAATGGATATATTGTTTCTTCTGAAAGTTGTGCCTTTGACCTTGTTGGTGCTGAATATATAAGAGAAATTGAAGAAGGAGAGATACTTTTTATTGGAAAAAATGGACTGGATAGTTATTATCTTGAGAAAAATAAAATTTCAAGGTGTATATTTGAATTTATATATTTTGCAAGACCTGATAGTAAAGTATTTGGAAAAAGTGTATATGTTGCAAGAAAAAAACTTGGTAAAAAACTTGGAGAAGAAATAACTTTTTCTGGAGATATTATAATTCCTGTCCCTGATTCTGGAAATATTGCTGCTCTTGGACTATCTGAAAAATTAAAGATTCCTTTTGAGATGGGATTTATAAGAAACCATTATGTTGGAAGGACTTTTATAAAACCATTTCAGACATCAAGGGAACTTGGAGTAAAGATAAAACTTAATGCTGTTCCTGATGTTATTAAAGGAAAGAATGTAATTGTTGTTGAGGACTCTATTGTAAGGGGGACAACAAGCACTTTAAGAATAAAAGAGTTAAGGAAAGCAGGAGCAAAAAGAGTATATATGGCTATAAGTTGTCCACCTATAAAATATCCTTGTTTTTATGGAATTGATTTTCCTTCAAAAGAAGAACTTATTGCATCTGATAAAAATGTAGAAAAAATAAAAGATATAATTGGACTTGATGGACTTTATTATTTATCACTTGAAGGAATGCTATCATCAATATCTTTACCTTCTGATGAATTCTGCACTGCCTGTTTTACAGGAAAATATCCATGTGAAATCAGTGATTTTAAAGGGAAGGAACAATTTGAAAGATGAAAGGATATCTTGTAATTGAGGATGGAACAATATATAAAGGAAATACATTTGGAGCAGAAGGCGAAAGATTTGGAGAACTTATATTCAATACAAGTATGACTGGCTACGAGGAGATAATTTATGACCCATCATATAAAGGACAGATTGTTGTAATGACTTATCCTTTGATTGGTAATTACGGAATTAATAGTCAAGATATAGAGTCATACAAAATACATCTTGAAGGGTTTGTTGTTAAAGAAAAAAGTAAAATATATTCAAACTGGCGTGCTGAAAAGTCAATTGATGATTTATTTAAAGAAAATGGAATAATTGGAATAGAGGATGTTGATACAAGGAAAATAACTGAAATTTTAAGAGATAAAGGTGCACAGAAAGGAGGAATTTTTACAGGAGAAAATGACCTAAAACAGATGCTTGAAAAAGTTAGAAAATCACCATCAATTGTTGGTAGAGACCTTGTGAAGGAAGTTATAAGAGAAAAACCATATGTATGGAAAAACGAAGGAAGGCATAAGGTTGTTGTTATTGATTGTGGCGTAAAATATAATATCTTGAGAATTCTTTCAAGATATGATTTAAAAGTTATTGTTTATCCTGCAACAACTTATTACAAAGAAATAGAAAAAGAAAAGCCAGATGGAATATTAATATCAAATGGGCCTGGAGACCCCCAACCTCTAAAATATATAATAGAAAATGTATCAAATCTTGTTGAAAAATATCCTATTTTTGGAATATGCCTTGGTCACCAAATTCTCGGACAAACTTTTGGAGCAAAAACCTATAAATTAAAATTTGGACATCATGGAGCAAATCATCCTGTAAAGGACTTAAAAACAGGAAAAATTTATATAACTGTTCAGAATCATGGGTTTTGTGTTGATATAAACACAATAAAAGACCCTGAAATTGAAATTACACATATAAATCTGAATGACAATACACTTGAAGGGATAGAACATAAAAAACTTCCTGTATTTTCAGTCCAGTTTCATCCTGAAAATGCACCAGGTCCTCGCGATGCTGAATATCTTTTTGAAAAATTTTATAAATACATAAAAGATGGGAAAAAGAACTGATATAAAAAAGATACTTTTGATTGGGTCTGGTCCCATTATAATAGGACAGGCATGTGAATTTGATTATTCTGGTTCTCAGGCATGCAAAGCATTGAAAGAAGAAGGATACGAAGTTATTCTTGTAAATAGTAATCCTGCAACAATAATGACTGACCAGCAAATGGCTGATAAGATATATCTTGAACCACTTATACCTGAAATAGTAGCAAAAATAATTGAAAAGGAAAGACCTGATGCACTTTTACCAACTCTTGGAGGACAAACTGCATTAAATATTGCAACAAAACTTTATGAAATGGGAATAATTGAGAAATACAATGTGAAACTTATTGGAGCAAACTATTATGCAATTAAAAAAGCAGAGGATAGAGAATTATTTAAAGAATCAATGAAAAAGATTGGTTTAAAAGTCCCTGAAAGTGGTATAGCGCGTGATTTAAAAGAGGCGATAGAAATTGCAAAAAAAATTGGATTTCCAGTGATTATAAGACCTGCATATACTCTCGGAGGAACAGGAAGTTCAGTTGCTTACAATATTGAAGAATTTGAAGAACTTGCTGAAACTGGCTTAAAGGCAAGTTTAATAAATGAAATTCTGATAGAAGAATCACTTATTGGATGGAAAGAATATGAACTTGAAGTTATGAGGGATTTAAAGGATAATGTTGTGATAATCTGTTCTATTGAAAATTTTGACCCTATGGGAGTTCATACAGGAGATAGTATAACTGTTGCACCTGTTCAAACACTTACAGATAAAGAATATCAGAATATGAGGGATGCTGCAATTAAAATAATAAGGGAGATTGGCGTTGAAACAGGTGGAAGTAATATTCAGTTTGCAGTAAATCCAGAAAATGGACAAATGCTTGTTATTGAAATGAATCCAAGAGTTTCAAGAAGTTCAGCACTTGCATCAAAAGCAACTGGTTTCCCAATAGCAAAAATAGCAACAAAACTTGCTATTGGATACACACTTGATGAAATTCCAAATGATATAACAAAAAAGACACCTGCATGTTTTGAACCAACAATTGACTACTGTGTAGTTAAAATTCCAAAATTTAACTTTGAAAAATTCCCTGGAGCAATTCCATTTTTATCAACATCAATGAAGTCAGTTGGTGAGGTTATGGCAATAGGAAGGACATTTAAGGAAGCATTACAGAAGGCATTGAGGAGTTTAGAAGAAAGTTTTTTAGGACTTGAGGATATAAATCTTAAACTTGAAATAGAAGATGGCTTAAAAAATCCAAATCCATACAGATTATTTTATATTAAAAAGGCATTAAAAGAAGGGAAAACAATTGATGAAATTTATAAATATACAAAGATAGACAAATGGTTTCTCTCAAATATAAAAGAAATTGTTGACTTTGAAAAAAAATTGGAAAAATATAGAGGAAAAACAATTGACTATGAAATAATGAAAAAAGCAAAAGAACTTGGATTTTCAGACATACATATCGGCAAAATTATTGGTAAAACTGAACTTGAAATAAGAAAGTTAAGAGAAAGATATGGAATTAAACCAGATTATAAATGTGTTGATACATGTGCCGGAGAATTCATTGCTTATACTCCTTATTATTACTCAACATACGAACATCCCCAACTCATAAAAATGATATAATAAAATAGGAGAACAATATATGAGCAAAGAAGTGAAATTTTACAATGAATTAAAAGATATATTTGTAGAAGATAAAGAACAAAATCAAAAGTATTCTCTTAATGAAATTAAGAATAAAGTAATTTTAGGTGATGCTTTTAAAGTGCTTAAAAAAATAGAAAGTGAAGTTTTTGATATGGTCTTTATTGATCCACCTTATTTTCTTCAATTACCTAATAAGGAGTTGAGGCGATGGACAGTAAAAACTGTGGTTGAAGGTGTAAATGATGAATGGGATAAATTTTCTTCATTCCAAGAATATGATGGGTTTATTGCAAAATTACTTAGTGAAGTAAAAAGAGTAATGAAGCCTACTGCCACAATCTGGGTTATTGCTACATATCATAGTATTTTTAGAATTGGGAAAATTATGCAAGATTTAGGCTACTGGATACTTAATGATGTAATCTGGGTAAAGACAAACCCAATGCCCAACTGGTTAGGAGTAAGATTTACAAATGCTACTGAAACCTTAATCTGGGCAGTAAAAGATAAAAATGTCAAAGGATATACATTTAATAAAGAATTTGCGAAAAGATTTGGTATCGGTAAAGTAGGAGCTAATGTTTGGGTTTTACCTATTTGTTGGGGAGATGAAAGGATAAAGAATGAAGAGGGGAAAAAACTACATTCTACACAGAAACCAATAGAGTTGCTTAAAAGAGTGATTTTGACTTCTACAAAGGAAGGTGATTTAGTTTTAGACCCTGTAGCAGGAACAGGAACAACAGGATATGTTGCCAAGGCACTGAAAAGAAATTTTATAATGATAGAAATTAACCCAAAGTATGTGAAAGGAATAGAAGAAAGGTTTAAGCACTCGTTAAAAATAACTGAATATCCATCTATTGATGAAAGATACATAAACCAATATATGAAATTGGATGAGTTCAAATGAACTACGAAAAATTTTGTGCAATTCTAAATAAACATATATTTGAAGGTGAGAAAAAAGAATTACTCCGAAAGATAGCTGACAATCCAGAGCGGTTTTTAGGTTTGTTTAGAGCAACAAAACCTGGAGCAAAAATTTTACAACATCTCTTACAATCTCACGAAATTCGTATGGGAGACGCACTTGAAGAAATTGTAGAGCAGATATTGAAAGATATGGGGTTTGAAATTCTGGCCAAAAGCATAGTGAATGAAGAAGGGGAACAACTCTCATTAGACC
>JBMFMQ010000072.1:0-7336 GCA_049970595.1 Candidatus Ratteibacteria bacterium | reverse complement strand
CAAAGTCCCTCAATCTTGAGGGGAGTTCAAGGTATTTTTATCTGTTCTGGGCAAAAAACGCCAGAAAAAGCACTTGGAATGTTTCAAATTCCAGTGCTTTATATGTGGTATGTGGTTGAGTTAGTATTTACATTAGATATTATATTTACAATTTTTTTCAGAAAAGGTCAAAAAAGTAGTATAATAAAAATTAAAAATGAAAAAGTTTATTATTTATTTTTCTGGGGTAGTTGCAATTTCTTTTTTCCCAAAATTTGTTGATTGCTTTCAACTACCAAAAATTTCTTTTATTTTTCTCTTCATTTTCCTTATTTACATTTACAATTTTATTTTTGAAAGGAAATTTAAAAGTTTCAGAAATGACATATTTTTTATCCCTATTTTTCTTTTCCTTTTCTGGAGAATTTTAAGTTTGAAAAATTGCACAAATTTATATCTCGGAATTTATAATATTTTAATCTTAATCTTTTTCATAACACTTTATTATGGACTTATAAATTTCTTTAAAAATGAGGATGAAATAAAGGATTTTTTTAAATCATTCGCATTTTTTTCAATTCTTACATCAATTTATGGAATTTTACAGGTATTTGGAATTGATTTTATTAACTGGAAGATAAAATATACTGCTTTAAGCACTTTTGGAAGAAGAAACTTTGCTGGTGAATATATTGTGATGGTTATCCCATATATCTATTCTTTAATAATTCTTTCTGAAAAAAAAGAAAAATTATTTTACATTTCTGTTTTTATTTTACTTTTTATCCATCTTATTCTAACTTTCACAAGAGCAAGTTATATTTCTTTCTTCTTCTCATCTTTATTTTTCCTTTTCATTTTAAAAAATAAAAAATTTAATATTGAAAAGAGATTGGTTTTTGTTTTATTTTTTCTTTTTTTAATAAATCAAGGTATATGTGAAATAAGAAAATTTGAAAAGGGAACTTTAAAGGCAAGAATTTTAATCTGGGAAGATACATTAAGAATAATAAAAGAAAATCCATTTTTTGGAATTGGACCAGGTAATTTTGAAATTGTTTATCCTATTTATTCAAAAAATAAGGAAAATCCACTGATGCCAAAAGATGAGAGTTTAAGAGATGTTCATAATGATATACTTGAAATATGTGTGGAATCTGGAATACCTGGACTTCTATTTTTCCTTTTTTTAATTTTATATCCTTTTTTAATTTTCTTTAAAAAAAGAAGAATAAGTTTAATTCCCCTTTCAATTATTTGTTCTCTTTTTGCTCTTTATATAAACTCTCTTGCTTCATTCCCTTTTAAAAAATATACAACTTTGTTTTTATTCTGGTGCAATCTTTCATTTTTAAGTGTTCTTTATGGAGAGAAACTTGAAAAGAAAAATTATAAGTTTCTCTTAATTTATTTTATAATTTTTTCACTTACATGTTTTGTCTTTCTTACAAGAGGGATATCTGCAAATTTTTATATAAAAAAAGCGAGTGATGGGATAAATTTTATTGAAAATGCTGAAAAGGGTGTGAGAGCAAATCCATTTTCTTTTGAATTTAATTTTTTTGCTGGAAATATTGAGTATTTTTATGGGAAAAATTATGAAAGGGCAATTTATTATTTTGAAAGAACAAAATCTCTTTTCCCGAATTATGACCGATTATATAATAATATTGGAATTTTATATTTTTATAAAGGTAATTTTAAAAAAGCAGAAGAAAATTACTTAAAATCAATATCTTTAAATCCAAATAGACCTGAAACATATAACAATATTGGTTCTCTTTATATTGAAACAGGTAGAATAGATGAGGCAATACCATATCTATTAAAATGTATTGAAATTTCTCCTTCCTTTTATCTTGCATATTTTAATCTTGGTATGGCATATTATCTAAAAAAAGATTATAAAAAGGCAAAAGAATATTTTGAGAAAACATTAAAAATAAATCCTTCTTTTAATCCTGCAAAAGAAATTTTAAAAACTATTTCAAAAAAGAAACCAGACCAATAATAACTGCAATCTGTCCAGCCCAAAAAATAAACATCCACCTTACAAGAAATGCTTTAGTTTCAGATATCTCAGCCCTTAAAGATGCTTTAGTTTCAGATATTTCTTCCATTAAAGATGCTTTAATTTCAGATATTTCAGTTCTTAAAGATGCTTTAGTTTCAGATATTTCTTCCCTTAAAGATGTTTTAATTTCAGATATCTCAGCCCTTAATTTAGATAGTTCTTCACTTAATCTTTTTTCAAATTTTTCTTCAAGAATAACAAAACTATCTTCTTTTATACTTTTTTCAATTTCATTAAAAACCTTAACCAATGCTTCAGTTGCTTCTTCACCAAGTTTTTCTCTTATTACAGCAGGAAAATTTATTACTGGCATATTTACTCCTTTTTAAGTATTTTACTATAAAACTGAATAAATGTAAAATATAATAATTATATGAAAATTGCAGTTTTAGGAACAAGGGGGATTCCTGCAAGATATGGTGGATTTGAAACATGTGCAGAAGAATTAAGTACAGGTCTTTTTAAAAGGGGTTATGAAGTTTTTGTCTTTTGCAGAAAATATTTATATCCAGAAAGATTTAAAAATTATAAAGGAGTTAAACTATTTCATCTTCCAAGTTTAAAAGGAAAATTTACAGATACATTTTCCCATACATTTCTATCAATTATTTTTTCTCTTTTTTTAAGTCCTGATATATTTTTAGTTTTTAATTCTGCAAATAGTCCATTATGTATATTACCAAAAATTTTAGGCAAAAAAATTGTTATAAATGTGGATGGACTTGAATGGAAAAGAAAAAAATGGAACTTTTTAGGAAAAATCTATTATAAATTCTGTGAGTTTTTCTCATGTTTAATTGCAGATGAGATAATCTGTGATTCAAGAATTATATTTAATTACTATGAAAAAAAATATAAAATAAAACCAATTTATATACCTTATGGTTCATATATTTACAATTCAAAAAATCCAGGAATTCTTAAAAAATATAATCTTGAAAAATTTAATTATTTTTTTAATGGAAGCAGATTGGAACCAGAAAATAATCAGGATTTAATGATAAAAAGTTTTTTAAAGATAGAAACAGATAAGGACTTTGCATTTGCAGGTAAATTTTATAAAAGTATATATGAAAGGGAGATTAAAAAAATAAAGGATAAGAGGATAAAATTTCTTGGACCTATTTATTCTTCTGATTATGATGAGATTATGGCAAACTGTTATGCTTATGTACATGGAAATGAAGTCGGAGGAACAAATCCTGCACTTTTAAGAGCAATGGGAAGCGGAAGATGTATAATTTCAATTGATGTTCCTTTTAATAGAGAAGTTCTTGGAGATTGTGGAATATATTTTAAAAAAGATACCAATGATTTAAAAGAAAAAATAAATTTTGTTCTTAAAAATCCAGAAATAGTAAAAAAACTTGGGGAAAAAGCAAAAGAAAGGGTTAAAAAACTTTATAGATGGGAAGATGTGATTGATAATTATGAAAAAGTTTTTTTAAAATGGGCAAAAAAATAATTTTTTTAGATGGAATAATAATTTTTCTCTCTTTTATTTCCGGCTATTATCTCAGATTTTACACAAAATTTTTTACATATAAAGGAATTCCTCCTTTACATCCATATTTAAAACTTACAACTTTTACAGTATTTACCTGGATTTTAATATTTAATTCAATATCTCTCTATAAGGAAAAAATATATAAAAATAAGGTAATTGAACTTGCAAAAATTATTGAAGGGAGTTTCTGGGCAGTTATATTTTTGATGGCAGGTAGTTTTTTATACAGGGGTTTTTCTTATTCAAGATTGGTAATTGGTTTTGGCTCTCTTTTTTCATTTATATTTTTATCTATTTTTCATACTTTTATTTTAAAATTTTCCGATAAAATGAAAAAGAAAATATTGATTATTGGAAAAAGCAGGGAAATAGAGATTTTAAAAAAAAGAGTTAGTTTGAATTTAAATTATGAAATAAAACATATTGAAGAAATACCTTTATCTGTTGAGGAAAAAATAAACCATATTAACCCTGATTTTATCATTTTTACAAAAGATGTTTTTGAAATGGTTGATTTAGATATGTTGAAAGAGAAATATAAAATATACAATATTCCGGAAATTTCTGAAAAAATTTTTACAGGTTTATTTGAAGATATAGATGGTTTACCATTACTTTCTCTATCTCTTTCGTCAATAAATAAGTTTCCAAATTATATATTGAAAAAAATATTTGATTTAATTTTTGGTCTTATTTTCTTTATGATTTTCTGTATAATTTGTCCTTTAATATGTTTAATTATAAAAATTGATTCAAAAGGTCCTGTATTTTTCAAGCAGAAAAGAATAGGTAAAGATGGAAAAATATTTTATATTTGGAAATTCAGAACAATGAAATATCCATATCAAAATTTATCTCCATTTACATTAAGAGATGACCCCAGATTAACGAAATTTGGAAGATTTTTAAGAAGATATAATTTAGATGAATTACCGCAGATTTTTAATGTTTTGAAAGGAGAAATGTCTCTTGTTGGACCAAGACCAGTATCTGTTAATGATAAGATATTTATTGAATTGCCTGAATTTAAATTAAGAGTTTCTGTAAAACCAGGAATAACTGGATGGGCACAGGTTCATGGATTAAGGGGTGGAAATTATGAGCCAGAAGAAAGGATAAAGTATGACATTTATTATATTTCTAACTGGACAATTTTTCTTGACATTGCTATTTTAATCTATTCTTTATTTTCTTTTAAAAACGCATATTAAAAAAATGGTATAATTTAAAAATGATTAGAGAGAAAAAGATAAGACATAATTTAATCCCATTATTAAGAAAATTTAAAGAAAAAATAAAAAAAGACAATGATATTATATTTGTTTATATATTTGGTTCTTATGCCACAGAAAATACTTCTTCTCTTTCAGATATTGACCTTGCCTTTTATATTAAAGAAGGGGTTGATTATTTTGAAAAAAAACTTGAAATTCTTTCAATAGTTGAAGATGTTTTGAAGACAGATGAAGTTGATATTGTAATCTTAAACGATATTTCACCTTCTTTTTTTAAAGAAATTTTTAATAAAAAAAATATATTACTTGATAAGGATAAAAATAAAAGAATTGAATTTGAGTTAAGAAAATTAAAAGAATTTTTTGATACAGAAAGACTTAGAGAAATTTCAGAAAAAAGTTTGATTGAAAGAATAAAAGAAGGTAAATATGGAACTCCCAATCCCTGTTAAAAATCGGCTTGAAAAACTTGAAATCGCTATTAAGAAATTAAAAGAATTAAAAAGTATGTCATTAAAAGATTTTTTAAATGATTGGAAATCACAGGATAGTGCATGTAGGAATTTTCAGATAAGTGTTGAAATTTGCGTTGATATTGGTTCTTTTATATTGAGTGAAAAGAAATTACCCGTGCCTGATATTTATTCAAAAGTTATTGAAGAATTAAAAAAGATTAAAATTATTGAAGAAGATGTTGAAAATGAATTAAAAAAATTGATAAGATTTAGAAATATTATTGTTCATGAATACCTTTATATTGATTTTGAAAAAGTGTATAAAAATTTTTCTTTAATTGGTGTTTTTGAAAAGTTTGCAAAAAGAATTGTAAGTTATTATACAAAAATCAAATGAATTCTCTATCAAGGCATCTATACTGGATTGCTTCTGAAATATGTTGTGGTTCTATCTTTTCTGAATTATCCATATCTGCTATTGTCCTTGCAACTTTCCTTATCTTATCATATGCTCTTGCTGAAATTTTTAAACTGGTAATTGCATTTTTTAATAAATTTTTACTTTCCTCTGTCATAATACAATATTTTTTTATTTGAGAACTATTCATATGTGCATTAAAATAAATCCCTTCATTCTTAAACCTCTCTTTTTGTATTTCTCTTGCCATTTCAACCCTTTCCCTTATTTTTTCTGAACTTTCCTCCTCTTTCTCCTCAAACAAAATATTTCCTGGTAAACTTCTAACTTCAATATGTATATCAATTCTATCAAGCAAAGGTCCTGATAATTTTTTTCTATATTTTAAAATCTGTGATAATGTGCAATGACATTCTCTTTGACTATCTCCATACCATCCACAAGGACATGGATTTGTAGCAGCAACAAGTAAAAACCTTGAAGGAAATTCAATACGACCTTTTGCCCTTGAGATATTTACTTTTCCATCTTCAAGTGGTTGCCTTAAACTTTCAAGAACATCCCTATGAAATTCAGCAAGTTCATCAAGGAATAAAACTCCATTATGTGCTAAACTTACCTCCCCTGGCTTTGGTATTACTCCTCCTCCAATTAATGCAATATCTGAAATTGTATGGTGTGGGCTTCTAAATGGTCTTTCAAAAACAAGACAATCTTTTAACAATCCACTAACTGAATGAACCTTTGTTATTTCAAGTGCCTCATCAATTGTTAATGATGGTAAAATTGTTGGTATTCTTCTTGCTATCATTGTTTTTCCGCTTCCAGGAGAACCAATCATCAAAATATTATGTCCTCCACTTACTGCAACCTCAATGGCTCTTTTAACATATCTCTGTCCTTTTACTTCTGAAAAATCAACATCATACTTATTTCTTTTTTTAAAAATCTCTTCAATATCAATCTTAAATGGTTCTATATTCTTTTTCCCTATTAAAAATTCCACACATTCACTCAGATTTTTAACAGGATAACAATCAACTTCTTTTATAATCCCTGCTTCATAACTATTTTCATAAGGTATTACAAACTTTCTTTTATTCATCTCTTTTAATTTTAAAACCATAGGAAGAACTCCATTAACCTTTCTTATCTCTCCATTTAAAGACAGTTCTCCAACAAAGAAAAATTCACTAACTTTTGACTTTGGAATAATACCTGATGCAGTTAAAATACCAATAGCAATTGGAAGGTCAAAAAATGGTCCTTCTTTTTTCAAATCAGCAGGTGCAAGATTAATAACAATTTTACCATTTGGAAATTCATATCCTGAATTTTTAATTGCTGGTTTTATTCTATCTTTGCTTTCTTTAACTGCCTGGTCAGGAAGTCCAACTATTGAAATTCCAGGTAATCCCTTTGATATATCAACTTCAATTTCAACTTGATAACCTTCAATTCCCCATATAGTAAAAGAACTAACATTTGCAATCATATTTTTTATTATATCATATCTCTTGACAAAATTAAAAATATAGTATATAAAAAAATAAACTTGACAAAATTAAAAATTAGGATAATAATATATACAAATGGAAAAAATACTTGGATTTTTAAGTGTGCTATTGGGATTATTGGCTATTTGGGAAGCAAAAAGGACAGATATTT
>JBMFMQ010000071.1:0-7452 GCA_049970595.1 Candidatus Ratteibacteria bacterium | reverse complement strand
CCTCTTGGGGATTTTAAAGGGGTTTAGACCCCTTTAAGAAACAAACGAAAGAATGTGGTATAATATGAAAAGATAAAATAACTAATGGAGTTTAGTAATACCTACGGAGACGTTATGATACCAAGATATACAAGAAAAGAAATAGCAGAAATATGGAGTGAAGAAAATAAATTTAAAAAATATCTTGAAGTTGAAATTGCTGTTCTTGAAGGATGGGCTAATCTTGGAGTTATACCTTTTGATGTTGTTGAGAAAATCAGAAAAAAAGCCAAAATAGATATTGAAAGAATAAATGAGATTGAGAAAATTACAAATCATGATGTAATTGCTTTTGTTGAACAGATAAGTGAGAGTGTTGGCAAAGAGGGTAGATTTATTCATTTGGGTTTAACATCTTCTGATATTATTGATACTTCATTTGCTTTAATTTTAAGAGAGGCAGGAAATATAATTCTTGATGATATCAAAAAATTAATTGAAATTTTAAAAAATAAAGCAATTCAATATAAAAATACATTAATGATAGGAAGAACCCATGGAATTCATGCTGAACCAATTACTCTTGGATTTAAAATAGGTTCATGGTATTTTGAATTTTTAAGAAATAAAGAAAGGATGGAAAGAGCGATAGATGAAATAAGTGTTGGGAAAATATCGGGTGCAGTTGGAACTTTCTCAAATGTTGAACCGGAAATTGAAGAATATGTCTGTAATAAGTTTAATTTGAAAAGAGAAAAATTTTCAACACAGATAATTTCAAGGGATAGATATGCTTATTTTCTTGCAGTATGTGGTTTAATTGCTTCTTCCTGTGAAAAAATTGCCTTACAGATTAGGTTGCTTCAACAGACAGAGATTTCAGAAGTTTTTGAGCCATTCGGTAAAGGTCAAAAAGGTTCTTCAGCAATGCCACATAAAAGAAATCCTGTTTTATGTGAAAGGGTATGTGGTCTTGCAAGAATAATAAAGAAAAATGTAAATGTTGCTTTTGAAAATATTCCTTTATGGCATGAAAGGGATATAAGTCATTCATCATCTGAAAGAATAATCTTCCCTGAATCAACAATTTTACTTGATTATATATTAAATCTCCTTTCAAAAATAATTGATAATATGGAGATAAGCAAAGAAAATATGAATAAGAATTTGAAGTTTTTGAACAATGTTTATTTTTCACAAAAATTGCTGAATACACTTGTTTTAAAAGGTATTTCAAGAAAGGAAGCATACCAAGAACTTCAGAAAATATCCTTTGAAGCCATAAATAAAAAAATTGATTTTTGTGAACTTGTGAAAAGAAATGATTTTATAAAAAGATATTTAACAGAGGATGAATTAAAAAAGATTTTTGATGTAAACCAACTTCTGAAAAATCTTGAGGTAATTTTTAAATATATTGAGTAGAAGATGAAATATATTTTGTTTTCACTTCATGGATATCTGGAACTTTTTAAAAGGAGAAATAATAAGACATTATTTGAATATGCTAAAAAAGAGAATTTTGATTTTTTTATGGAAAATGGTTTTTGGGGATATGTTTTTTTAAATAATACTATTGAGAAAAGTTACTTTAATTTTTTCTGTAGTGATTGCGAATTTCCTGGTGAAGGTTTTTTAAGAGCATTAAAATATAATATAAATAACGATGGAAATTATACATTCTTTCTCGGTAAGTTTGTTGCTTTATTTGATGAGAGGATAATAGAAACAGAAATAAATATAAATCTTAACGAAAAAAAGCAATTAATTGAAGAGATAAAGAAAAGTTATAATTTTGATTTTTTTGTCTTTGATAGAGATATAATTATCAGAATTTCTCAGGACCTGCCAAAAATATCCAATTATTTCCCAAATGAAATAAAAGATAGATTTTTGAAAGATATTCTATTTAAAGAAAAAGAATTGGATGAAATTAATAGTATTATGTTAAATTCAAGTAAAATTTTGAATCAACACCCTGTAAATAAGGTAAGAATGGACTTGAATGAACCAGTTGCAAATTTTCTTTATGTGTATGGGATGGGAAAATGGAGTGAAAAAAAATCTTTATCTGATGTTTTGAAAAAAGAGATATTTTATTATTCTGAAACAGAAATTCTTAAAGGAATAAAGGAATTTTTTACTATGAATGAGAAAGGTGATATTTCAGAATTAAAAAACGATAAAATATACTGGTTTGAGTTTACTCTTGATTACAATGATACTCCTTCTATATGGGTAAAAAAATTTGAAATTTTTTTAAAAGAAGTTTTAGGGAAAATTGATGATAAAGAAAATACAAGATTTTTATTCATTTTTGACCCTTTTATGGATGAAAGTTTCAGTTATAAAAATGGTAATTCACTTTTTCTTGCTGTTAATTTTTCAGGTAAATTGAAGAAAAAATATAAAATCCCTTTTCTTTTATTTAAAAAATTTATAGAGGGATGAAAAGAGTAATTATAGGAATTGGAAGTAATAAAGGAGATAGAGTCAAAAGTATAATAAAGGCAATAAAGGAACTTGAAAAAATTGGAAAAATAAAAAAAATATCTTCTTTTTATGAAAATGAACCTGTTAATGTTTCTGGTGGTTATTTTCTGAATGGAGTTATTGAAATTGATGTAAACTTTTCACCTGAAAAATTATTAAATATATTGATAAATATTGAAAAAAATATTGGCAGGAAATTTCCACATAAAAAGGAAGATGAAAGGGAGATTGACCTTGATATTATTTTTTATGAAGATAAGATAATAAAAAATGAAAATTTAGAAATTCCACATCCAGAGTATAAAAAGAGAATTTTTGTTTTAAAACCATTATGTGAAATTGAACCTGATTTTATTGACCCTGAAACAGGTGAAAAAATAAAAGATATTTACAGGAATTTAAAAAATGAGGATATGCAAAAAAATATTTGAAGTTAGAGAAGAAATAAAAAAAGTGAAAAAGGAAAATAAAATAATAGGTTTTGTTCCAACAATGGGTTATTTACACAAAGGACATGTTTCTTTAATAAGAAAAGCAAAAGAAGAATGTGATTATGTAGCAGTAAGTATTTTTGTAAATCCTACTCAATTTTGTCCAGGAGAAGATTTTGAAAGATACCCAAGGGATGTAAAAAGAGATATAAAGATTCTTGAAAATGAAAAAGTTGATATGCTTTTTAATCCTGAAATAGAAGAGATTTACCCAGAACCATATAAAACATATGTTTATGTTAATGATTATTCAGAAATCCTTGAAGGAAAGTTTAGACCAGGACATTTTAAAGGTGTCTGCACAGTTGTATTGAAACTATTTAATATAGTTCAACCAGATAAAGCATATTTTGGATGGAAGGATGCACAGCAATTAATAATTATAAAAAAAATGGTTGAGGACTTAAATATTCCTGTTGAGATTATTGGATGTCCTACGGTAAGAGAATCTGATGGGCTTGCAGCAAGTTCAAGAAATATTTATTTAAATGAAAAAGAAAGGGAAAAAGCATTATGTTTATATAAAGCACTCAAGAAAATAGAGGAATTGATTAAGAAAGAAAAAATTTATGATTGTGTGATACTGAAAGAAGAAGGAAAGAAAATTATTGAAAAGGAAGAAGGAGTTGAATTTCAATATCTTGAAATTGTAAGAATATCTGATTTAAAATCTGTTGAAAAAATTGAAGATAATGTTATAGTTTTGGGTGCGATAAAAATTGGAAATGTAAGATTAATTGATAATGTGCCGATTTTTAAAGTATAATATATAACTTAAAAGGGATAAAAGTATGAGAATAATGACAAGATGTAAAATTAAAGGTGGTAAAGTTACTGATAAAAATTTATATTACGAGGGAAGTATAACAATTGATAAAAAGATTATTGAAGAAGGTGATATTTTACCTGGAGAAATGGTTTATGTTTTAAATTTAAATAATGGAGCAAGAATTTTTACATATGTAATTGAAGGGGAGGAGAACTCTGGAATTATCTGTTTAAATGGGCCGTCTGCAAGATTTTTTGAAATTGGTGATGATATAATAATTCTTGGTATATCTTTAGTAGAAGATGATAAATTAAAAGATTTTAAGATGAAAATTGTGAATCTTGGTGAAAAAAATAAAATTCAGAAATAATTTAATTTTGAATTTATTTTTATGCTTTTTGTCATCAATTTTATTATTCTTTTCATATCCACCTTTTAAGTTCTGGTATTTTTCATTTTTTGCTTTTATCCCTGTCTTTCTGCTCTGTAGGAATAATTCTTTTTTTAATTTTATTTACGGAATTTTAACAGGATTTATATTTTTTTCTCTATCTTTATCCTGGCTCAAAAATGTTGCAGGTCCTATATATCTTCTTTTAAGTTTATATCTTTCAATTTACTTTGGTATTTTCCTTTACCTTATTTTTTCATTTGATATAAAAAAAATTATATTTTTGGGTGGTTCTATTTATTTTTTTATAGAAGTAATTATCTCAAATTTTTTAACTGGTTTTCCATGGCTACTTCTTGGACTTTCTCAATATAAAAATTTATATATATTGAAAATTTCTAAATTTGCGGGGATTTACGGAATTTCTTTCTTAATTATAACTTTTAATCTTTTTTTATTTACCTTACTTAAGAAAAATTTTTCCATCCAGAATTTATTTTTTATCTTTTTTTTATTTTTTTTATTTCTAATCTGTAGAATCCCAGAAAAAAAAATTTACAAAACCAGTTTAAATTTTCTTTTAATTCAACCAAATATGATTACTTCAAAAATTAGTTCCGAGGAAAACAAAGAAATTATAAAAATTTTGTTGAATAAGAATTTAAAGGGAAAAAAAGTCGATATTGTTGTTTTGCCTGAAGGTGTCTTTCAGGATAATCTTTTTGAAAACAGAGATTTAATGGAAAACTTAAAGGATTTTTCAATCCAGAATAGATGTTCAATTTTACTCGGCACATTTACAGGAAAAAAACCTTTTTTTTATAATTCAGCAGTTTTTATAAACGGGAAAAAATTTGATATTTACAATAAGATAAAACTTGTTCCCTATGGTGAATTTATACTTGGAGAAAGATTTGAATTTATAAAAAAGACATTTTTAAAAATTGCCGGATATCAACCACATTTAAAAAAAGGGAATAAATATAAAGTTTTTGAATATAAAAATGTAAAATTTTCAAGTTTAATATGCTATGAGAATATTTTCAGTGAATATTTAAGTTATTTTTTAGAAAATGGAGCAGATTTTTTTATTGTAATTACAAATGATTCATGGTTTGGCAATTCAATCGGTCCCTATCAACATTTTTATCATAATATTTTAAGAGCGGTTGAATATGGGAGATACTTTTTACAGGCAGGTCTTACAGGTATTACAGGAGTTATAAGTCCTGAAGGGAAAATAGAAAAGATTATTGATAAAAATGGAAAAAATTTATTTATAAATGGATATTTATACTTTTCTCTACCGATTTTTTATTATGAAACATTTTACTCAAAATATGGTTTATATCCATTTTTAATTTTCTGTTTATTCCTTACAGGGATTATAATATGCAAAAATTAGAGAAAATAATCGGTTATAAGTTTAAAAATAAAAAAATTTTAAATCAAGCATTGACACATCCATCCTATTCAAAATTTGATTCATATGAAAGGATTGAATTTCTTGGCGACTTAATTTTAGATGCTATTGTTGGTGTTTACATTTATAAAAAATATAAGGATAAGGACGAAGAATATTTAACAAATTTAAAGGCAGCATATGTGAATAAAAATTACTTAAAAAAAATTGCTGATGAAATTGGGATTATTAAATACTCAAAATATAAAGGAGAAAAGCCAGTCAGAACAGATAGATTTCTTGAAGCAATTATAGGTGGAATATATCTTGATGGAGGCTGGAAAAATGCTGAAAAATTTGTAAAAAAGTTTATTTTAAATATTGAACTTGAGCCATTGAAGGACTATAAAAATTTGATTTTAAATTATGCAAAAAGAGTAAAAGGAAGTTTGCCTGAATATAAGATTGTAAGAGTTAAAGGTCCACAGCATAATAAGGAATATGAAGTTAAAATTAAAATAAAAGGTATAAGAAATATTGGAAAGGGGAAAGGAAAAAGTTTAAAAGAAGCAGAAATTCTTGCTGCAAAATCATTATATGAAAAAATTATAAAATCATAAACCCTATATATATTTTTTCTGTCTAAATATTAAATGGGAAAAAGAACTGGTTTTTCACTTGTTGAATTGCTTGTTGTGATTGCAATAATTTCAATACTGGCTGGAACTATTTTACCCGCTATTTCAAAAGCAAGGGAAATGGCAAGAAGGGCATATTGTCTTAATAATTTAAAACAACTTTATTTTGCCTTTCTTATGTATGTTTCTGATTATGATAACTACTGCCCACGTGCTGCTTTACTTCCTTCAATAAATAAAGATGACCCTCCAATTTCGGATGTTCTTTTTCCCTATGTTAAATCAAGGAAAGTTTTTAAATGTCCTTCAGATAGAGAAGGTTATTTTGAAAGGGAGGGTTCAAGTTATGAATATAATCAGCGACTCAATGGAAGAAAAATAGATAGAGGAAGAACATTTTCTTTCATGGGTTCAACAAGAATATGGGTTTTTTATGACTATAAGGATTTTCATGGGCCGGGGATAAGAAATTTTGTTTATCTTGATGGGCATGCAACACATGAGCCAATAGCACAGGTGGAGGACTGATGAAGAAAAAATATTTAATAATCTTTAGCATTGTTTTTTTAACTTGTTTTCTGATGATTATCTTAATTTTTAAAGACAGAAAGTTAGATATAGATAAACTCAACGATGAACAAATAATAGAATTATTGAAAAGCGAAAAGATGAAAATTTTAAGTCAAGACCAACTTTTACTTCTTGGCGAGAGGTTGAAAAGTATCCCATATGAAAGGATTGAGAGATTGATTGAGACTTTACCAGAAGAGATAAAATACAGAGTTGAAGAAAACTTTGAAAAAATTTCTTATGCAAGATTGGATAAATTAATTGAAGAATTTTACAATTCACCGCCTGAAAAACAGGAAGAGATTTTGAATAAGGAGATTGATAGACTTGAAGAAGCAGAGGCAAAAGGAGAAATTCCTGTTGAATATTCAGAACTTTATGAAGAAAAACCTGAATCTCAGAATAGTAGTTTTTTTACTTTTCAAAGAAGAGGATTTTTTAAAAGAAGTTATAAAGTGAGAAACCCGGATGCTGCATTACAGAGACAGAGAAATAGATTATCACAGACAACTCCTGAACAGAGAGCAAAGAGACAGGAATTTATAAAAAAATTAAGAGAAAAAAGAGCACAGAGAAGGGGATTCTCAAGATAAAAAGTGTACAAAAACTTGCCAGATGGGATAAAAGAGATGGTAAATACTAACTGAACAACATATAAAGCACTGGGGTTAGAAACAACCCCAAGTGCTTTTTCTGGCGCTTTTTGCCCAGAATAGATA
>JBMFMQ010000070.1:0-7686 GCA_049970595.1 Candidatus Ratteibacteria bacterium | reverse complement strand
AAAAAATAATGAGAAATTAAAGGAAATGAGCGTTCAATATAAGGATAAACCAGAAAGATTGAAGGAAATAAAAGAAATAACAGGAAAAAGTTACAGAGAATATATAAATTACAAAAACAATTTGAAAAGGCAGTTTGGTATTTATTTAAGAGAGGATATTGAAGAAAAAAGAAGTAATTTAGTTGAACAAATAGAAAAAAAAGAAAGTCAACTACCAAATACAATTGAACAACTTCAAAAAATTATATTTCTTTATTTAAAAATCCTTGAAAATACATATCCTGAAATTTTTTCTTATGAGGAAATAGAAAAGGGGAAGAAAAAAATTAATAAATATTTTGAATTCCTCAAAGATTTAAAAAATATCTCTGTAATCGAAGGAGAAAAAATTATTCAGGAAGTTAAAAGAAAGGAATTTACTTTTTATGAATTATTGGAAAATTTTCTTAATGAAATTGAAAAAGAAATATTTAAAAATTATGCTCCAGATTATATTGAGATTGAAAAGGAATATGAAAAAACGCTTAGGGAATATGAAAGATTACAGAATAAATATACTGAAGAACTGAATATAGCAAGAGAGGAATATGAAAAAGAAAGAAGTAAATATGAGGAGGAATGGAAGAAAATAAGAGAGGATATGGAAAAAAGTCCAGAGGAATTCAAAGAGATATATGAAAAATTGCTTGAAAAATATAAAAAACCATGGGAAGAAGAACATAGAAAGGTTGTAGAACTTGGTGGGCTTCATATTATAGGGAGTGAAAGATATGAAGCAAGAAGAATTGATAATCAATTAAAAGGAAGAGCAGGTAGACAAGGAGACCCTGGTTCTTCAAAATTCTATCTTTCTCTTGAAGATGACCTTTTAAGGATTTTTGGTGGAGAGAGATTAAAAGCAATTATGGGAAAACTACCTGAAGGAGAAAAAATAACACATCCATTGATAACAAAAATGATAAACAATGCACAGAAAAAGGTAGAGGCAAGAAATTTTGAGATAAGAAAAAATCTTCTTGAATTTGATAATGTTTTAAATGAGCAGAGAAATATCATATATTCCTTAAGGCAGGACATTCTTGAAAATAGAAACATTGATGAATATCTTAAAGATTATATTGATGAAATAATTGAAAATATCTCTGAGGAGTACCTTAACCAGTCGCTAAAGCCCCATATGTGGAATATAGAAGGATTTATAAGGCAGGTAAAAGCAATTTTTGGAATAAATTTTTCTATTGAAAATTTTGAAAATATTCAGAATTATTTTGTATGGAAAGACAATTTAAAGGAAAAAATTAAAAATACATTATTATCAATTCTTGAGGCAAAGAGAAAGCAAATTGGAGATTTTTTTGATGAAGTAAAAAGGTTTATTTTTCTTCAGGTTATAGACAATAGATGGAAGGCACATTTAAGGGCAATGGATGAATTAAGAGAAGGGATAAGTTTAAGAGCATATGCACAAAAAGACCCATTAATTGCTTACAAGCATGAAGCATTCATCTATTTTAATGAAATGTTAAGAAGTATAAAAGAAGAGATTATTGGAAACTTAATGAAAATACAAATAACAGAGAAGGTTGTTTTAAAGGAAAGAGAAATAGAAAAAAAGGAATTTGTCCATCCTGAATATGAAAGTTTTGCAAGTAAAGAACCTGTTTCTGCTTTAAAAAGTAGGAAAATAGGAAGAAATCAGCCATGTCCTTGTGGAAGTGGTAAAAAATATAAACATTGCTGTGGAAAAAATGTTTAAATATTCTTACTAAAAGGGGTTAAAAAATGGAAAAAGATATTTATAAAATGTGGAATGAAGTTTTAAAAAATTTAGAAAATAGATTAAATAACCCAAGGACTTTTGATTTATGGATTAAACCAGTAAAAATTGTAGATTTAAACGAAAATATTGTCAAAATTGAAATTCCAAATTTATCCTTTGAAAAAAATTTTCTTCCTTTTATAGGTATGATAAAGGAAGAATTTTATAAAATATTCGGTATTATGCCTGAATTTGAAATTATATATCCTACAGAAACAAAAGATGAAGAAATAATCTTTTATGAACTTTCTTTAAATCCAGAGTATACATTTGAAAATTTTGTTGTTGGTCCGTGTAATCATCTTGCGCATGCTGCATGTGTTGCTGTTTGCCAATCCCCTGGAATTGCATACAATCCACTTTTTATTTATGGAGGTGTTGGGCTTGGCAAAACGCATCTCATGCAGGCAATTGGACATTTTGTAAAGAATAAAGGAAATTTTAAAATTGCTTATATCCCTTCTGAATATTTTGTAAATGAATTTGTAGCAAGTATAAAAAACAAAACAACTCATTTATTCAGAAATAAGTTTAGAAATCTTGATTTTCTTTTAATTGATGATATACATTTTATAGCAGGAAAGGAAGGAACACAGGAAGAATTTTTCCATACATTCAATTTTCTTTATGATAAAAGAAAACAGATTGTCCTTTCAAGTGATAAACCACCAAAAGAAATAAAATTTCTTGAGAAAAGACTTGTTTCAAGGTTTGAATGGGGGCTTATTGTTGACCTTCAACTTCCTGATTTTGAAACAAGAGTTGCAATAATAAGAAAAAAATGTGAGTTAAAAAATTTTGTTTTACAAGATGAAGTTGTTTTTTATTTAGCAGATAAAATAAAAGATAATATAAGATTGATTGAAGGAGTTTTAAATAGTGTTTTTGCAAATACTACATTATTGAGAAGAGAAATTAATAAAGATTTAATTGATGAAGCAATAGAAAAAGTGTATAATCAAAAAAGAGAAGAAAAAAAGTATATAAATTTAAAAAGAATTATTGAAGTAGTAAGTGAAGTTTTTGGGATTTCTCCTGATGATTTAAAAAGTTCAAAAAGGATTAAAAATGTGATTTTACCAAGACAGATAGCAATGTATTTAAGTAGGGAGTTGACAGAAACATCTTTGAATTCAATTGCAATGGAATTTAATGGTAAGGACCATACTACTGTCTTACATGCATATAAAAAAATAAAAAGTTTGATTGAAAAAGATAAAAATTTAAAAAATATAATTGAAAATATAAAGGAAAAAATAAATGAATAGGTTTTTAACAATGTAAGTTTTTGATGCAGAATTATTTAAGAAGTTTTTTAACATTTTTAACATGCTTACTATAATTAATTTAAAAAGGAGGAAAGATGAGATTAAATATAGATAGTAATGTTCTTAATAGTGGTTTAGATTTTATTTCTGATATTTTACCTTCAAAACCATCATTACCAATATGTGGTGGAATTTTTATTGAATGCAAGGAAAATAATTTAATTTTAATAGGTACAGATTTACAAAATACTGTAAGGGTTTCATTGGAGTGTGATGTTAAAGAAAAAGGACAAACTGTTATCCCTGGAAAACAATTCATATCTCTTATAAAACAATTTAACCAGGAAGAAATAAAAATTGAAAAAAAAGGTTCATATATTAATCTTATAACTGAAAGAGCCCAGTATTCTTTTATTGAAATGGAAGTGGAAGATTTTCCTAAACTTCCTAAATTTTCACCTGAAATAAGTTTTAAAATTAATGGAAAGACACTTAAAGAAGGATTTAAGAAAACAATTTTTTGTATTGACCCTGATGAACCGAGACAGCAATTTAGAGGCGGATTATTTGATATTAAGGAAAAAATTATAAATATTGTTGGAACAGATACAAGAAGATTATCATTATTTTCTATAATATTTGATGAACCATTTAAAAAAACAATGAAAATTCTTTTATCCCATGCTTTAATGAAAAAAATGATAAATATAGTTAATGAAACAGATGTTGAGATTTTGATTGGTAAAACAAATATTTCTTTTCAGACAGATTTTACAGTTTCAAAAGAAGAAAATAAAAAAATTGCAGGAAATATTTTAATAATCTCTCAATTACTTACAGGAGCAGAAGAATTTCCTGATTATGAAAAAGTTATCCCAGATATAAAAAAATCAAAAATTTTAAAAATTAGTACAGATAATCTTTTAAGTTCAATTAAAAGAATTTCTTTATTTACCTCTGAAAGAAATAATAAGGTAAAATTCAGTTTTAGAAAGGGCATGCTTATTATCTCCACAATTGGTGAACTTGGTGAAGCACAGGAAAAAATGAATATACCATATAATGATGAAGAAATAGATATTGCTTTTCCTCCTGAATTTATATTAGATTTTCTTCAAGTTGTAGAAAGTGATGAGTTTATTTTTTCTTTTGTTTCTTCCTCAAAACCTGCTTGTATGAAACCAGAAGAAGAATCAAATTTCCTTTACATCTGTATGCCATTAAAAACTGAATAAATGGAAAAAATAAGTAATATTGTAAGAAAAGTTATAAAAGAGGTAAAAGATATATCCGAAAAAAATAGAGGTATAGATATTTCAGTTTTATGGACAAGATTGATTGATGAAAGGTTAAAAGGAAAGTGTTATGTTCTTTTTGAAAGGGAGAGAAATTTGTATGTAAAGGTGGAAAATGGTTGTTTTCTTTCTTTACTCAGAATGCAAAAAAAACAGTTATTGAATAAATTAAAGGAATATGGTTTTAATTATATTGACATAAAATTTTTAATTTAAAAGGAGGTGTTATGTTTAAAGGAGCAATAGTGGCGATTGTAACTCCAATAAAAAATGGAAAAATTGATTATGATTCATATAAAAAACTTATTGATTTTCAGATAAAAAACAAAACAAATGGAATTTTAACATGTGGATGTACAGGAGAACCAGCAACATTAACTTATGATGAACATAAGGATTTAATAAAATTTACTGTTGAATATGTAAATAAAAAAATTCCAGTTATAGCAGGAACTGGTTCAAACAATACAAAAGAAGCAATAGAACTTACTGAATATGCTGAAAAAGTAAAAGCAGATGCAGCACTATTAATAACTCCATATTATAATAAACCAACTCAGAAAGGACTTTATCTTCATTATAAAGAAATAGCAAAAAGTGTCTCAATTCCAATTATCCTTTACAATGTTCCATCAAGGACAGGAATTTCTATTGAACCAGAAACAGTTAGAGAATTATCAGAGATTAAAAATATAGTCGGAATAAAAGAAGCAAGTGGTTCTCTTGATCAGGTAAGTAAAATTTTAAAACTTATAAAAAGAGATGATTTTGTTGTTCTTTCAGGAGATGATTCATTAACTTTACCAATTATGGCAGTTGGAGGGAAGGGAGTTGTTTCTGTTGCTTCAAATATAGTTCCCCTTGAAATTTCAAAGATGGTTGAATATGCTTTAAATGGTGACTATGAAAATGCAAGAAAAATTCATCTTAAACTATTTCCAATTTTTAAGATTTTATTTATTGAAACAAATCCAATACCTGTTAAGACAATTTTATGGCTGATGGGAATGATAGAACCAGAATGGCGTCTTCCTTTATGTGGTCCAAGCCAAGAAAATTTGGAAAAAATAAAGAAAACAATAAAGGAGTTCGGCTTAATATGATATTTAAAAGAAAAAAATATATAGAAATTCCACCAAAGGAAAAGGTTGAGGTAAAAAAAGAATTATGGATTAAATGTGAAAAATGCGGAAAACTTATTTATGTTAAAAAATTAATTGAAAATCTTAAAGTATGCCCTGAATGCAATTATTATTTCAGAATGACTGCAAAGGAAAGGGTAGATACACTTTTAGATTCTGGG
The DNA here is from genome assembly GCA_049970595.1 of Candidatus Ratteibacteria bacterium. GTDB lineage: Bacteria > Ratteibacteria > UBA8468 > B48-G9 > JAFGKM01 > JAMWDI01. Next base: position 2,001 of record JBMFMQ010000070.1, on the reverse strand, counting down.
AGTTTTGTAGAAAAATGGGCAGAGATTAGTTCTTTAGACCCTTTAAATTTTGTTGGAGTAAAGACATATAAAGAAAAAATTGAAGAAGAAATGAAGAAGACAGGAATGAAAGAAGCAATTGTTGTTGGTGTAGGTAAAATTGGTGGTTTTCAAGTTGCTATATCTATTCTTGATTCTCACTTTATAATGGGAAGCATGGGTTCTGTTGTTGGAGAAAAGTTTACAAGAATTGGAGAATTTGCTATTGAAAATGGGATACCTCTTATTTCTGTTTCTGGAGGTGGAGGAGGAGCAAGAATGTATGAAGGGGTTATTTCATTAATGCAGATGGTAAAAACAGCACAGGTTATTGGAAAAATGAAAAAGGCAGGAATTTTATATATTTCAATATTGACAGACCCTACAATGGGAGGGGTTGCTGCAAGTTTTGCATTTCTTGGAGATATAATAATTGCAGAACCAAAAGCACTTATTGGATTTGCAGGACCAAGAGTTATAGAGCAAACAATAAAACAGAAACTACCTCCCGGTTTTCAGACATCTGAATTTTTATATGAGCGTGGTTTAATTGATATGATTGTTGAGAGAAAGGATTTAAAGGAAACATTAATTAAAATTTTAAGAATCTTCCAATCATGAATTATAAAAATCCAATTGATTTCCTTAATTCTTTAAGTGATTTTGGTATTAAACTTGGAATTGATAAAACAAATTTCTATCTTGAAAAACTTGGTAATCCCCATTTTAAATATCCTTCAATACTTGTTGCAGGGACAAATGGTAAAGGTTCTGTATGTAAAGCATTGAGCAAAATTCTTCAACTTTCAGGATATAAAGTTGGTTTATATACAAGTCCTCATCTTATTGATGTAAAGGAAAGGATAATGATAAATGGAGAAAAAATAAAACAGGAGGAATTTGAAGACAAAATAATTAATTTAAAAAAAATTATAGAAAAACAGCCAGTTCATTTATATCCAACATATTTTGAAGCACTTACAATAATATCATTTTTATATTTTTTTGAAAAAAAGATAGATATTTGTGTATGTGAAGTTGGGATGGGAGGAAGATTTGATGCAACAAATGTTCTTCCTTCTTTTATAGAAATAATAACAAAAATTGGACTTGACCATACTGAATTTCTTGGGAAAACATATAGAGAAATAGCAAATGAGAAAGCGGGAATAATAAAAGAAAAAACAATTGTTATAACTGCAAAACAGAAAAAGGAGGCATACAAAGTAATAAGAAGGAAAGTCAGAGAGAAAAAATCAAAACTTTTTACTTATGGAATAGATTTTAAAGGAAGATTTAATTCATTTTCTGAAGATTGTATGATATTTAACTTTTATGGAAAAGAAAATTTTAAAAATTTTGAAACAGACCTTATTGGAACACATCAAGTTGAAAATTTATCAATAGCAATAGAGGCATCTCTTATTTTAAAGGAGAAAGGTTATAATATAAAGGAGGAAAATATAAGAGAAGGGATAAAAAATATTAACTGGCAGGCAAGATTTCAGATTTTAAAGAAAAATCCATATATAATTTTAGATGGAGCACATAATCCAGATGGAGTTAGAAATTTGATGAAAAATTTAAAAAAGATATTTCCAGATAAAAAATTTAATTTTCTTGTTGGAATTTTAAAGGATAAGAACTACAAAAGCATGGTAAAGATTTTTGAGAAATATCCAGAAAAAATAATCTTCACAAGACCAAATTCAGAAAGAGCGATAGACCCAGTAGTTTTAAAAAACTTATTAAATAATAGGAAAAACATAGATATAATTGAAAGTGTGAAAGAAGCATACCAATATATAAAAAAAACAGGAGAAAACTGGCTTATTTTTGGTTCTTTATACCTTGCTTCTGATATAATTTCAGATATAAAATTTTAAAAAGGAAAAAAGACTAACTGAACCAAATATAAAGCACTGGGGTTTGAAACAATCCCACCTTCTTGGTATAGCAATCTTCTCTGTAGGTGGGATGGTT
>JBMFMQ010000069.1:0-7757 GCA_049970595.1 Candidatus Ratteibacteria bacterium | reverse complement strand
TCTTAAAGGGGTTTAAACCCCTTTAAAATCCCCAAAAGGTATCAACTCCGCAAAGTCCCTCATTCTTGAGGGGAGTTTAAGGTATTATTATCTGTTCTGGGCAAAAAACGCCAGAAAAAGCACTTGGGGTTGTTTCTCCTTTTCCTTCATTTTTACTGATGTATTTAGTTTATTTTTATTCCCTTTGTTTTTTCCCACTGCCTTGGTATTACCGAAACCATCCCACCTACAGAGAAGATTGCTATACCAAGAAGGTGGGATTGTTTCTAACCCCAGTGCTTTATCTTTGGTTCAGTTAGTATTTACAAACATACCTTCACATTTCACACTTAATGAAAATTTTTTATTGCCATAAGACCAACTTTTAATGACTCATAACCATCAATCCCACTTACAACTGGTTTTTTATTATTTTTTACACAATCAATAAAATGTTCCATCTGTTTTTCAAATCCAATACCAAGAGAATTTAAAGGAATAGGACCTATTTTTTCTTCACCTTTATCTTTTCTAATAACAAAATACTTTCCTTTCTCATCCCTTGTTCCATCAAAAACCAAAACTCCTTCAGGTCCAAGTGCCTGATGGACATACTGGGAGAATGTATTTTTAGGAAGTCCCCAACTCCAGCATAAAACAAGTATATCACCACTCTCAAATTCAACAATTACAACCCCTGTATCAGGAGAGGTAGATTTTTTAAATTTTATCAATGAACTTTTAACTTTTTTGACCTTTCCAAATGTAAAAATTCCAAAATCATAAGAATGAACCGCTCCATCTACAAATGGTCCCATACCTTTTTTAATATCATAAAACCAGTCAGGACCAGGACCAGAACCACCACTTATTTGTTGCCAGACAATAGGTCTTCCAATAACTTTTTTATCAATCAATTCCTTAAATTTCAACCATTCTTCATCAAACCTTCTTACATATCCAATTTGCAAAATAACATTATTTTTTTCACATTCTTCTATCATCTTTTCTGCCTGTTTTAAATTTACAGATATTGGCTTTTCACAAAATATATGTTTTTTTGATTTTGCACCTTCAACAACTACTTTATAATGGAGATTTGTTGGAGTAGCACAGATTATTGCATCAACATCTGACTTTTTAATTAATTCTTTAAAATCACCATATAATTCTTCAACTCCAAACTCATTTTTAAATGAATTTAAAGCATCAAAATTTACATCAGAAGCAGAAACAATTTTAACATCTTCAAATTTCTTTAAAATATTCGCATGATACCTTCCCATTCCACCACAACCAATTATTCCTATTTTAACCATTTTTCCTCCCTTTAATTTCTTTATTATATCTTAAAAAATGTTAAAATAAAAAATAAAAGGAGGTTTCTATGGAAGTAAAAATAAAGTTTGAAAAAGAAGAGATTGAATGTGAAATATTTGAAACAGAACTTGGGAAAAAAATAATTGAAAATTTACCTTTTAATTCAAAAGCAAGATTATGGGGAAAGGAAATCTATTTTGAAATTCCTGTATCTTCTGAAATAAAAAATCCTAAAAATGAAGTTGAAAAAGGAGATATTGGATACTGGCCTGATGGAAAATGTATGTGTTTATTTTTTGGTCCAACACCCATAAGTAAGGGAGATAAAATAATTCCAGCAAGTTCTGTTGAGATAATAGGTAAAATAAAATCTGATTTAAAAATTCTTGAGAAAATAAAAAGTGGAGAAAAAATAATAGTTGAGAGAAAATGAAACTCGGTAAATTTTTAATTGATGAAATTTATTGTGGTGATTCACTTAAACTTTTAAAAGAAATTCCATCAGGTAGTATTGATTTAATAATTACTGACCCACCTTTTGCAATTGATTTTAAAGGGAAGAGAAATAATTATAAAAGAAAGAAAGATAATGTAATTGATGGATATAATGAAATTCCAAAGGAAAAATATTACCAATTTACTTATAACTGGATAAAAGAAGCACATAGAATTTTAAAAATCACAGGAAGTATGTATGTATTCTCTGGTTGGACAAATTTAAAAGACATTTTAAATGCAATTGATAATGTAGGGTTTATTCAAATAAATCATTTGATATGGAAATATCAGTTTGGTGTCTATACTGAAAGAAAATTTGTTACAAGTCATTACCACATTTTATTTGTTGTAAAAAATTCTCAAAAATATAAATTTAATAAAATAGAGCATTATCCAGAAGATGTTATAATATTAAATAGAGAGTACTGGATTGGGAAAATAAAGACACCTACAAAACTGCCATTAGAACTTGTAAAAAAACTTATACTTTTTAGTAGTGATAAAGGTGATATTATTCTTGACCCATTTTTAGGTTCAGGAACAGTTGCAGTTTGTGCAAAATTATTAGAAAGACATTTCATTGGTTTTGAGATCGTTCCAGAATATTGTAATTTTGCAAAAAAAAGATTACAGGAAATACAGCCTCTATTATTTACAACTTAAAAAGGAGAGAAAATGAAAGCAAGTGTTTTTTATGGGATTGAGGATATGAGAATTGAAGAAGTTGAAGAACCTATTTGTAAAGAAAATGAGATTAAAATAAAGGTTGCCTATTGTGCTATATGTGGAACAGATGTAAGGATTTTTTATTCAGGACATAAAAAGGTAATTCCTCCTGCTATTATAGGGCATGAAATAACAGGTATTGTTGAAGAAATTGGGAAAAATGTTGATTATCCAGAAATAAAAATTGGAGATAAGGTTACTGTTGTTACTTCAATTGGATGTGGAAAATGTAAGATGTGTAGAAATGGTTTTTATAATCTTTGTCCTGATACAAAGGCAATAGGTTATTATTATAAAGGTGGATTTGCTGAATATTTAATTGTTCCTGAAGATGCTATTAAACAGAAAGCAGTTTTAAAATTACCTGAAAATTTATCTTTAATTGAAGGAACAATTATTGAACCACTTTCCTGCTGTATAAATGGACAAAATTACTTAAATATAAAAGAGGATGATTTTGTTCTTATTTTTGGAGGTGGACCAATTGGATTTATGCACGCATGTCTTGCAAAGGCAGTTGGATGTAAAAATGTTGTTATTGTTGACCCTGCCTATGAAAGATTGTTAAATTTTGGTAAAAATTTCCCTGATATATCATTATGGGACCCAAATAAAATAAATGTAAAAGATGAAGTTATGAAATATACAGATGGTTTTGGAGCAGATGTTGTAATTACAGCATGTCCTGCTAAAAAAGCACAATTAGATGCTCTTGAAATAATCAGTTCAAAGGGAAGAATAAGTTTTTTTGGAGGATTACCAAAGGATGATTCAATCATTCAAATTGATTCAAATATAATACATTATAAGGAAATTTCTATATTTGGTGCCTTTGCCTCTAACAGAAATGACTATATAAAAAGTGCAGATTTAGTTTCTTCAGGTAAAATTGAAGCAAAAAAATTTATAACAGATGTAATTCCTCTTGAAAAAATAGTTGATGGGATAAAAAAAATAAAAAGTGGTGAAGGACTTAAAATTGTAGTAAAAATAAATGGTTGAGTATAAAAAATTCCTTAAAAAATGTTTTAAACTTGCTGAAAAAGGGAAAGGGCTTGTAAGTCCAAATCCTCTTGTTGGAGCAGTAATAGCAAAAGGTGAAAGAATAATAGCAGAAGGTTATCATAAAGGATTTGGTCTTCCTCATGCGGAGGTAGATGCATTAAATAAAGCAAAAGATAAAGCAAAAGGAGCAACTTTATATGTAAATCTTGAACCATGCTGCCACTGGGGAAAAACTCCTCCTTGTACAGATGCAATTATAAATTCAGGAATAAAAGAAGTTATCGCATGTATGAAAGACCCAAATCCCCTTGTAAATGGAAATGGTTTTAAAACACTTGAGGAAAATGGAATAAAAGTAAGATATGGTTTTTTAGAAGAAGAAGCAGAGGAATTTAATAGATTTTATATAACAAATATAACAAAGAAAAGACCTTATGTAATTTTAAAATGGGCTCAAACAATTGATGGAAAAATAGCAACAAAAAATTATTCTTCAAAATGGATTACAGGAGAAAAAACAAGAAATTATCTAAAAAGAAAAAGGTTTGAAGTTGATGGAATTTTAGTTGGAGTAAATACTGTTCTTATTGACAATCCTTTGCTTGATTATATTGAACCTGAATTTCAGACAAAAAAAAATATAATTGAAAGGAAAAGATATTATAAAATTGTTCTTGACCCATATGGAAAGACACCTATGGATGCTAATATATGGAAAAGCGAAAAATCAAAAGTTTTAATTGTTTTTGATGAAAGTATTGAAGAAAAAGAAATTGAAAAATATAAAATTAAGTCAAACTTTGAATATATTAAAATACCAACTGAAAATGGAAAATTTAATATTGAAAAATTGCTTGAAAAACTTCTTGAAAAAAATATTGGTATAATAATGGTTGAAGGAGGGAAATTTACATTAACAAGTTTTTTTGAAAACAAAATTTTTGATGAAATATGGGCATTTTTAGGAAATAAAATACTTGGTGGAGAAAATTCAATATCTGTTTTTGGTGGAAAGGATAAAGAAAATATAGATGAAGCAGTTATAATTGAAAAAATTGAAGTTGAAAAAATTGAAGATGATATTTTAATAAAAGGAAGATTATGTTTACAGGAATAGTTGAGGAGATTGGAAGGATTAAAGAAAAGAAAAGTAAAGGGAATGGATTTGAGATTACAATTGAGGCAAATAAAATTTTTGATGATTTGAAGGTTGGCGATAGCATTTGTGTAAATGGTGTCTGTTTAACAGTTGAAAAAATAAATAAAAATAATTTTTCTGTATCAATAAGTCCACAAACAAAAATTCAAACAAATCTTGGTGAAATAAAAGTTGGTGAATATGTAAATCTTGAGAGAGCATTAAAAATTGGAGATAGAATTGGTGGACATTTTGTAACAGGACATATTGATTTTAAAACAAAAATTTCATTGTTAAAAAAAGAAGGAGAATTTTATCATCTTAAATTTAAAATACCTGAAAGATACAAAAAATATGTAGTTGAAAGGGGTTCAATTGCAGTTGATGGTATATCTTTAACTATTGCAGAAATTATCAAAGATGAAATTTTGATTTATCTAATTCCATATACATTTGAAAATACAAATTTGAAGTTTAAAAAAGCAGGAATGTTTGTAAACATTGAAATTGACATCTTTGCAAAATATCTTATATATACCTAATGTTTCTTACGGATAACGGACCTCAGAGATGTGTCATTTAAATTTTTGCTCAATTGCAAAAAATATTATATTTTTTATACTTGCTCCTTCATCCAAAATTATATTTATTCTTTTCGCATCTTTTGGAATTTTTGTCGGAAGATTATAATTATTTGAAAGCAACCAGGATTTTTTTCCGTCTTTATCTTCACTTTCAACAATAACAGATTCCGGACCTCTGAAGTTTCCTTCAATAAATAAAAAAACATCAATATCATTTGAATTTAAAACACCCCATAAAGGACCTCTCGGTTCAGAAATTCTTGAAATTGTTATTATTCCTTTTTTGGCAGGTGGCAATCCCTTTTCTCTTTGAGCAATCCAATCCCACCCTGTGAGAAACGGTCTTCTTACTGGTTGTATACTTACATTTTGTGTTTCAACAGTTATTGCTGGTAAAGAAAAATCTTCTTTTAATAATATGAACCCTCTTTTGTTTTTTCCAAATTTAATTTTCAAAATAGTCCCTTCCCCTGGATTTAATTCCAGTTCTATTTGATTCAGTTCACCAATTGTCCTTTCTTTTATTTCAAGTTTGTGATTTTTAATTATATCTTCAACTTCTATAATGTTTGGCAAAAGATAAATTCTTTCTTTCCTTCTTCCTTCAACATCATCATTTACAACAATTAAATAGCCAGTATCCTTCTCTTTTTCATTTATAAAACTCTCAATTTTAAATTTCTCTTCAGTATATGCAAATGGAAATTTATTCTTTTCAATAGATAACAATAGAGTTTTATATCCTTTCAATATACCAAATATCCTCCCTATTTCTTCCATTTGAGGAGTTGGTGAACCATCTATGTAAAGTAAAGACGAACCCATATTTGTTTTTATTTGTGTTTTTACCTGGGGCAATTTTTGTTCTTTTACATATTCAACTGTTTTTTTCATTTTTTCCGGCATTTCTCCCTTTCCATCCCATTCAGAATATGAAAACAAATTAAAAAATATAATACCTTTACAATTTGTTCTTAATCCTTCCCATATCTGCCATCTTACTTCTTCAACTGTTGGCATTCTCCAGTGATAATAAGCGCCAGGTTCTATAACAACATTTTTATTCTCATCATACCAGTACGGACCCCATATTTCTGCAAAACATTGTGGCATAACCCATAAAAACTTTGAAAATTTACTTGCTTCGTCTGACAAACTTTCTAATGTATATCTGTAATAATTCTGTGAAGCAGGTGTAGGGTTTGGTATATTGGGTGAGCGGTCTCCTCCGAAAGGATAACAATCATAAACAGCAACTGGAAATTCAGATTTTTCAATGTATGTATGCGTATCACAATTCATAGTAACCACAACACTATCTCTTTTTCTATCAAATTCTCTTAATACATCTCTAAATAAGTCCATTTCTTTAACCATATAATTTCTTGGTTCATCAACAAGAACATATCCTAATAATGATTTTTTATTCCCAATTTTTTCATAAACACTTTTTGCAGTATTTTTAAGTTCTTCAATATTTTTAAAACTATAATTGTGAAGATGATAGAGAGGAGAAATTGTTGGTAAGACCATTATATCATACTTTTCAGCAATCTCGCATAATTTAACCACATCATCAATGCCTATGTTGAAAACCCATATTGTATCAAAATTTAGTGATTTTAATGTCTTTAATGTGTACTCAACAAATTCCCAGTATTCTTTTCCTGTATATTTAGCCAAGATACTATTATGTTCCCAAGAATATGTTGCTCCTAATGGAAAATAAGTTTTTAATTCTTCTGCTGTAATTTTAAAAGCAAAAAATATTAGGCCACATATAACCCCTTTTATGATTTTTCTCATTTTATCTTTTGTTTTATTCACTTAAATAATACCCTGTTTTTGGATGTCTATCTCCTTTATATCTTATTTCAGAAAGATAATATTCCCGTGTAATATTTTCAACATGACCATCTGCAAAAACAACATTAAATCTTCTTTCATGCCTATTTGGTGGATAAAGTGAGTAATCACTAGTAAATGCTTCGCTTATATAATATGCTTGTCCATAGTAAGGCATACTACCGGTTGTCCATTCAGAATCACAAGCAAGAGGGTCTTTTTCTGGTTTTTTCAGCATACTCATTTTTACAGGAAGAAGGTCAGCCGGCGGTGCAGAAGGTCTATATGCAAACATCCTATAACTAAATCTATATGATAAGTTATTCCCTTTCAAATAACTATATGGGTAATAATTTTTTATTCTATCGCTTGGACAACTTAACAAATTTGGCGGTATATATTTAACCCCATAACTAGCATAGACAAGATACGCAGGAACCATATTCCCGGTACCAGGAGCAGTTACAAGCCAACCATCATAATCTTCAGTATATAATATAACTGCCAATCCTATCTGTTTTAAATTGTTCATACATATTGCAGTCCTTGCCCTTTCTCTTGCTTTACTTAGTGCTGGTAGAAGCATCGCTGCTAAAATCGCAATTATCGCAACTACTACCAGCAACTCTATTAATGTGAAACCCAGATTTTTTTATTTTTCT
>JBMFMQ010000068.1:0-7890 GCA_049970595.1 Candidatus Ratteibacteria bacterium | reverse complement strand
CTATTTATCAATATGCTGAGGTAATAGTCGTAGAAGAACTAAAATAAAAATAGGAAAAATTCTTACAGAGCAATAAGTGAGGTTATGAATTTTTTTTTAAGTTTGAGATAATTTAAATATAGTGAACTAAAATTTTTTGGACGGAAAATTTTTTAATTAGAAATGTTTGGAAAGAGAATAAAGTTTTTACAGGATAGTTGTTGCGAGTTTGATTGTTTGAAGGAGTATATTTTTTCTGGGGAATTAAAAGAAGCAAAATATCCTAATCCCAAGATTTTCATACAGATTGATTACAGATAAAGGAGATTTTATTTGGGGAGAGGATGAAATAAAATAGTATCATACAAAAAAAGTTGCTGAAATCCTTTACTGATGCTGGTCTTGAAAATGGGTGCGAAACTTTGACTTATATAACAAACTAAATAATAAATTTAAGTTCCATTGAAATATATTTGCTCATCCTGGCATCTTCTCCAGTACTTTCAAGACTTTTGGCAAATTGGAAAAGTTTAATAGAAGAGGATATAATATATAAAAGAGGTAAAGATGAACAGAATTGAAAGGATTGTGGAATGTATAAAAAAATATCAACCTGAAAAGATAATTGTTTTTGGTTCCTATGCTCGTGGAGAAGGTGATGAATATAGCGACATTGACTTTATTGTTATAAAAAAAACTGAAAAAAGGTTTATAGAAAGATTAATTGAAGTGGCAAAATTGATAGATAATAAATGGGGAGATATTGATATTTTTGTTTATACACCAGAGGAGTTTGAACAAATGAGTAAATTGGGGAATTCATTTATAGAAAGTGTTTTAAAGGAAGGAAAAGTTATCTATGAAAAAAAGTAAAGAAGAATCTGAAAGATGGTTAAAACAGGCTGAATACGATTTAAAATCAGCAAAAATAAACTTTGATTCAGAGAATTACGCTTATACATGCTTTATGTGTGAACAATCGGCTCAAAAATCCTTAAAGGCATATCTTTTTTTCAAGGAAGAACGTTATGTGTGGGAACATTCTATAAAGAAATTAGCACAGAAGTGTCAGAAATTTGATAAAGATTTTGAAAGAGTGGAAGATATGGGGATTATTCTTGATAAGTATTATTTGATAACAAGATATCCTGATGCTCTACCACCTCCCGCAGTTCCCTATGAATCCTTTACTAAAAAGGAAGCAGAGGAATCAATAAGAATTGCAACAGAAATCATTAATTTGGTTAAAAGCAAAATTGGGTATGGAAAGTGAATAATATAATTTTATATAATCAAAAGGACCTTCTAAATGATTTATGAAAAAGTATTAAAAGAACTTAGTAAAGAAAGGCCGGTATTCCATTCAGAAAGTGATTTTCAACATGCATTGGCATGGAAGATTCATCAAAAGTATCCAAATCTTAAAATAAGATTAGAAAAAAGAGAAGAAATAAATAATGAAGAAATCTATTTTGACATTTTCATTTTTGGATGTCACCGGATTTATGCAATAGAATTAAAATATAAAACTGCAAAACTTGAAATAACTTTACCAAACTTAAATGAAAGATATATACTAAAAAAACAAGGAGCACAAGATCAGGCAAGATACGATTTCTGTAAGGATATTGAAAGGCTGGAGAAATTTTTTAAAAAATATAAAGGCACAGGTTTTGCTGTTTTTCTTACAAATGATAGTATGTATTGGAAAAAACCATCCAAAAATTTAAACACTAACGATAAAGAGTTTAGGATTCACCAAGGAAAGATTTTAAAAGGATGTTTAAAATGGAAAGAAGGTGCTTCTCAAGGGACAATACAAAGAAGAGAAGAAGGTATCAATTTGACTGGAACTTACCAATGAGAAAATTAAGAAGATGATTGAGATATAAGGTATTAAATTAGATTTTTATTTTACAGATTATTAAGGAAGTTTGTTATGAAGATGGGAAGATAAAAGAAAAGACGATAGCAAATTTAAGTAAGAGGCCTGAGTATTTAATTTATGATATAGGTTAAGAGGAAAAATAAATTAAATGTCATATAGAAATCTGATTTTTGAATTAATTTGTTGTGTCTCAATGAGTTATATTATCTTTTAAATTGGTAAGTTCGGCTATAACCCTTTTTCCGGTTCGTGTTCTGAAAAAAAATAAAATGCGAGGGGAGGGATTTGAACCCTCACGGGAAAAACCCACTGGATCCTAAGTCCAGCGCGTCTGCCGTTCCGCCACCCTCGCTTATCCAATTTCCCTTTTTTTCTACTGCCGGCTTATATTTTATCCTGTTTCCTATATTTGTGTCAGTTGTGCTCGGTGCCTCAGTTTATTTATCTCTCCTTTGTTTTTTCCTATGCTTTTGTTTATTTTACTTTCCCTTTGTTCTACTCGCACCAACTCGCCCCTTGCTAATCTTCCCTTGCTAACCCTTGTTTAATACAGGGGCTCGGTTCCGCCACCCTCGCTTATCTTTAATTAAAGGTTTAATGAAATCTTAATCGCTTGGTGTAAAAATCTGACTGGATAAATTTCAATATTTTTTACATTTACATCATTTTTATTTTTTTCAGGTATAATTGCCTTTTCTATTCCAAGCCGTTCACATTCCCTCAATCTTAAATTTATATTTTCAACTCCTCTTATCTCTCCTGTAAGTCCAATTTCTCCAATTAAAACACATTTTTTTACTGGTGGAATATCTTTAAGAGAAGAAATGGATGAAACAGCAACAGCAAGGTCACTGGCAACTTCATTTATTTTTATTCCGCCACCAACATTTACATAAACATCATAAGTATTGAAATTAAATTTTAATTTTTTTTCAAGAACAGCAATTATTAAAGAAACTCTATTATAGTCAAGACCTGAAACTGTTCTTTTAGGAATACCATAATAACTTGGAGTTACAAGTCCTTCTACTTCAACCAAAATTGTTCTTGTCCCTTCAATCATAGGGAAAATTGTTCTACCAGGAGTATTTTTTTCAATATCCTCAATAAAAAGCATTGAAGCATCAGGTAATTCTTTCAGTCCATTTTCTTCCATTGAGAAAACACCTATCTCATTTGTTGAACCAAATCTATTTTTTAGACATCTTAAAATCCTTAAATTTGTTCTTACATCTCCTTCAAAATAAATAACTGCATCAACAATATGTTCAAGGATTTTAGGACCTGCTATAATACCTTCTTTTGTTATATGTCCGATAAGAAATGTTGAACAATCATTTGTTTTTGTATATTTCATAAAAAAGTTTGCATTTTCTCTTACCTGTGTTACTGAACCTGGAATTGTTGGTATTTCAGGATTATAAACTGTCTGAATTGAATCAACAACAATAAAATCTGCCTTTATTTTTTCAAGTCCATTTTTTATTGAGTTTATATCAGGGCTTGTTAACAAATAAATATTTTCATTCTCAATCCCAAGACGTTTTCCTCTCATTTTTATCTGAGTTTCTGACTCCTCTCCACTTATATAAAGGACTTTATATCCATTTTTTGCAAGTTTACCACAAACAGATAAAAGTAGAGTTGATTTTCCAACTCCAGGTTCTCCAGCAACAAGTATATAACTTTTTTTAACTATCCCACCTCCAAGGATTCTGTCAAATTCTCCAATTTCTGTTTTTATTCTTTCTGTTTCTTCTGTTTCTATTTCAGAAAGTTTTTTTGGTAATTTAATTTCCTTTTCTTGATATTTCTCTGTTGTAAAAAATTCTTCTATAAATGTATTCCATTTTCCGCAATTCGGGCATCTTCCAAGATATTTAATTGTTTGATATCCGCATTCAGAACATACAAATATACTTTTTTCTTTTTTCATCTTCTTCTAAAGAAAAGTTTCCAGGGATTTTCTTTTATATCTTTTATAAACTCAAACATTTGGTTGTAAAGTTCATCGCTATAAATAATTTTTCCAAAAGTTCCCCTTCCAGTTTTAACTTCATTTAAAATTGAATTTAAATTTGTAAATGTTTCGTCAAGTGTTTCTGTTGTCTTTCCAATTTTATATGTTGTTTCTTTCAAAATTGCAATTTCTTCTTTTATATCTTTTATCATTTCCTCTTCTTTCATAATTTTTGCAATAAGCCCCTCTTTTTGAAGTTTTTCAAGAAAATTTTTCATTTCAACTGAAGTATTTTTAAACTCATTCATTGTATCTGAAAAACTTAAAATTGCATTTTCTGCTTTATCTTTAATCTCAAGAAAATCTCTTATATCTTTCATTGTCTTTTCTATTTCCTCTTTCCCGGAAACAAAAAATTGATTTGTATTCTTTATGAATTCTTCAATCTGAGGTCCATTTTTTTCAATAAAATTTTTCAAACTCTCATTTGTTCTTGAAATGTCATCTGTTAAATTACTTATCTTTAAAACCAAAATTTTTGAGCCATTAACAAAATCCTTTAAATTTCTTTTGAAATTTTCATCTTTTATAATTTCATTTAAATCAATAAGGACTTCATTTAAATTTTCAACAATCTCTTGACCAATATTTGCAATCCTTTCTATAGATAACGGATTTTCTCCTTCAACAATTTCTCCTTTTTCAATAAATTCTTTTTTATTTGAAGGAGTTATTTCAACATATTTTTCTCCAATTATTCCAAGTGTTTTTATTGTTATTCTGCTTCCTTTTGCAATTTTCACACCTGGATTTATTTTTAATTTTACCATTACCTTTGGAATATTCTCATAAAGAATTTCTATTTTCTTTACCTCTCCAACTCTAACTCCACTTACCCTAACAGGACTTCCAACTTCAAGTCCACTTACATAATCAAATAAAACATTTATTTCATAACCCCTCATTTTTCCTGTCTTTGTCTGGGTAAAAATAAAAAATATGATAGCCAAAATACCCAAAAGAACAAAAATACCAACCTTCATTTCAACTGATAATTTTTTCATCTTCTCCTCCTTCAACATAACTTCTTATTAATGGATGGATACTTTTTTCTCTTAACTCTTCAAAAGTCCCTGTTTCAACAATTTTCCCCTTATCTAACAATATCAATCTTTCTCCAATTTTACCTGCAAGTTTTACATCATGCGTTACAATTATATCAGTGGTATTAAAATCTTTATGTATTTTCTTCATCAAATCTGTCAAACTTTCACTTGTTATAGGGTCAAGACCAGTTGTTGGCTCATCATAAAATATTATATCAGGTTTTGAAATCAATGCCCTTGCAATTGAAACTCTTTTTTTCATACCACCGCTTAATTGTTCAGGCATCATATCAGCAACTTTTTCATCAAGTCCAAGTTTTTTCAATATTTCTATTGCCATTAATTTTATATCTTCCTTGTTTTTTTCTGTATGATAAAGATAATAAAATCCAACATTCTCCCACACACAGAGAGAGTCAAATAATGCAGAATTCTGAAAAACCATACCAATTTTTTCTCTTATTTTCATTATTCCTTCTTCATTTAATTCTTTTATATTTTCTCCAAAAATAAAAATATCTCCCTTTGAAGGTTTATAAATACCGAGAATTGTTTTTATAAGCACAGTTTTACCGCATCCGGAAGAACCTATAATAATAACAGTTTCTCCTTTTTCAACCTCAAAACTTATATCTTCAAGAACATATCTATTACCCAATTTTAAACTTAAATTTCTCACAAGAATAACTTTTTCCATTTTATAAAAAATAAAAAAGCCCTGTTAAAATCAAATTAGCAAAAATAATTAAAAAGAATGATGAAACAATAGCATATGTTGAGGCATTTCCAACCCCTTCTGCACCACCATATGCATTAAGTCCCTGATATGAAGAAACATTTACAATAATCAATGAAAAAACAATTACCTTTAATATTCCAACAAGCATATCCTTTATTCCAACATATTTAAAACTCTGATAAAGAAAAACCCCTGAAGGTATTCCAACTATAAAAACTCCAACAAAAAATCCACCAATTATAGATATAAAAAAACTCAATATAAATAAAACAGGTAATGAAATTAAACCAGCAATAACCCTTGGACTTATAAGGTAAACAACAGGGTCTACTGCCATAACCAGTAATGCATCTATCTGTTCAGTAATTTTCATAACTCCTATTTCAGCAGCAATTGAAGCACCAACTCTTCCTGCAACTATTAAAGCAATCAAAACTGGTCCAAGTTCCCTTATCATTGATATACTAACAAGCCCTCCTGAATACATCTCTGCTCCAAATTTTTTAAGAGTATGGGCTGTTTCCATAACAAGAACCATCCCTGTAAAGAAAGCAATTATACTTACAAGAAACATTGATTGAGAACCAATTTCATTTATATATTTAATAACATCCTCTTTTTTCTTGATTTTTGATATCTTTTTAATTGAAGAAAATGTCAGAAAAGAGATTGCACCAAGATAATAAATTAAAAATAAAATTCTACTTCCAAAATTTTCTATTATTTTTTTCACATTTCTACTCTTTGTGTATAGTTTTCAAATCTCGTATATTCTTTTAAAAAAGTTAACTTTATACTATCTGTTGGACCATTTCTCTGTTTTGCAATTATAACTTCAGCAATCCCTCTATTTTCTTCAGTTTCCTCATAAAATTCCTCTCTATATAGAAGCAAAACTAAATCTGCATCCTGCTCAATTGAACCACTTTCCCTTAAATCTGCAAGTTGAGGTCTTTTATCTGCTCTTTTTTCTGTTTCTCTACTTAACTGGGAAACTGCAATAACAGGTATATTTAATTCTTTTGCAAGTGATTTTAAAGATGCTGATATTTCACTAATTTCCTGCTGTCTATTTTCTGTTCTTCCACTCCCTCTCATAAGTTGTAAGTAATCTATAACTATTAACTGAATATTCTCCTTTGCTTTCAATCTTCTTGCCCTTGCCCTCAATTCAAAAATACTCAAACCAGGTGTATCATCTATAAATATTGGAAGTTCTTCAAGACGGGATGCAGCAAGAAGTAAATTCCCGATTTCCTTATCAGAAAGCATCCCCTGCCTTAATTTTAAAATATTTACTTTTGCTTCAGAACAGAGCATCCTTTGAACAATCTGTTCTTTACTCATCTCAAGAGAAAAAATTAAAACTGGAACTTTCTCCACACCTGAATTTAAATTGAGAACAATATTACATGCAAGTGCAGTTTTACCCATTGATGGTCTTGAAGCAATTATAATAAAATCAGATGGATGTAAACCTGTTGTTAATCTATCAAGGTCATAAAATCCTGTTGGAAACCCTGTCACAACTCCCCTTTTCTCATGAATTTTCTCAATATATTCAATCGCATCTTTAACAAGAACCTTCAAAGGATATGCTTCATGTTCTATTTTGTTCTGACTAACTTCAAAAATTAAAGATTCTGCTTCATCAAGAAGTTTTTCTATATTATCCTGCTGGTTATATGCCTCACTTATTATTTTTGTGGCATTTGTAATAAGTGTTCTTAATATATACTTTTCCTTGACAATCTTCATATATTCATCTACATAAGCAGAACTTGGAACAGTTTCAACCAAGTTTGCTATATTTTCAATTCCACCAACTTCTTCAAGTAAATTTTCTGACTTTAATATTTCAGTTAATGTTATAAAATCACATTTCTTCCCCATTTCAAAAAGTTTTACAATTGATGCAAATATTTTCTGATGTGCTTCATCATAAAAGAATTCTTTTTTAAAATTCTCAAGAACTTTAATCCTTGCCTCTTCATCAATAAGCATACACCCAAGTAATGCTCTTTCTGCTTCTATATTTTGAGGAGGAATCTTATCAAAAGGAATTTCGTTTTTTTTCCTTGGCATTTTATTTTTCTCTTACGACCCAGACTTTTATTTCACCTTCAATCCCCTCAATTAATTTAACAGGAATTTTATATATTCCAAGTTTTTTTATTGGCTCAGAAAGAACAATCTGATGTTTTTCAATATCAAGATT
>JBMFMQ010000067.1:0-7912 GCA_049970595.1 Candidatus Ratteibacteria bacterium | reverse complement strand
ATATTATCTCCTTTTACCATTCAAAACTTTGAACAACAATTATATCTCTTTCTTTTGCTTTTTCAATAAATTTTTTTGTTGTAAAATGAGTAACTATAATCTTTACAATATCAACTTCTCCATATTCTTTTTTAACAATTTTTACCTTTTCCTCAATCTCTTTAAAAATATTTGCCTGCTCTCTTAATCTCCTTTCATCTATCCTTAACTTTGTCTCTCCAACTATATATACTTCTTTTCCATTAATCTTCCCTTTTCCAAATATATTAATTTCTTTGCCACCAATCTCTGCTCTGACAAATTTTTCAATCATCTCAATATTATATTTATTTTTTAAAACAATAGGTAAATTTTTATATGCTTCATTTTCAAAAGCATATCCAAATGTTTTTGTTATTCCACCAAGATCACTCCTTAAATTTTTCATTCCTTTTGTTAGTTTTGCTATTTCAATTTCTGTTTTCTTTTGTGTTTCTATTAGGTCCTTTACCGCCTCCTCTAATCTACCAATCCTCTCTTCTCCTTTCCTCTGTGCCTCTGCCAATTCCTGAACTACTATCTCTAACCTGTTTAATCTCTCCTCTGTCTTTATCTGTGCTTCCTCTAATCTTGCTAATCTCTCCTCTGTCTTTATCTGTGCTTCTTCTAATCTTGCTAATCTCTCTTCTGCCTTCCTCTGTGCCTCTATTAATCTCTCTACCGCTTCCTCTAATCTTGTCAACCTCTCCTCTGTCCTTATCTGTGCCTCTGCTAATCTCTCTACCGCCTCTTTTAATTCCCTAAATTCTTCTTTTGTAACCTTTTCAACAAGTTCTTGAAAAATCCTATTCATTACTTCTGTCAATGCTTTTGCTCCTTCTTCTCCCATTACTTTCTTTAAATCCTCATAAATTTTTAATGTATCAATCATATTTCCCAACTCCTCTTAAATCTATATCAAAATTTCTACTCTGTTTGATTATACCTTTTATTAGATTTTTTGTCAAAGTATTTTAAAAGAAAGAATAAAACAAAAAAAACAGGGATTAAAAATTTTTCTAACAGAATGTATAAAATGACAAATAAAATAAGAACTGTTCTGACAAAAATTAGTAAAAAATAATGCCTCTTTAAATATTCAGCGACAAAAGGACCAACTCTATAATAAAACCTTATAAATTTTTTACCAAAAATAGATTTTGCAAGAATTTTATCTCTAAATTCTTTCAATATCTTTACTTGCCAACTATTTTCTCCAAAACATAAACTTGCTATGAAACAACCTCCTCCACCACCTTCAGAAGGAACTTCAGAAGAAAAACTCTTTGTTATAAAATATGTTTCATCAGACCAATCAGACCAGTTCCCATTTATATCCTGATATTTAACATGCCAAAAATATTTTCTATTTTCTTTTAATTTCTTATCAACATAAATTGAACTTACAGGACCTCCATTTTGATTCTCCCAGTATGGATTTAGGTAACTTCCATTTTCTTCTCTTATCTGCCAGTAAGAATTTGCCATAATATCTCCATCAGGGTCTGAAAAACCACTTGCAATAAGTAATACATTTAAATCTACATTTTCCTGGCCATTATATGGAAGAATATTATATGGTTTAGCAGGAGGGGTTGATGGTGGTGACTGAGTTGTAAAACTTGTTTCATTAGACCAATCAGACCAATTCCCATAAATATCAGAATATCTTACACTCCAGAGATATTTTTTGCTATATTGAAGAACACCATTTTGAACTTCCAATGACTCTCTTGAATTATATGTCTGCCAGTATTCTGTTTTACCATACTCTCTTATTTTCCAATTTGCAAGATATAAAATATCTCCATCAGGGTCTGAAAATCTTGAAGCAATTAAAGTTGGTGTTAATGAAATACCTTCTGAATTATCAGAAGGAGAAATATTAGTTGGTTTTTCAGGTGGTCTATTTGGTCCTGTTGTAAAACTTGTTTCCTCACTCCATAATGACCAGTTTCCATTTGCATCTTTATATCTTACATGCCAGAAATATGTTGTTGAAAAATCAAGATATCCAGAAGGGACAGAAATTGAAGTGACTGGCCCAGTTTCAATATTATAAACAGGGTTTTGATATGTTGAATTCTGTTTCCTTATCTGCCAATAAGATGCTGAAAATGGGATATTATCTGGATGAGAATAATCTGATGCAATTAAAGTTGGTGTTAATGAAACATTTTGAGAACCATTAGAAGGTGAAATATTTTGTGGTTGATTAGGTATTCCTGTCGGAGGTGGAGTATATTCTGTTTTCCATAAAATTGAAAGATTATTATTAAGGGATGGAGAAAGCCAACTATATTGAATTCCTGATTTATTACTTATCTGTATTCCAATTGAAGCATTTGCACCTTTATCATATCTTGAATCACCAAATTCTACATCCTTATAATTAAAAATTATATCTGACTTATTTTCAAAAAATACAACTTGAAATGTAATATTTCCAACATCTGGATAATGGGCTACATTTCTCCATTCTATAACAAGTTCTCTATTTGGTGGGTTTCCAATCACTGCATAATAAACATTATTATTTCCTGAAGGATTCAAATCATCTCTAAAAGGAGAAATCTGAATATTAATTGAAGAATCAGGAATTGCAAAAGGAAAGTATGTAAAGGAGTAATTAGTTATATCATCAAATAAACTTATTATACCATTTGCATCTATATAAATATCTGTAAAACCAGAATAATCACCAAATTTAATTGGAAAAGGAGAATTTATTTTTTTAACTCCTTCATCAGAAAAATTTAAATTTGTCCCTGTTGCTGTTATATCTCTCCAGTTATATGTTGTTGTTTGATAGTTATATTTATTGAAAGAATAAAGTTCAACTTCATCATTGTTTGGAAATAAAAGAGTATATTTTCCTATAATTTGTGGTATATATGTGTTTGAATAAATACCATCACCTAAAAATTTGTCAAATCCAGAACCATTATCCTGTAAAGTAATTATTTCTCCTGTCTCACCAACCTCTACATTCACATTTCCATTTCCTTTTTCATTTTTTATATTTAAAACTGATAAATCAATTCCATCTTCAATAGAACAACTCACTTTATTCCCAATAGGTCTTAATCTTGAAAGAACTATTTTATCAGAAGGTGAAAGAGAAGTATCTGCCCTAATAATTTTCCCTGTAATTGTCTTATCTGAAAGAGAATTTAAATTTTTTCCACCTACCAATATTAAATTTTTTGTTTTTATCCAGTCATAATTTTTAAATTTTGATTTTACTAAAGCAGAAAGGCCTGTAACAAAAGGAGTTGCCATACTTGTTCCACTTGCCCAATAATAATTATTTGATGGGAAAGTACTATATATTTCAACTCCTGGTGCTCCAAGGTCTACTTTATATTTTCCATAATTTGAAAAGGAAGCAATCTGGTCATTTTTATCAGTTGCTGAAACTGTTATAACATTTGGTAGATATGTTCCACCTGGCAAAAATGGATTATAGTCAATATTTGTATTTTCATTTCCAGAAGCACAAATAAATAAAACTCCTTTTTCCATTAAATTTTCTATTGCATCTGTAAGTACCTGACTTTTCCCATATCCACCCCATGAATTATTTGCAGAAACAATATTTATCCCTCTATTTTTCATATTAATAATATAATCAATACATTCAAGTGCATCACCAAGAGTTCCTGTTCCTGAAGAATCAAGAAATTTTAATGCCATTATACTTACTTTCCAATTAACTCCACATACTCCATTATTGTTATTACCTTTAGCACCAATTATTCCTGCAACATGTGTTCCATGTCCATTATCATCCATTGGATTTCCAGAACCTAAAATTGCATTTATTCCATATATATCATCAATATAACCATTTCCATCATCATCTAAACCATTTTGAATTTCAAAAGGATTTCTCCACATATTCTCAATTAAATCTGAATGTGTATAATCAACTCCTGTATCAATAACAGCAACAACTATTGAGGTATCACCTTGTGTCATATCCCATCCTTCAGGAGCATTTATATCTGCATCATATGTTCCTGGAACTCCATTTATTGATTGTCCTGTATTATTTAAACCCCATTGATAATTAAAATAAGTGTCATTTGGTAATAAATTTGCTTTAAAAATATAATTTGGTTCAGCATATTCAACTTCAGGCAAAAATTTTAATTCTTTTATAATTTCAGGAATTTTTTTTGATGTTTTTAATAAATAAATATTTTTTAAGTTTTTGAATTCTTTTAAAATTAAAAGGTCTTTTTGGGAAATAAGAGTTTTTATCCTATCTTTTGTAAAATTTCTAAATTTAACAATTATCTCTCCTTCCTTATACTCAATCTTTTCTTTACCAGAGACAATAATAACTAAAAGGCAAAAACAAAAAAAAATCTTTCTCATTTTTCGTTAATTATTCCACTTTTTTTATCTTTTTTATATCTTCTATCATCTGTGTATGTTTTATGACTTTGTTTTACCTTGCTCTCCTGCCATGCCTTATGCCACGAGGACTCATGCGGCCAGCTGGTTTATCTCCACCAGGTTTACCAATACCTTCTGGTTGACCAAGTTTTTCAGGTTTTTCAATTTTCTCTGGTTTGCCAGCAGGAATCTTTCCTAACCTTTCCATGGCAACATCCCTTCCTCGCTTGGAAACTTCTATAGCGTGCTGTATAGCAGGTTTGGCTTGCTCTGGTACTTTAGTAAGCAGTTCTGTTAAAACCTCTATATGTTTCTTGGTAGACATCTCAACTGCTTCTAAGGCCTCATTTATTCTCTTTCCTTGCATTTGAGCTTTGTTAATCTCATCCATTGCTTCATCAACAGACCTTTCATATTCATTTAGCAAGCTCTTTACAAACTCAGGCTTACCTTTAGTAATCATCTCTTTGACTTCTGTTATTCTCTCCTCTGCAAACTTTGTATGAAGTTTAGCCCTTTCTAATGGGTCAAGAGTTGCATTTAGTTGTGATGTTTCCATTTGGCGTTTTGTCTGATAAAGCGGGTCATCTGGCAATGTTACTTTCTCTTCAGCAAAGACATTGCAAGCAAAAAGTAAGCAGAAGACCACAGATAATCCTAATTTCATTTTATCACCTTCTTCTTATCAAATAAATTATTCCAGAGATAAAAGCAATATAGGCAAGAAAATTATAAATTATAAGAAAAACTAAAATTGAAACAAAATAAAGAACTAATTTAACAGGAATTATCAAAAATTTATGCTCTTTTAAATAGTCACAAATATAAGGTGCGACCCTATAATAGAAAGAAACAAACCTCTTACCTAAATAATTATTATTCAAAAATTTATCCCTAAACTCTTTTAATATTTTTACTTGCCAACTATTTTCACCAAAACATAAACTTGCAATAAAACAACCTCCTCCAGCACCTTCCGGAACTCCACCTGAATAAGTTAATAAAATACTCCTTGGATTTATACAATCAACTTCTCCATAATCATTATATGCAGATACTTTATAATACCAAATACCTGCTTCTGGAATATCTTTATAAAATGTTTTATCAGAAGTTGTAGTTCCAGTTAAATTCCATGCAATTCCATCTATGCTTCTATAAATTTTAAATCCAGAAAGTGGTGAACCATTTGAAGTATAACTCCAGGATAAATAGACACCATCAGCACCAGAATATCCATTTAAATTTGTTGGAGAATTTGGTAAGTCAGATAAAGTTGAAGGTCTTAAAATATATGTCTTTGTTGGTGAAGTTGCAATTATCTCAATTATTCCATCATTATTTATATCTGAAACAATAACTTTTAAAATTGTATCTTTTAAATCATAAGACATCAATTCATTCAGAGAAGAATTAAGGACTTTAATATATGAGCCATTTGAAACAATTATTTCCTTATTTTTATCTGTTTTCCCATCAAAATCAACAGTTGCCCATACTTTTCCTGAATTTGTTTTTGAATATTTAAGTAATCCATTTAAAATATCAACAACATAAATATTTTTTGAATTATCTGAAACAATAACTTCTTTTAAACCATCTATATCAATATCACTTATTGAAACATTTACATCACTTGTATATACTCCTAAATTATATTGTTTTAAAATTGAACCATCTAAAGTATTAAATCTATAACAAGTTAATGGAAACTGATTATTTTGTGTTGATGTCCTTACTCCAACAATTTCACTGAATCCATCTCCATCAATATCAGAAACATAAATTTTAAGTTTGCCACGAACTCCTTGTAATTTCTTTGTCCAGATTGAATTACCTGTGAAAGCATCAATTGAATATAAAATTAAATCTGTATCATCACTTTCTCCTGCAAAAACTATCATAATTTTACCATCATTCCTTACACATATATTTAAATTTTCAGGTATTATCCTTTGAGAAATTTCTGTTTCCCATCTAATTGTATCTTGCTGATAATCATAAAGTAAGATTGTTTCATAATTTGTTCCATCTCCTGCAAAAAGAATATAATCTTGCGCAAAGTGTATAGCCCATTTTGTATCATCTGGTGGATTTGGTAAATTTATTGTTTTTATTTTATTTCCATCCTTATTATAAATTTCAGAAAGATTCTTACCAATTCCAGTTAAAAATATTTCAAGTTGCGTATCCTTATTTATACTATCAAGTATTTCAAGATTATAGTTTGTTGACTTTGTTAATTTTTGGTCATACTGCTTTGTTTCTGAATTATAATTATAAACATTAAATGAAAATGAGTCCTTAACAATTAAATCAAGTTTTCCATCATAATCAATGTCTCCAGTTAAAATATTTCCACCTTTGCTTATTGTCCATTCTTTTACTAATTTTGAATCTGAAGGAAGAGTTATATTTGTTTTAAAATAATAATCAGATGAATTTCCAGAATCATAATTTTTACTCAACCATCCATTCATAATAATAAAGTTTTGATTTGTAAAGTCAGAAGAACCAATACCAATATACTCTCTTATAATTGGAATTGAATTTGAAATAACTGGAATAACATAGTAATTCCCAAGAGAATATAAGTTTGAAAATTCATAATAACCAGAAGGATTTGTTGTTGTAAAGACATTTATCTCTCCACCTATTATAACCTTAACTTTGTCTATTCCATTTCCTTTATAATCCTTAACATATCCGCTTATCTTAACATTTGGAATATTAATGGATGCTGGTGGGTCTTCAATATTTCCTGCATTATCATAACTTCTTGCATAAATTTTTGTTTTTCCAGAAGGAATATCAATTTCTCCTCCATTATATTGGTACCAGTTTGTCCCATCAAAAGAATATTCAGTGTTTGCTACTCCTGAAAGCCCTTGGTCAGTTGCTTGTAATGTAAATTTCTTTTTATTATAATTAATATTTATAGTTGTTATAGGTGCTTTTGTATCAACCCATATATTCTGATTATATACATTAATAATTTCCCTATTTTCAAGATTATCAACTCCAGCATATTTAAAATTATTTGCATCTATCTTAACATCATCAAGGAAAAATTCTTGCTCAATATTAACAATTGGACTTGATAAATCTGGGTCTGTTCCATCTGTCTTATATCTTACACCTTTAACTCCACTTAAATTATCATTTGTTCCTGTAAATTTAATCTTTGCTCTTCCTGTAGTTGAATTAAACCAGCCAGTATTTGCTGGACCAGGTCCAAATTCACCTTCAACTAAAATATTTGTTCCTGATGGTGGGTCATCATCAACTATAAATGAAATACTTTTATGAGGTAATTCTTCATTTCCAGCAGCATCTTTTGCATAAGCATATATTGAGGTATCAGAAGAGGTTACCTCAAATTGAGAAGTATAGGTAATCCAACCAGGGTCTCCGTCAGAAGCATCTGAATTAAATCTATATTTTGGATAATTTTTTGCAATTCCAGAGGCGAAATTATTAACAAGTGGGT
>JBMFMQ010000066.1:0-8233 GCA_049970595.1 Candidatus Ratteibacteria bacterium | reverse complement strand
CTTTCTCATTCTCAATTTTTTCAATTTTTACCCAGTTTATAATTTTATCGCTCGCATCCTGAACCACAATTTTATAACCATTATACTCAAATTCCTCACCCTTTTTGGGAAATCTTCCAAAATGAAAGAGAACAAAACCTGCTAATGTTTCAATATCTATATCAGGGATTTTTAAGCCAATCAATTCTTCTACTTTTTCTATCTCCATGTTTCCCTTTATAAGATATTTACCTTCCGTTATTTTTATATATTGTTTTTCATCTTTTTTAAATTCATCAGAAATTTCTCCAACTATTTCTTCTATAAGGTCTTCCATTGTAATAAGCCCAGCAGTTCCACCATATTCATCTATAACTATCGCCATTTGTAATTTTAACATTTGTAGTTCTCTTAAAAGTTCAATAACTTTTTTTGTTTCAGGAACAAAATAAACATTTCTCATTATATCTTTTGCTTTTAAATCCCTCCAGTTTTCAGATGTTTGTTTTGCAATAATATCTTTGATATAAACAAGGCCAATAATTTTATCAATATTTTCCTTGTAAACAGGGATTCTTGAATAACCGTAAGTTCCAATCATTTCTATTATTTTTTCAAGGTCTGTATCTTCTTCAACTGCTATTATATTGACTCTTGAAGTCATAATTTCTTTTACCATCTTATCTCCAAATTCAAAAATGCTATGAATCATCTCTTTTTCTTTTTCTTCAATAACTCCTTCTTCTCTGCCTGCTTCAATCATTGCTTTAACATCTTCCTCTGTCAAAACAGGCATAATAGTTTCTATTTTCTCTCCAAATAAAATTAAAAACAAGTTTGAAATGAAAAGCAATAATTTAACAAAAGGTGTAAGTATAATTGAAAAAAATTTTAATGGATAAGAAAATAAAAGAGCAACTTTTTCAGAATGTTTTTTTGCTATACTTTTTGGAATTATCTCTCCAAATACAAGAATGATAAAAGTCATAAGTCCTGCAATAAAAGATGGAATGATTTTATGGAAGTATCTATAAGAAATTGTTGCTGCAAAAACAGAAGCAAGGATATTTACAAAATTATTACCTACAAGTGTGGTTATTAAAATTTTTTCTGGATTTTTAAACCAAAAACTTAACCTTTCTCCTTTTTTCTTATCTTTTTCAAGAAATTTCTGGAAATGATATTTGCTTAATGAAATAAAAGCAGTTTCAGAAGCAGAGAAAAATGCTGATAATGAGATTAAAAACAAGAGTATAAAATAAGAACTTATTGGTAATTGGCTCATTTTAGGAGAAACTCACTCCACTTTTTCAATCCAATCTCTTTGTTTTTTTTAAATAATTCACTCACTTTTTCAAAATTATCAATAAATTCTAAAAGGACATCATCGGGTCTTATAGTTTTTTTTAAAATATCTTCCACCGTTATATAATTCTCAAATTCTACTTTCTTCTTTACATTTATACCCACACCTACTATATAAAAATCACCACTTTTTTCAATTAAAATACCGGAAATTTTCTTGTTATTTATTATTATATCATTGGGGAATTTTATTTTGCAATTTTTTATACCTAACTTTTTAAATGTTTCAATCAAACTTAAAGAGATAATTTCTGACAAAAAATCAGTAATTTCGTTTTTTTTCAATGTAAATGATAAATAGAGCCCTCCTTCAGGGGATAACCATTTTCTTCCATACCTTCCTCTTCCATGAGTTTGTTCTTTTGCAATGACTATAAATTTTTCATATTCAGATATAAATTTTTTGGCTATATCCATGGTTGAAGAAACTTTATCAAATCTGAGTAAAATAAAATCTTTAATTTTTTCCATATTCGCTTAATATCAGATTTATCCCTTCAAGAGTTAAGTAAGGTCTATATTTTACTTTAAAATTCAAAAATTTTATAAATTCGTGACCATATCCACCAGTTAAAACTATAATTGAATCTGAATATGTTTTTTTCACTTTATATATAATTTTTTCTATTCCACCTGAAAGACCATATTTAAGACCAAGATATATTGCTGAAGATGTATCTTTCCCGATAAATTTACATATTTTAGGTTTTATTTCCTTTATTAAAGAAGTCATTTTAAGTGAATCTATCCACAATTCTGGACCCGGCAGTATAAATCCACCAATAAAATTTTTATTTTTATCAACAATATCTATCGTAGTTGCTGTTCCAATATCTATAACTATAACAGGATATCCAAAAATTTCAGATGCTCCTTTACAATTAACTATTCTGTCTATTCCTGTTTTTTCAGGATTTTTAATTTTGATTTTAATTCCGCAATTTTTATAGTTTAAAAAAATTGGCTCAATATTATAAAAATTTTTTATTTTTTCTTCGATCAAAAAGTTTAATTCAGGAACAACAGAGGCAATCCCGCAATTTTCAATTTTAAAATTTCTCCATTTTTCATCAAAGAAAAAATTTTTTAAAGATTTAACAAGAAAACTATAAAATTTTATCATCCTTTCTTTCTCAAAAATTCCAATTTTTACTCTTTTGTTTCCTATATCAACTGCTAATTTCATTCTTTTAAATTTGGTAAGATGTATTGACAAATTTCGTTAAATTCTTTATAATATTATAATGTAATTTTCTTTTTTTGGATAGAAGGGAGGTGAAATATGAGGAAAGAAGGAGGAAGGAATGAAGAAATTGTTATACACCATTCCTCCAAAAAGTTCTCATATAATTTTGGATCTATATGAATGTGATTCTTCAATTTTAAACTCTCCTGAAAAAATAAAAGAAATTCTGACAAAAGCAGTTAACGAAGCAAAAGCAACTTTATTAGATTTAAAAATTCATAAATTTTCTCCATTTGGTGTTAGTGGTTTTGCTATGATTTCAGAAAGTCATATAAGCATTCATACATGGCCTGAAGCAAAATATGCTGGAGTTGATATTTATACATGTGGGAAAAAAACAAGTCCTGATAAGGCAGCTAAATTTATTATAAAAAAATTAAAAAGTAAAAAACCATCCATAATGAAAATTGAAAGGGGAATAAATGCTGAAGAATGTAATTATTGACTGGTATAAGCCATATGGAATTGGAATTGCTTTAAAGATTAAAGGTAAAATAGTTGAAAAGAAAACAAAATATCAAAAAATTGAAGTTTACCAGTCGGTTAATTTTGGTAAAGTTCTGTTTATAGATGGCTTAATTCAATCAATTGAGAAGGGAGAGGAAAGTTACCATGAAATGCTTGTTCATCCGGCAATGTTTTCCCATCCAGAACCAAAGAATGTTTTAATTATTGGAGGTGGAGAGGGAGCAACTTTAAGAGAAGTTTTGAAACATCCTGTTAAAAGGGTTAAAATGGTTGATATAGATGGCGATATGATAGAAATTGCAAAAAGATATTTGAAATTTGATAGAGGAGCATTTAATGATAAAAGAAGTAAAGTGATAATAGAAGATGGTTATAAATTTATTAAAAACGATGATGGAATATATGATGTGATTATTGTTGATGCGACAGACCCAGGAGAAATACCATCTTGTCCTCTGTATACTGAGGAATTTTTTAAATTGTGTTTTGAACATCTTAACAAAAATGGTATATTTGTAACTCAAGGCGG
Source organism: Candidatus Ratteibacteria bacterium (assembly GCA_049970595.1). Taxonomy (GTDB): domain Bacteria; phylum Ratteibacteria; class UBA8468; order B48-G9; family JAFGKM01; genus JAMWDI01. Next base: position 4,646 of record JBMFMQ010000066.1, on the reverse strand, counting down.
AACACCTATTTTTTTGCATCCTGAAAGAATAGAAAATCTTTATAACAGTTTAAAAAAGATTTTTAAAAAAGTAAAAATTTATTCAGCACCAGTTTTTGGACTTTTACCAAACTGGGTATTTATAACTGCAATTAAAGGAAACATAAAAATTGATAAAAAACCGGTAAAGAAAATAAACAAAGAACTTAAATATTACATCCCGGATATTCATACTTCTTTATTTGCTTTACCCTGTTTTTTAAGAAGATTTACATAAAAATTATTTTTGATTTCCAAGATATCTCAATATTTTTTTAAGTGTTTCATCGCTTATTACATGTTCAATTTTACAGGCATCATTATAAGCAATTTCCTTTGAAACTTTAAGAATATCTTTTAAGAATTTGAAAACAATTTTATGCTTTTTCAAAATTTTCTTTGCTTCTTTATCACCTTGCTCTGTTAATTCAATATATCCATATTTTTCCTGTTTGATATATCCTTTTTCTTTAAGAATGTTTAATGCATTTACAACAGAAGATTCCTTCACATTTAAAAAATTACTTATTTCTTTTACTCTTGTTATTTTGCCTGTATTGGTTAAAACTTTAATTGCTTCAAGATAATCTTCTAAACTTTTTGTCAACATTTTATACTCCTGTTAAAAAACTAATAGTTTGATAAAATAAAGTTGAAACAAACCATCCAATAAATAATGACCAGAAAAGTGAAATTAAAGCCCATTTTATTCCTATTTCTTTTCTTAAAACAAAAAATGTTGCAAGGCATGGCATATAAAGTAAACTCATAAGCATAAATGAGTATGCAGAAACAGGTGTAAAATATATTTTTAATGTCTCTGTCAAATTTTCAACGCCAAATAATGTTCCAAAAGTTCCAACAACAAGTTCTTTTGCATAAATACCAAAAATAAGAGCAACACCTGCCTGCCAGAAACCAATTCCTGAGAATTTTAGTATAGGAGAGATGAAAGTTCCTATTTTTCCAACAAAATTTAATTCTGTTCCATAATTGTAAGGATTTGGGAAATAACTTAAAAACCATAAAATTAATGAACCGAGAAAGATAATTGTTCCTGCTTTTTTCAAAAAATATTTTGTTCTTGTCCAACTTTCAATTAATACACTTTCCCAGTAAGGAAATCTGAAAGGAGGGAGTTCTATTATAAGGGGAAGCGATTCTTCTTTCAAAATTGAGTCAAAAATTTTTATACTTAAAAGACCTATAAAAATTCCCAATAGATATAAAGAAAAAACTATCATCCCTTGATTTTTTTCAAAAAAAATCCCTGTAAATAAAAGATAAACTGGAAGTCGTGCTGAACAACTCATAAATGGAATTGATAAACAAGTTAAGATTTTATCTCTTTTGCTTTCCAAAATTCTTGTCCCGAGTATTGCAGGAACATTACATCCAAAACCAAGTATTAATGGAATTGCACTTTTACCATGAAGTCCAACCTTATGCATAATCCTATCTGCAACAATTGCTGCTCTTGCAATATATCCAGTATCTTCAAGAATTGAAAAAAAGAAAAAGAAAAGGAAAATATTAGGTAGAAATAAAATTACTGAACCAACTCCGGAAATTATACCATCTTTAATCATAGAATTTATCCATAAAGGCAAATTAAGTTTTGAAATACTATCTTTTAATTTTTCAAAAATTAAATCAAAAAAGTCAGAAACTGGTTTTCCAAGAGTAAAAACAGCATTAAAAATTAAAAACATTATTAAGAGAAAAATTAATGGGCCTAAAAGATTATGTGTTAAAATTTTATCAATTTTTTCTGTAATTTCAATTTTTAATTCTTTCTTTTTTTCAATCAATGCTTCTTTTGCAATTCCATGTATAATTCCGTATCTTTTTTCAATTAATACTCTATCAATGGGTTTTCGTAAATCTTTTTCTAAATTCAATATCATATTATTAATTTTGTTATAGTCAATTTTGTTAATTATTAAGTTTAAAAAATAATCATCCCTTTCAAGAATTTTTAAAGCAAGAAATCTTTTTGGATATGGAAGGTTTAACTCTTTTAAATCAGATGTAATTTCTGAAATCAATTTTTCAATATCTTCTCCATAATTGAATGTAAAAAATTTTCCTGGCGGCTCTTTACTTTTTTTATATATTTCTTCTTTTAAATCTTCAATTCCAATATTTTTATTACCAATTGTCTTTATAAATTTAATCATAAATAATTTTTCAAGATGCTCTATATCATAATCAATACCTTCTTTTTCTGCCAGGTCTATCATATTTAAATCAACAATAATATTTTTATGAAGTTCGGAAAGTAAAATAAGAAAATATAAACTTCTTTCAAGGTTCAAAGCATCAGCAATTACAAGTAAAATATCTACTTTATTTTGAGTAAGGAAATCAATTGCTATTTTTTGGTCTTCGCTTTCTCCTGCTAATGTATAAGTTCCAGGAAGGTCTATGACTTTAAATTTTATCTCTTTATAGATATAATATCCTTCTTTTTTTTCAATAGTAACTCCTGGCCAGTTTCCAACCTTTTGTCTTGTTCCTGTTAATGCATTAAATATTGTTGTTTTACCTGTGTTTGGATTTCCAGCAATTGCAACTATTTTTTCTTCCATTTTTTATTCCACCCTTTCAACTATTATATCCATTGCTATTCCACACCCAATTCCTACGGTTATATTCCCTTTTTTTATTATTACAGGTCCAGGGCATGGCTTTAAAATTTCAATGATATCACCTATAAAAATACCCATATTATTTAATTTTTTAACTTTCCCTGGTTTTTTAATATCAACTATTCTATATTTTCCTTCTCCTACATCTGATAATCTTTTCATTTTAGATAAATCTAAAAAAGTTTGTTTAAACTAACATTTAAAATTTTAATATAAAAATTTGACGAAGTCAAAAATTTATGACAAAATTAAAAATAAAAAGCGAATGTAATTTTGTCAAAATAATGTTGAAAAAAATGTTTAAGAAATTTTGGATGGTAGCGTTAAAATAACATCCTTATTTTATTCTCTATTTCCTAATTTCTTTTTACAAGGTGATAAAATGGAAAAAATACTTAAAAAACTTCTTGAAGGCAATAACCTTACAATAGAGGAAACATATGAAGTTTTCAATAAAATAATGCTTGGAGAAATATCACCTGTTAAAACAGCGGCATTTTTAACATTACTGAAAGTAAAAGGAGAAACTTCAGAAGAAATTACAGGTGTTGCAAAACTATTAAGGGATAAGATGTTGAAGGTTAGGGTTAAAAATAAGAAAATATGTGATACTTGTGGAACAGGTGGAGATTATTCTGGAACATTTAATATTTCAACTGTTTGTGCGATTGTTTCTTCTTCCTTAGGTTTAACAGTAGCAAAACATGGAAACAGGTCTATAACGAGTTCCTGTGGAAGTGCAGATGTTCTTGAATATCTTGGATATAAAATAGATTTGGAACCAGAAAAAACAGAACAATTACTTGAAAAATATAACTTTGCATTTTTGTTTGCTCCACTATATCATAAAACAATGAAGAATGTTGCAGAGATTAGAAAAGAACTTGCATTTAAAACAATTTTCAATATAATTGGGCCTTTATGTAATCCTGCTTTAGCAAATTATCAAATAATGGGTGTAAATGAATACTCACTTTTAAAAATTATCCCTGATGTTTTTAAAAATCTTGGTATAAAAGGTTATATATTTTATTCAGAAGATGGGCTTGATGAGATTACACTTACAGGAAAGACATATATAGTCAAAGTAGATGAAAAAGTCAAAGAATTTGAAATTTTCCCAGAAGATTTTGGCTTGAAAAGGTGTAAATTGGATGATATAAAAGGTGGTGGTTTGAAGGAGAATGCCGAAATTTTGATTAATATAATAAAAGGTAAAGAAAAAGGTCCGAAAAAAGATATTGTTTGTTTAAATACTTCTTTTCTTTTAAAAATCTGTAAAGTAATAAACAGAATAGAGGAGGGCATTCAGATATGTGATGAAGTTTTGAAAAATGGTATTCCATATAGAAAATTTAATGAAATTTTAGAAGTTATAAATAAATGAAGAAATTTATATTTTTAATATGCCTGATTTTCAATTTTTGTTTTTCTCAAGAAAATCTTGAATTGAATTTAAAAGAACAAACAATTATAGATTTATGTAATTTTCCCAATTTAACAGAAGGAATAGTTGATATACTTTATCTTACGGTTGAAAATTACTGGCATAAAGGTCAATATTCAAAGATTTTCCCTATTTTTTATTTAATAACCAGAATATTACCATATGATGTAAATGCCTATTGTTTAGGTGGTTGGTTTTTAATAAATGGGATTGTTCCGAAGGTTAGCCATTTTGAAAAAGAAAGGATTAAAAATTTTGCGATTAAGTTTATGAAAGAAGGTATTGAAAAAAACCCAAAAGATTATAGATTATACTGGGAAATTGCATGGTTTTACTATAATGAAGGGGAATTTGAGAAAGCCCTTGAATATCTTGATGAAGCAGAAAATTTTGAACATCCCTTTTATGTAGAAAATTTGAAAGCACAGATATATATGAGAGTAAATGATAAAGAAAAGGCAATAAAAGAATGGGAAAAGATAAAAGAAAGATATCCTGAAAGAAAGGAAATTGCAGAAAGATTTATAAAA
>JBMFMQ010000065.1:0-8320 GCA_049970595.1 Candidatus Ratteibacteria bacterium | reverse complement strand
GGTTTAAACCCCTTTAAGAAACAAACTTAAGAATGTGGTATAATATAAATAGGGAAGAAAACTACTGGGGTTTAGAAATACTTACAAATAAAAAGGAGGAGATAAAAAATGTATATAGTTTTGCTGATTTTTCATATAATAATTTCTTTGCTTTTAATAGGAGTGGTTCTTCTTCAAAGTGGAAAAGGTTCTTCTATGGCAAATATTTTTGGAGGAGGTGGGATGGAGACAGTTTTTGGAGCAGAAACTCCTACAATAATGAATAGGATTACAGGATTTTTAGCAATTATGTTTATAATTACTTCATTATTCCTTGCCATTTTACCTGGAAAACTTACAACAAGAAGTATTTTGAAAGAAGAATTGAATAAAACAAAAAAAGTTCTTCCTTTATCTCCATCTACTCCTTCAAAGTAATTAATTATTAAAAATGGGAAATTTGGTTAAATTGCCTAAAAGGGGAAAACTTGTTGTTGTTGGAGATACTCATGGTGATTTTGATACTACAAGAGTAATAATTAAAAATTTTTTAAAGAAAAAAAATCATTATATATGTTTTCTTGGCGATTATGTTGATAGAGGACCATATTCAAAAGAAAATATTGATTTTTTACTTTCTTTAAAAGAAAAACATGAAAACTTAATTTTACTTTCAGGAAATCATGAAATGTATCCTTTTTGTGAATGTAGTCCATGTGATTTCTGGGAAAATTTAAATGAAGAAGAATTTAATTTTTATAAAGAAAAACTTACAAATTTACCATTATGTTTAGTTGGAAATGGTTTTATTGCTTTACATGGGGGTTTACCTGATATAGAGAAAATTGAAGATATAGAAAAGATTGAAAAAACTGATAAAGAATGGTTTAAAATTTTGTGGGCGGATTTTAAAGATAAAGAAGGTGAATATCTCGGAGATTTCCTTGGAAGACCAAAATTCGGGAGAGATTATTTTTTTAAGATTATGAATAAAATTGGATTTAATGTTCTTATAAGAAGTCATGACCCTTATGCTCCTGAAAGAATGTTTGATAATAGATGCCTTACAATTTTTACTTCAATTGTTTATGGAACCGAAAGGAAAATTGCATTAATAAATTTAAGGAAAGAAGTGAAAACTATAGATGATGTAGAGATTATTTCTCTTGATAAACCAGAACTTTAAAAATGGGGATAAAAAATTTTGGAGGGTATATACTTGGAGAATACCTTGGTGGAGGGATATATACAAAGGTATATAAAGCATATTCATTTTTAGCAAAACCCCCTTATGGGAATCCTGTTGCAATAAAAATTCTTTATTTGAAAGGTGGAATTGTTGAAAGAAATAAACTTATTAAACAATTTGAGAGAGAGGCAGAAATAGCGATGAATTTAGAACATCCAAATATTGTTAAGGTTTATAATTTCGGTAGATTTGACCATCATTATGCAATGATTATGGAGTTTATTGATGGGAAAAATTTAAAGGAGTTTTTATATGAAAGGGAAAAATGGGATTTAAATAAAATTTTAAGAATTTGTTATGAAGCAGGAAAGGGACTTGAATATATACATAGACATAATATTATCCATAAAGATGTAAAACCAGATAATATACTTGTTTCTTATGATTTTGAAAAGATTAAGATTACAGATTTTGGAATTGCAAAATTACCAAAAAGATGGTGGCAGAAGGATATATTTCCAAAATCAGGAACAATTACAAAATTTGGTATAATTTCATATATAGCACCAGAACAGAGCCAGGGTAATGCAACATTTCAATCAGATATTTATAGTTTTGGAGTTAGTATGGATGAAATAATAACTTCAAAAATTTTTATTGAAAGTAAAGAGAATGAAGATTATTTTAAAAGAATAGATATAAGGGCATACAGGAAGAATACAGGGAAACAGAGAATTTTATGTGAGGATATGCCTATTCCTTCAGAAATTAAAGAAATAATTAAAAAAGCAACAGAAAATGATTTAAATTTAAGATATCAGAGCATGGGTCATTTACTTTTAGATATGGAAAAAATTTTAAAATGAGAAAAAAGATAATATTTATATTTTCCCTTCCATTCCTTATTATTACAGGATGCAGTGAAAAAAAACAGGTTAAATTTAGAAATACTATCTGTCTTTCTACTTCCTCGGACCCAAAATCATTTAATCCTATAATTGCAAAAGAGACAAGCACAACATTAATTACAAACTTTATATTTGATGGACTTACAAGAATAGACGGAGTAACTCACAAAGTTAAACCATCACTTGCTGAAAAATGGAAAGTAGATAAAACAGGAAAAAAATGGAGATTTTATTTAAGAAAAGATGTTTTATGGAATGATGGAGAAAAATTTACTGCAGATGATGTTATTTTCACTTTCAATCAACTCATTTATAATGAAGAAATACCAACAAGTAGTAGAGATGTTTTAACTATAGAAGGGAAAAGAATAGAGATAAAAAAGATTGATGAATATATAGTTGAATTCATTTTGCCTGAAAAATTTGCTCCCTTTTTACAACTTATGTCACAGGAAATTTTACCGAAGCATAAACTTGAAAAAATAGTTTTAGAAGGAAAATTTAATAGTTGTTGGGGTGTCAATGAAAAAGTGGAAAATATAGTTGGAACAGGGCCTTACAGAATAAAAGAATATAGACCTGGAGAATGGATAATCCTTGAAAAAAACCCATATTATTGGAAGAAAGATAAAGATGGATTTAAATTGCCTTATATAGAAAGAATTATTTTTTTGATAATCCCTGACCCAAATATGGCAATCTTAAAATTCAGACAGGGAGAAATTGACATTTTGAGTATAAGGGGTCAGGACTATTATATATTAAAGGGACTTGAAGAAATCAAAAACTTTAAGTTATATGATGTTGGTCCTTCTCTTGGTTCAGAATTTTTAACTTTTAATCAGAATATAGATGCAAAAATACCAGAATATAAAAAAAACTGGTTTTCAGATTTAAATTTTAGAAAATGTATTGCTTATTCAATAGACAGGGATTCAATAATTAAGAATGTTTATGCAGGTTTTGGAACTCCACAATTTGGTCCAATGAATACTTCCTGTGGTTTTTTTTACAATGATAAGATTATTAAATATAAATACGACCTTAATATAGCAAAAGAATATCTAAAAAAAAGTGGCTTTAAATGGAAAGATGGGACTCTTTATGATAAGAATGGAAACAGGGTAGAATTTACAATAATAACAAATAGCAATAATTTTGAAAGAATACAGATTGGGAATATTATACAGAATGACCTTGAAAAACTTGGAATGAAAGTTAATTTACTGCCAGTTGAGTTTAATACACTTGTTAATAAATTGACAATTAATAAAGATTGGGAAGCAGTGATAATAGGACTTACAGGAGGGATTGAGCCACATGGAGGGAAAAATGTCTGGCATTCAAAAGGACAGCTTCATTTCTGGAATTTTGGAAATAAAAGGAATTATCAAGTAGAAAGTGAAATTGATAAATTGTTTGAAGATGGGACAAAGTATTTAAACCCAGTTGAAAGAAAGAAAATATATGATAAGTGGCAGTTTATTGTGAGTGATTATTTACCATTGATTTACACAGCCAATTCAAATGTAATATATGCAATAAAAAATAAGTTTGAAAATCTAAAAGTAAGTGTTTATGGTGGAGTTTTGCATAATATTGAGGAGATAAAGATAAAGAAAGATGGGGACATATAGGTTAAGGGTTTTTTATAAAAAGGAAGGTATTTCAAGATTTATATCACATTTAAGTTTCTGCAAAATTATTGAAAGAAGTTTAAGAAGATTGGATATACCGTTAAAATTTTCTGACGGCTTTACTCCCCATTTAAAAATTTCATACTGCCCACCTTTACCTATTCCAATTATCGGAACAAACGAATTTTTTGAATTGGAACTTTCTGAAACCATAGACACAAATTTTTTTATTGAAAAAATTAATAAAATTCTTCCTGAAGGGACTTGTGTTAAAAATTGTTTTTGGACTGAAAAAAAAGTAAATCTTTCTTCAATTTATGGAATATATTTTATTCCATTATGCGAAAAGGTTTTAAAGGAAGATATAGAAAAATTTGGTAAAATAATAGAAGAAAAAAAGGAATTTATTAAAGCAGTTTTCAAAATGGAAGGGTTTAACCATAGAAATGTTTTTAGATATGGAATTTTTGACGGAATAAAAAGAGAGTTAGTTATTGATGAGGGGAAAATACAGAATCTTTATTAACAATGAGAAGGTTCTTTTAAGGATTATTATTGAAAAGAATAGAAGAATTGAAAATTTTTTTGTTTATAAACCCGATTTTGGACCTGAAATTGGAAACATATACAAAGGAAGAGTTGAAAAAATATTACCATCTATTAATGCTGCCTTTGTAAATATTGGAGAAAGCAAAAGTGGATTTCTACAGTTTGATAAGCAGGAATTTTATTATTATGATGAATATACAAAAAATTTATTCTATTCAAGAACTTATAGACCTGATGAGGAAATTCTGGTCCAAATTTGCAAACCACAAGAAGGAGAAAAATCTCCAAAAGTTACTGAAGAAATTATGATACCTGGGAGATATTTTGTTTTAATTCCAAATGCTAAAATTCAGAAAATTTCAAGAAAAATAAAAAACAGAAAGGAAAGAGAAAGATTGATAAAAATTTTTAAGAAAAATATTGGCCAAAATATAGGATTTATAATAAGAACTGCAGCCAAAGTTGAAAAAGAAGATTATATTTATAGGGAAATAAAATATCTTTTAAATGTCTGGAAAAAAATAAAAAGGGATTTTAAAAAGAATAAAGCGCCTTTTCTTTTGTGGAGAGAATTACCTTTATATTTGAAAGTTTTGAGAGATTATGCAAATGAAAATTTCTTTAGTATTGAAATAGATGACGAATTTATTTATAATGAGGTTTTAAAATATGTAAATTTATTTATACCTGAATTAAAGGGTAAAATATATCTTTATAAAAGTAGGGTTCCGATGTTTATAAATTACGGTTTTGAAGAAGAAATTGAAAATTTTATATCAAAGAAAGTTTTTTTACCATCGGGTGGTTATTTAATTATAGAAAAAGGAGAAACATTAACAGCAATAGATGTTAATTCTGGGAAAATAGAAGGAGAAAATTTTGAAGAAGTAATTTTAAAAACAAATCTTGAAGCAGCCGATGAAATTCCGAGACAGATTAGGTGTAGAAATATTGGAGGTGTGATTATCGTTGATTTTGTGGATATGAAAAATGAATACAAAAAAAAGGTTTTCAAAAGATTTATTAAAAATTTAAAGGAAGACAAATCAAAATTAAATGTTTTATTCATTTCCAAACTTGGACTTGTTGAGATGTGCAGAGAAAAGAATGATTATTCTATTTACAGTTTGCTTTTGAGAGAATGTGAAGATTGCAATGGTTCTGGAATACTAAAGGATAATGGACTTATTTTTTTTGACTTAAGGAAAAAAATTTTTGAATATTTTAAAAATAATCCATATAATAAAATTGAAATTCTTCTATCTCCTTTGCTATATGAATTTATTTTCAAAAATCAACTTTTTAAAAATTTTTTGTTTTCTGATAGAATAAGAATTAAACTTTCTCCAGAATTTGGAAGGGATGAATTTAAAATAATAGAAATGGGATAGAAGGAGGAAGAAATGGCTATGCATTTGAAAGTTGAAGATAAAAAAGGTTATCAGAAAATTTTAAACCCTGAAAATTCTGACTTAAAACTTTTATCATTCAGTATCCTTAGAGAAGAAAAAGGAATTTATAATGGTAATACAGAAAAGGAAGAGCAGGTTTTTGTTATTACAGAGGGTAAATGTAATTTTTATGTTGAGAAAAATCTGTTTGGTATTATGAAAAGAAAAAATGTTTTTGAAGAGCCACCAGTTGCAGTTTATTTGCCCCCTTTTTATGAATATTCAATTGAATTTGAGAAAAAGACAGAAATATGTATTGTTGGTTGTAAAGGGAAAGGAACAGGAAAACCAAAATTTATAAATTCAAAAGAAATTAAATTCAGGAGGGTTGGCCAAGAGACATATTTTAGAAACATTACTGATATAATACCTGAAACATTCCCTGCTGAAAAAATAATCCTTGGAGAAACGATAAATGACCCTGGAAACTGGTCAAGTTTTCCACCACATAAACATGATAAAAATAACCTGCCAGATGAAAACTTTCTTGAAGAGTTATATTTTTTTAAAATTTATCCTACAACAGGTTTTGGAGTTATAAGAATATTTGATGAAAATGATGATAATCTTTTTTTAATAAAAAACAATGAAGTTGTTACAATTCCCAAGGGTTATCATCCTGTTGGAATTATTCCTAATCATCAGATTTATTATTTATGGGCACTTGCTGGTGAGAAAAGATTAATGAAAGTTTCCTTTCATCCTGATTTTAAATAGGAGGTAAAAATGATTAAAGTTCCAAAAAAGGTTTTTTTGACAAAGGGTGTGGGGAAGGATAAGGAGAAACTAACAAGTTTTGAGAAGGCCTTGAGAAATGCTGGTATTGCACAGTTTAATCTTGTTTCAATATCAAGTATTTTCCCCCCGGGTTGTAAATTGATTCCTAAAAGTGAAGGACTTAAACTTCTAAAACCAGGAGAGATTGTTTATGTAGTTTTAAGCAGAAATTCTACAAATGAACCCCATCGTCTTATAACAGCATCTGTGGGAATTGCAATTCCAAAAGACCCAAATCAATATGGATATCTTTCTGAACATGAAGGTTTTGGAATGACAGAAGAAAAAGCAGGTGATTATGCAGAAGACCTTGCAGCAACAATGCTTGCAACAATTTTGGGACTTGAGTTTGACCCTGAATCATCATATGATGAAAAAAAAGAAATATGGAAGATGTCTGGAAGAATTGTTAAAACAACAAATATAACTCAATCTGCAATTGGTGATAAAAATGGTCTCTGGACAACAGTTATTGCTGCTGCTGTTTTTATTCTTTAAAAAGGTAAAATGAGAAATAAAGATTTTGAGGTTATAAGAGGTCTGGCTGAAAAAGTAAAAGAAATTGCAAATCATCCAGTTCAAAAGGAAAAAATAGAAATCTGGAAAAAACATAATAAACTTGAAAGGGTTAGACCTTTGGTATTAGTTTTTCCTGAAGGTAGTTGGAGAGAAATTTTACCTGAAAGTGAACTTTTATGTAAGGATAAATATTTAAGAAGAATTGAATGGGACTTAAGGCATAGAATTTATTACTGGGAAAAAATTAAAGATGATAATGTAATAGATGGTAAAGTTTATTCTCCAATCGTTATAAGAAATACAGGTTTTGGAGTTGAAGTAAAAGATATAAAACCAGAATTTGCTTATGGAGCAAGACATTACCAACCAGTTATAAAAGAAGAAAAAGACATTGAGAAATTAAAAAAACCAGAAATTTCAATTGACTGGGAAGAAACAGAAAGATTATATGAAAAAACTTGTGAGGCAATAGGCACGATTCTTGAAGTTGAAAAGAAAGGTCCATCGCATCCCTGGTTTGCTCCTATTGACTGGTTTATTACAGTAAGAGGAATTGATAACTTTTTTATGGATATGGTAGATAGACCTAATTGGCTTCATAAAATTTTAAACTTTATAACTGAATGTAAAATAGAAGAATGGCAATTTTATGAGAAAAATAATGTTTTATCTTTGAATAATGGAGCCCATTATGTTGGTTCAGGAGGAGTTGGTTTTACTGACGAACTTCCTCAACCTGATTTTAATGGACATGTGAGAATTAAAGATTTATGGGGACATGCAACAACTCAGATTTTTTCACTTGTTTCTCCACAGATGCATGAGGAATTTGCTTTGAGATATGAAGGAAGATTTTTGAGTGAATTTGGGCTTAATTGTTATGGATGTTGTGAACCATTGCATAAAAAAATAGATATTATTTTTAAACATATTCCAAGATTAAGGCGCATTTCTATGAGTCCATGGGTTGATGTTGGTGAGGCAGCAGAAAAACTTGGAAAAAGAGCAATTTTTTCATGGAAACCAAATCCTTCATTTATGGCAAGTGATACATGGGAAGAAGATTATATAAGAAAGACAATTATAGATGGACTTGAAAAAACAAAAAACTGTGTGATTGAAATTATACTTAAGGATATCCATACCTGCAGGAATAAACCCGAAAGAATATCAAACTGGGTTAAAATTACAAAAGAAATTGCTGAAAAATACTAAAAGTAAATACTCCTCGACCACATATAAAGCACTGGGGTTAGAAACAATCCCACCTTCTTGGTATAGCAATCTTCTCTGTAGGTGGGATGGTTTCGG
>JBMFMQ010000064.1:0-8517 GCA_049970595.1 Candidatus Ratteibacteria bacterium | reverse complement strand
AGAAATGTTGTTAGAAAAAAATATGGCGCAAATTAGGGCCAAGATTCTCGTGCTATCAAACAAAGGCGGTGTGGGCAAGAGTTTCGTTGCAACCAATATTGCCGCAGGTTTGAGTCAACTCGGTGCAAAGGCGGGCATTCTTGATGCTGATATTCACGGTCCTTCGGTCGCAAAGATGCTCGGTTTTGAAGGTAAACCACCAATGATGGATGAACAGGGAATTATTCCATTTTCAATAAATTCAAATCTTGTTGCATTTTCAATGGCTTCTTTACTTCAGAATGCAGATACACCGGTAATCTGGCGTGGACCACTAAAAATGGGTGTTCTAAAACAATTCCTCGCCGAGGTCAACTGGGGAAAATTGGATTATCTGGTGATTGATTCACCACCGGGCACAGGTGATGAGCCACTCTCAATATGTCAGATGATAAAAGATTTAACCGGTGCAATCATTGTTACTACACCTCAGGATATTGCCCTGCTTGATTCAAGAAAGTGTGTTCATTTTCTAAGACAACTCTCAACACAGATTCTTGGCATCTTAGAGAATATGAGTGGTTTTATCTGTCCACACTGTGGTAAAGAAATAGATATTTTTAAAACCGGAGGTGGTGAAAAGGCAGCAAGGGAACTGGGAATTCCATTTTTGGGCAGAATTTCATTGGACCCACATATAGTGGAAAGCACGGACAATGGTAAACCCATCGTTGAGGCATATCCGAATTCAGAATCCGCAAAGGTCTTAATGAACATCTGTAAATCAATAGATAGAATGGTCAGGGCTAAAGATACCGATGCAAAATAGAAAGAGTAAATTTTAACCTATGTATTTATCATCATCTGTAGTATCTTTAAGTAGTATGTACAGATTTATATATAGAGGTAGTTTAGAAAAATTGAATTAGGCCAGGACTTCCAATAAAATATAATTAAAGAAAGGGGGTCTGGCGATGAGTGAAAAGGAATTTATTTGGAAAATGAGGGTAAAAGTATTTCAAGAAGCAGATAAAAAGCAGATGTCAATAGTTAAATTATGTAAGAAATATGGAGTAAGCAGGAGTTGGTTTTATAAGTGGAAGAAAAGAAGAGATAAGTATGGGGAAGAGGGATTGAAAGTAAAGATAAGATCTAAACCTAATATGCCAAATAAAGTGCCAGAAGAAATAGAAGAACAGATTTTAAATTTTGTAAAGGAGTATCCTACTTATGGACCAGAAAGGATAGAAGCAGAATTGAAATTTGCTGGGATTTGTGTAGGTCATACTGGTATTTACAATGTTCTTAAGAAAAGAGGTCTAAATACAGCAAAGAGCCGCTTGGAGTGGGTAAGGAAATTAACTGGTGAAGTAGTGACTGCTGATGAGATAACCAGGGATAAAGAGAAGGCAAAGACAAATCATATAGAAGCAAACTATCCTGGTCAGTTAGTAAGTCAGGACACCTTCTATATTGGTTGTATAAAAGGGATAGGAAGGATCTATCATCAGGTTGCCTGTGATTGTTTTTCTTCTTTTGGTGTAGCGAAGGTTTATAACAATAAGGGTGCTGATGCATCTTGTGATTTTGTAGAAAATCATCTTGTTAAAAAGTTTGCTTCTGTAAGGATAGAAAGGATTTTAACTGATTGTGGGACAGAGTTTACTACCTGGCACAAAAAAGCAATACCTGAACATAAATTTGAAAAGACCTGCAAAAAATTAGGGATAAAGCACACTCTCCTTAAGTAAAACATCCCTGGACAAATGGCTATGTAGAGAGATTAAATAAAACACTTTTAGATGAATTTTATTCAGTTGTTTTTAGAAAGAAGCAATACAAGAGTATAGAAGAATTACAAATTGACTTAGATAAATTTATGGACTATTATAATTACAGAAGGGTACATCAGGGATACAAACTAAAGGAAAGTGGTTATAAAACACCAGCAGAAGCACATTTATCAGGAAACTTGACAGAGAAAGAAAATAATGATAAATTAGAAATAAGAGAAGCAATAATGAGAGGAAAAAAAGAAGAAAAAATAAATTTGACAGAAGAAAAGAGGGTGGTAAAATTTTTAAAAACAACAGGAGAAATAATGAGCAGAAAGGAGGCGAAAAAAAATTTGACAATTGCTCTTTATTCTGTTAAAATAAAAAATGAAAAAAGAGAGGTCCTGGCAAAAGAAATTGTACACACATCTTGAAGCCAGGACATATAAATCATTAATTTCTTCTGCATTGAGCAGTTTTTCATAACTGGTAGGAATATGGACAATTCTTCTCCATCTTAAACTTGGAATTGGTCTTGGAAGTTCTTTTATTTCTTCAAGATAAAACTTAAAATAATCTTTATTTGCTCTTGGATGATTTACTTCTTCAGGAAAAAGTTCAATCCTTTTTACAACTTCTATTTTTTTGACCTTTGCATAATAAATTACTCTAAAACATAACTTTTCTCCAAAAACTTTTGGAAAGTAAAAACCTATATAGTCAACAAATTCAACATTTTTCGGACTTGATTCAACAGGAATGTGATACCATTTTTCTTTTTGAATTATTTTCCATAAATTTTTTCTTGGAACAATTCCTACAATTGCAGGTGTCCTTTTCATTATTTACATTATAACCCTATTTTTCTACTTTTCAAAAATTTGGTATATAATAAACTTGTTAAAAGGAGAAAAAGATGAAGATTTATATTGTGACAGACCTTGAAGGAGCAACTGGAGTATTTAAATTTAAACAGACAAGAGAAAAAGGACCAGAATTTTATGATGCAATGAAACTTTTAATGGGAGATATTTCTGCTGTCTGTGAGGGATTAATAGAAAGTGGAGTTAAGGAAATATATGTTCTTGATGGGCATGATGGTGGAAATAATTTTATTCCTGAATTGATGATTCCAAAAGTTCGTTATATAACTGGATATCCAAGAGATAGAAAGGTCTTATATGGACTTGATGAAACATTTGATGGAGTAATTCTTCTTGGTTATCATGCAATGAATGGAACTCCTGATGGTGTTTTGCATCATACACAAAGTTCAATTTCTGAAGCAAAATATTTTTATGATGGAATTGAAAGAGGAGAAATTTATCAAATGGCAGTTATTGCAGGTTATTATAATGTTCCTGTTATTCTTGTTACTGGAGATGAAGCAGCATGCAGGGAAGCAAAAGAAACAATTGGAAAGGACTTACCAACTGTTGCAGTAAAAAAGGGAATAAGTAGAGAAGCAGCAATTTTGATATCACCTGAAGAAACAAAGATTTTACTCAAAGAAGGAGCAAAAAAAGCAGTTAAAATGATTCCTAAACTTAAACCATATAAAATAAAATTTCCTGTAAGATTAAAAATAAGACAAATTGTTTTTGAAGGGAAAAGACCGGATAATCCTTATTTTTCAGAAAAGGAATATATTGTTAAAAGTCCTCTTGATATAATAACTGGAAGTGAAGCCCTTTAATACACAACATTAAATTATACGCTTTTCAGTCATTATTAAATCTACTTTTACATCTTTTTCATCAAAAGGAAGTTTTTTATTTAAAATCTGGAATTCAAAAGCAAGAGATATTTTTTTTGTTTTTGGAGATAAATTTTTTAAAAATCTGTCATAAAAGCCACCACCCATTCCAATCCTGTTTTTATAAATATCAAAAGCAACACCTGGAACAATCACTACATCAATATTTTCAATTTTTATTGGTCTTAAAAATTTTGGTCCTGGTATTCCTTTTACTTCAACAATTTCTTCAATTGATTTTATTTCTGAAGGAATTAGTATTTTATTTTCCCAGTCAATAAATGGCAGGCAAATAATTTTTTTATCCTCAAAACCCTTTTTTATAATTAGGTCTGTTTTTACCTCTCTATCAAAATGATAATATGTGAAAATAACTTTTGAATTTTTGTAAAAATCACTAAAAATAAATCTTTCTTGAATTTTTAAACTTTTTTCTTCCCAATCTTTTATTTCAATCTCCTCCCTTATTTTCCTTATTTTCTTCCTTATCTCTGATTTCATTTTTAATTTTCTCAATATCTTCAAGGAATTTTTTTATTTTACTTTCATAACCAATATCCTGCGGAAAATAAAATTTTTTATTTCCCTCCCTGTATTTCTGGACAACATAATGAGAAGGAAAATCATGTGGATATTTATAACCTATTCCTCTTTTAAGTTTTTCTGCTCCTTTATATCCAGTCCCTTTTAGATGTTCAGGTATTTCCTCAACTTTCTCTTTTTCAACTTCTTCTATCGCTTTTTCAATTGCAAGATAGGATGAATTACATTTTGGAGCAGTTGAAAGATATATTACAGTTTGAGCAAGAATAATTTTACTTTCAGGCATTCCAACAACTTCAATTGCCTGATAACAGGCATTTGCTAAAATAAGTGCTTGAGGGTCTGCATTTCCAATATCCTCTGAAGCAAAAATCAACATTCTTCTTGCTATAAATCTTGGGTCTTCTCCACTTAAAAGCATTCTTGCAAGATAATATAAGGCACTATCCGGGTCTGAACCTCTCATACTTTTTATAAAAGCAGAAATTGTATCATAATGTGCATCATCTTTTCTATCATAAATAAAATATTTATCAGCACATTCTTTTACCCAATTTATATCAATCAAAATATAACCATCCTTATCTGGTTGGCGAGTTAAAACAGAAAACTCAACAATATTCAGTGCCTTTCTTGCATCTCCCTGACTCTTTTTACTTATAAACTCAATCGCTTCCTTTGTTATTTTAATTTTATAATTTCCCAGCCCTTTTTTATTTTTCAATGCCATTTCAATTATTTCTTTTATTTCCTCTTCGCTCAATGGTTTAAATTCAAATATAAGAGCCCTTGAAAGCAAAGGAGTGTTTATGTAAAAATAGGGATTATGTATTGTTGCGCAAATTAAAGTTATTGTTCCTTCCTCAACATCTTTAATTAAAGCATCCTGCTGAATTTTATTAAAATGTGAAATCTCATCAAGAAATAAAATTGTTCCCTTCCCTTCTATTTTCAATCTTTCCCTTGCCTCTTTCAGAACTTCCCTTACATCTGAAACAGTTGAACTAACAGCATTCAAATAAACAAATTTTTTCCTTGTCATATTTGCTATTATCATAGCAAGAGCAGTTTTACCACATCCTGGTGGTCCATAAAAGATTAATGAGGGAATTCTATCACTTTCAATTATCTTTCTTAATGGTTTCCCTTCTCCAATTAAATGTTTCTGTCCAACAAAATCTTTTAATTTTTCAGGTCTTACTCTTATAGATAAAGGCAAATTATTAAAATTTTTTTCTTCCGTATTAAAAAGTCCTTTCATATTAAGTTATTTTAGAAACTATAATTTCTCCAATAATTGCAAGGTCTTCTATTTCAAAAATTTCACTACTTACCCTGTTAAATAAAATCCTTAAATCTGCTGGAAATTCCTCATCCTCCGGTATCAATTCAAATATAAAAAATACATTTGGAAATACATTAAATTTAATTGAAAAGTCAGAAATTTTTTCTCCGCCTATTTCTAAACTTTTCTCAATAAATCTTTCTGGATTTTTTCCATATTTTTTTATTAAAGGAAGGTAAACTCTTGAATAGATGGAGGGAAAATAAAAATTGCCATCTGGTAAACTTTTAAATGTAATCAATTCATTATTTTTTTTATCTTTAAAATTGCGAAGGTAATGAAGAAGAATAACTTTTTCTTTTTCATCATCAACTCCTTCAAATTTTTTCAATATAAAATCTATCTTGACAATTTTATTAAAGTATAAAACTTCAATTTTCCCCCCTTTAATTAAAATAATCTTTTTCAGGTCTTCAAAACATTTATCTATAAGGTCTTTGTATCCTTTTGACATTTTAAAGTTTCAGATATGAATCAGAATATATTGACTTTCCAAGTAATACATTAACTGTTTTCACATAATTTTTTTCTTCTTCACTTAAATTAGATAAATCAACTTCTTCATCCATTGCTTTCCATATAAGATTTTTTATATTCTCTTTTTCACCTCTAACAAGTCCAATTAGTTCTTTATCATAAGCATCAACAATTGCACTGTTCATTCCATATTTTTGTAGCATTACAAGATATGTTCTATTAATAAGACCCCTTAATTCATTCAAAGCACCATTTGAAACATTTGAAAGTCCACATGTTGAATTGCAATCAGGGAAAATATCCTTAAACATCTTCATAAACTCAATAACACTAACAACCTGGTCCTGCTGGAATCTAACAGGAAGAACAATCGGGTCAAAATAAACTTTATCGTGTGAAATTCCATATTCATCAATTTTTGCAATGAAATTTGCTGCTATTGCTCCTCTTTCATTTTCATCCCTTGGCATACCTTCTTTCCCGAGTAAAAGACCAATAAATTTACAGTTATATTTTTTTACAAGTGGAAGAAGTTGGTCCATTCTTTCTTCTGTTGCCTGTATTGAATTTATAATTGCATTTTCACCTTCCATTTCAAGTCCAATTTTTATTGCCTCTGTATTTGTTGTATCAAGAGATAAGGGTAAATCACAAACTTCTCTAACTGTTTTAATAATCCATTCCATCAAAAATGGACCATCTTTTCTTGCAGGACCAATATTTAAATCAAGAAAATTAACTCCATTATTTTTACTCTCAATTGCTATCTTTTGAATAATCTCCTTTTTCCTTTCTTTTATTGCTGCCTTAATTTTTTTATTCATTATATTTATATTTTCACCTATTAAAATCATTTTTACCCCCATTTTAAATTTCAACATTTTTCAAAAAAGATGGAATATGAGCTGCTTCTCTTGGTCCAAGTAAAATTTTCCAGTCAGGTAATTCCTCTTCAAGTTCTCCATATATCTGTGCTACAACCCCTGGAATAATTAAAACTTTTTTCTTTAATTTCTCTCCAATCTTTGTTTTTTTCACAAGATTTGCAATTGTTTCAGCATTAAATTTATCAGCAGCCCATGCAGTTAAAACAGATAGCCCCTCTGTATCCTGAATTAGTAAATAAGAAGGGACCCTTGAATTTTCTATCTCTCCAGAAACAATAAAATAAGTTAATGAGAAATTTGTTGTAACAAAGACAGGAGAATTTTCATCTGGTTTTCCTATTTCATATATACCCTCAGGTGTTGTCAATGGTTTTTGTGGGTCTGTAAATATATTTAATCTTTCAACAAGTAAAGGAAATAAAACTTCTCCATCTAATTTTGATAGTAAAACTATACTCCCATATTTTGCAATAAATATTGATGCATAAATACTTTCTTTTAAGTAATCATCTGTAAGAAAGGATGGGATTGTTAAAACAGGATAACCAAGTTCTTTAATTTTCTTTAAAATAGCGCCTCTTCTAAGAAATATAATATTTTTAAAAACTTCTGAAATTTTTTTACTTGAAGGGAATATTATAATCTCATCTATACCTTTTTCATTCAATTTTTTAACATTATTCATAATTTCATCAATTG
Source organism: Candidatus Ratteibacteria bacterium (assembly GCA_049970595.1). Classification (GTDB taxonomy): domain Bacteria; phylum Ratteibacteria; class UBA8468; order B48-G9; family JAFGKM01; genus JAMWDI01. The sequence goes on along the minus strand of JBMFMQ010000064.1, from coordinate 1,056 downwards.
TATCTCCCTTAACAACAACAGGAACATTAAATTCTTTCCCAATATTTACAATCTCTTCAGAAATCTGGTTTGGAAAAATTATTGGTCTTACATCTTTACATATAGAAAGTGAATTTTTAATTGTTTCTGCATTATCGCTTATAAGTATTAAATTTTTCCCTGTCTGATAACATTTTTTAACAATTTCTAAAAATTTTCCTTTCCCTTCATCCAAAATACCAATAAATTCTGCTTTCATTTCAATTCCAACCCTCAAATATTTAAACTCAACAATTTTTTTTATTTCATTTTCTATCTCATCTTCACTCATACTTTCCTTTATTAAAACACCTATTCCTGTCGGATTATAAAATGTTTTTTCATGCCTGTATAATACTGTCTCTCCTCCAAGATTAAGTTTCTCTTTATTACCAACTGTGATTGTTTTTATAGGAGGAGCACTTACTTCTTGTAGTTGTTTTTTTGCCTCCTCAGTTATATAAGGACATTTGGACAACTCTGCCTTTCCAATTGCTATCTGCATTGCAAAAGCAAGACATGTTGGAAATCCACATTCTTTACAATTTGTTTTAGGAAGAAATTTAAAAATATCAAGTGGTTTTAAAGCCATATTCCCTCCTTTTTTCTCATCCTGGTATTTTCTCAAGTACTTTATTTATCAACTTTTTTGCTTCCTCTCCTTCTGCTTTTATCAATGTTCCTAAAAACCTCAATGTGTCATCCATCCTCCTTAATGTGTCATCCATCTTCTGTATCATCTTTGCTATCTCACCTACTAAACTCTTTGTCCTCTCATCCTCTGTCCTAACTAACTTATTTGTATTATAACTTAAAACAAATGCCATAACTACACTTAAAAATCCAAGAAAAAAACTTAAAAACATAAATGCTTTTTCCATCATAATCCCCTTTCTCTTTATTATACTACTCTTTTATCCAATCCGGCAAATTAAATTTTAAAAATATTTAAAAACTTAAATATAACATTTATTTCTGTAGCATTCCTCATAAACAGTTTATTAGGTTAAACGTATGGCTGCGACCTGACAAATTGTA
>JBMFMQ010000063.1:0-8608 GCA_049970595.1 Candidatus Ratteibacteria bacterium | reverse complement strand
AAAAAATAAAAAGGATTTTATCAATCTTGTTGAAAAATATTCAAATTTAAAATTTCAGATTTATAAACTTGTTGAAAATGAAAGAAAAGAAGAAATTTATGAAATTTTTAAAAATGACCTTAATTTAACCGAAGAAGAAGTTGAAAATCTAAAATACTTTATTGAAAATCTTACAAAAATAGATGTTGAGAAAATTACCAATGAGATAAAAAACCAGATAAATCATCTTTATGAAAGAAAAATTCTAAAGGCAGGTGGAGAATATATGTTTTTTAAATATGTTGATGAAATTTTTAAAGAAAATATTTTAAGATTACCTGTAAATAAGGCATTTAAACTTCTAAATGACAGGATAAAACAAGAGGAGAGAGAACCAACAAAAGAAGAGATATCAAATTTCATAAGTATATCAAAAATAAAAATTGAACCATTTAGATTTTTAGACCTTTTTACATTTTTTACTCTTTTTACAATGGGATATCTTGCAAGTTTTTCTCATAAACTTAAAGATATAACAATTTTAATTTATTATATTTTTTATGGAGCAATAACAAATATAATTCTTGCAGCACTTAATAGATATGGAGGTCAGATTGGAATGCAGTATTTATTTAAAGGTCTTGAGAATTCACCAAATGTTACAAGTGCAGCAGATGCCTGGAATGAATATAACTCACATATTATGCGACTTTGGTCTGTATTTTATTCACTTGGTATGGTAATAGGTATTCTTGGCAAGGTATTTTCTGATATAACTTATGGAATTTCAAGATATTTTGTTGAAGGAGTTTCAATAATATTTTATATTATGGCTATAAGGGAGTGGTTTTTGTATTATAATGGTCTTGAGAAAAGAAGTAAAATAGGAGAGTAAAATGGATAAATTGAAAAGATTTGGTATTTCTATGAATGAAGAGTTACTTAAAAGATTTGATGATTTTATAAAAAAACAGAAATATAAAAATAGGTCTGAAGCAATAAGGGATATAATAAGAGAAAAATTTGTTAAAGAAGAATGGGAAAAGGGAGAAAATGTTGCAGGTTGTATAGTAATTGTCTATGAACACGATGTACGTGAAATAGTGGATAAAATAATTGATATTCAACATAAATTTTCAAAATATATAATTTCAACACAGCACATTCATATGGATGAAGAAAACTGTATGGAGATAGTTGTTGTTAAAGGGAAAGTTGAGAAAATTAAAGAATTATATTTTTATCTGAAAGCATTAAAGGGAGTTAAATATTCTACGATTACAAAAGCCACTATTGGGAAGATATTGAAATGAGAATTATTTTAACAGGTGGATGTGGTTTTATTGGAAGTTGTTTTCTTGAATTTTTAAATAAAAAAGGGGTAAAGGATATAATTATTGTTGATAATCTGAATGAAGAGAAAAGGGAAAATATTATAGGTAAAAAATATTTAGAATATTATCACAAGGATGAATTTATTTACAGAATTGAAAATAAAAAAATGGATAAAAATTTTGATTTTTTAATCCATCTTGGTGCATGTACAAATACAAGAGAAAAAAATGTTGAATACATTATAAAAAATAATTTCATTTATTCAAAAAAAATTGCTTTATTCTCTCTTGAAAATGATATACCTTTGATATATGCTTCTTCTGCTTCAACATATGGAAGGGAAGAAAAAGATTTTTCTGATGATGAAAAAAATATTGAAAATTTAATTCCTACCAATCTATATGGACTTTCAAAACATATGTTTGACATATGGGTTGTTAATAATAATCTTCATAAAAAATTTGTAGGACTTAAATTTTTCAATGTTTATGGACCAAATGAAGAACACAAGAAAGATATGAGAAGTATAATTTCAAAAGGATATAGGCAGATAAAAGAAAAAGGTAAAATTAAATTATTTAAATCATACAGAAAAGAATATAAAAATGGTGAACAGAAAAGAGATTTTATTTATGTTTTTGATGTTTGTGAAGTGATGTGGTTTTTTATTGAAAATAAAGATATAAAAGGGATATTTAATGTAGGGACAGGAAGGGCAAAAAGTTTTAATGAAGTAGCAATCTTACTGTTTAAATATCTTGGTAAAAAAGAAAATATTGAATATATTGAAATGGAAGATGATGTTAAAGAATACTATCAATACTTCACTCAGGCAGATATAGGAAAATTAAAAAATGCAGGATACAAAAAAGAATTTACAGATATTGAAGATGGCATAAAGGATTATCTTTTCTATCTTGAAAAAATTAATAATCTCTGAGTTTAACTCCGAGTTCAACAAAAACTTTATAATTTTCAATATGTCTTGGAAGTAATTTGGGATATGTATCTGGGCTTGAAGTTGGACATAAAATAAAACCACCTCCTTCTTTTCCTTCTTCAATAATTTTCTCAACAAGTTCTTTCATTTTTTCAGGTTTTAAAGTATCAAAAGCACCATCTTCAACACCTCCTTCAAGACACATTTTCCCTTTACTTATTTGTTTCATTTCTTTTAATGTTATTTTTGATACAGGTGGAGGTTCAACAGGATTTAAACAATCAACTCCCATATCTATAAATCTTTTTATAACAGGTGCCATATCTCCATGACAGTGAACCCAAACAAGTTTATTTTCATTATGAATTAAATCAATCAGTTTTTTATCATAATTAAAAACAAATTCATCAAAGTCATTTAAAGATGCAAGTGGTGGAATACAGAGTTCAGGTCCATAATATCCAAAACCATCTCCTATTTTATGAAAAAGAATATATTTTACATAATTTTCTATTTTTTTGAATTCCCTTTCTATCATCTTATGTAAAATTTCTCTGTAATCATAAAGAAAAAAACTAAAAACTTCTGAGCCCATATATCTATGCACACTATACATTGCTTCATCTATCCCTATTAATATTAAACCTCTTTCACCAACTCTTTTTTCAAATTCAAAATAAGAATCAATTTTAGGTAATTGGTTAATATCTGGCAAAGATAAGAATTTTTCCGCATCATTAATATCTTCTATAAAATTTTTAACAACTCTTCCAGGAGAACCATCTAATTTACATCTATATATTTGAAAAATCTCTCCTTTTGGTGTTTTGATTTTTGTAATTATTTCCTTCATTCCTTCTTTTTCCATAAACTTTTCTTCTATTTTTATCTCGTAAGGCAAAGGTGGAATTTCTTCCTTTAAAGGATTCCATATTTCAATTGTTTCAAGGTCATACTTTTCAACAAGTTCACATAATGGTTTAAATTTTTCAGAAGGAAAAACAGGACTTACTCCCCATATTCTTATAGGCATTCTATCAACTTCTTTACATTTAAAAACCCTTTTTAACCTTTCTCTATGTGTCATTTTATCCCCACCAAATATTTTTATATTATATATTATAAAAGAAGAATTTGAAAACCCAAAGGTTAATTTCATAATATTTTATTTCAGATTTCGGGTAAAACCCAAAAGAGATTTTTTATTGACTTTAAAATTTTGATGTGATTTAATATATTTAATGGAAAAGATTAGAGAACCAGTTGTTAATGGTTATTTTTATCCTTCAGGGAAAGCACATCTTTTAAAAAATCTTGAAAATTTTATTGATAGAAAAATTCAAAAGGAAAAAGTAATTGCTTGTGTTGTTCCACATGCCGGCTATATTTATTCAGGGAAAACAGCAGGATTAACTTATTCAAAAATAGAAATACCTCAAACAATTATTATATTAGGACCAAATCATACAGGTTATGGAGAGCCATATTCAGTTGCAGAACATGATAAATGGTTAACTCCACTTGGTGAAGTCCAAATAGATAAGGAAATAGCTAAAAAACTTGTTGAAAAAAGTATATATTTACAGGAAGATGAGATTGCCCATTTAAGGGAACATTCTATTGAAGTCCAATTACCTTTTTTGCAGTTTTTAAGAAAAGATATAAAAATTGTTCCAATATGTTTGCTTGGATATGTTGATAATCCTGCATGGTATGAAATTGGAGAAAAGATTTCCCAGGTTATAAAAGAAACAAAAAGAGATTGTTTAATAGTTGCAAGTTCTGATATGACCCATTATGAGCCATATAAAATTGCTGAAAGTAAAGATAAATATGTAATTGAGGCAATATGTAATTTAGATGAGGACCAAGTTATAAAAAGAATTGAGGAAAAGGATGTGAGTATGTGTGGATATGCCGGTGTTATTGTAAGTATTGTTGCAGCAAAATTACTTGGTGCAAAAAAGGGTGAGCTTGTCTATTATACAACAAGTGCTGAAACATCAAATGACTATTCTGAAGTTGTTGGATATGCTGGAATAATAATAAAATAAAAGTGTTTCTATTAAACTTACTATTTCTATTTTTAAATAGTTTTATTTTAACCTTGATTTTCAATGTAAGTTGTCTTTTTGAATTTTTCTGTGTTTTTATAATATTTTTCTATTCTCAAATTCTCGGGATATCAATAATTCTTGGTATTTTAAATCTTCTTTACCAAAAATATTTCCTTCTTTTTTCACTTTTTATATCAATTTTAACCCTTCCTTTTGCCAGAAAGATGAAAATACCCGAAATAAAACAAATACCTAAAAATGTTTCTTTTATACTTGGATTTGTCATTTCTGCTCATATCTTACATATTTTTACAATTCTTTTACTCCCTCCTTTAACAACCGATGGTCTTTTATACCATTTACCTTTTGCAGTCCATTATTATAAAACCCATTCTATCTCTTTACCAAACTTATATTTTACAGATATTGCAATGACATATTACCCAATAGGTGGAGAAATTTTTTATCTTTTTTCTTTATTTTCGGGTAAGGAATTTTTATTTAAATATACACAGTTTCCTTTTTTAATTCTTGGAAGTTTTTCTTTATTTTTAATTTTAAAATCATTTGGTTTTTCAGATTTTCTTTCAGCAATCGGTTCTTCAATCTTTTCCCTTATAAGACCTGTTTTTAGCCAGTCAAGTATGTGTTTTGTTGATTTAATTATGGCAGGAACTTTTTTATCAACAATATATTTTTTTAAAAAGAAAGAGAAAAAATATATATCAGTTGGAATTCTCTCTCTTTCAATTTTGCTTTCAGTAAAAACTCTATCTTTAATTTTTGGAATTTTGACAATACCATTTTTATTTGAAAAGAAAAAAGGGGATTTTACAAAATTATTTTATTTTTCAATTTTCCATCTTTTCTTTTTTGGGCTTTTTTCTTATTTCAGGAATTTTATATTTACAAAAAATCCATTCTATCCTGCTGAAGTAAAGATTTGTAATTTTGTTTTATTTGAAGGTGCCTATATTTATCCCCAATTTCCTTTTTTTGAAAGAATTAAAAATCTATTTCATATACTTGCTTTTTCTTCAATGCATATAGACCCTTCTTTAGCCACAAAAATAATTCTTCTAATTTTTTTCATTTTTTCCTTTCTCTATTCATTAAGAATTAAAGAATTTTTCATTTTTTACTCAATATTTCCTTTTTCAATCTTCTTATATACTTTTTTAATACCACCTTCTTATTACCAGATAAGACATCTTTTACCTGTTTATGGAATTTTAAGTATGTCTCTCATTCATCCTTATAAAAAATGTGAATATTTATGTCTCCCTTTTTTTCTATATTTCTGTCTTTCTGTTTTCAAACATAAATTGTTTCCCTTATATTTTTTAATAATTTTTATCCTTTTGATTTTACTTTTTTCTGCAATCTTTCTTAAAAAAACAATTTTATATCTTTCATATTTCTTAATTTTTCTTCTTTTTTTTATCTTTGAGATTTTCAAAACAGATTTGATTTATGAAAAAGCAAAATTTGAAATATGGAAAACATTTTACAGAGAGGAAGGTCAAATATGGGAGTTTGTCCAGAAAAATTCAAAAGAAAAGAAAAATATTTCCTATGTTGGCTCTTTTTTAATATATCCTTTCTATGGAGAAAATTTTAAGAACAATCTTTTTTATATATCAGTAAATTCAGTTGAGAGTTTGCCTGTTTACAAGTATAAAGAAAAGGTAAAATTTCCAGATGAAAATATTGAAAATCTTTACAGAAAAAATCCATCTTTTTATCTGTGGTTTTATGGACTTAAAAATAAAAAAATTGATTTGGTAATCCTTAAAAAAGATAAAACTTATATTGAAAAAAAATGGATTGAAGAAAATCCCGACTTATTTAAACCTATCTTTTCAACAAATTATGCAGAGATTTATGAATTTATGTTAAAATAATAATATGAAAAGGAAAGGGAAGATTAAAAGAAAAACAAAAGAGACAGATATTGAAATAGAAGTTTTTATTGATGGAAAAGGATATTATGAAATTGATACACCAATTGCTTTTTTAAATCACATGCTTGAATTATTTTCAAAGTTTTCAAATTTTGATTTAAAAATAAAGGCAAAGGGAGATATAGAAGTTGATACACACCATCTTGTTGAAGATACAGGGATATGTCTTGGTTCTGCAATAAAAAATGCACTTGGAGATAAAGCAGGAATTAAAAGGTTCGGGTTTTCTCTAATTCCAATGGATGAGGTTTTAGTCAGTATTTCCCTTGATATTTCAGGAAGACCCTATTTTGTTTTCAATGTTCCAGATATAAAAGGAAGAGAGGGAAGTTTTGAAATAGAAGATGCAAGAGAATTTTTAAAGGGCTTTGTTAATCATCTTGGACTTACTTTACACATAAATCTTGTTTATGGAGAAAACCTACACCATGTTCTTGAAAGTATTTTTAAAGGCCTTGGGATAGCACTTAAAGAGGCAGTAAAAATAGAAGGGAAGAAATTACCAACAACAAAAGGGAAAATTGATTGAAAAATGGATTTTAATGAACTTAAAAAACTTTATGAAGAATATAAAAATGAATTTGGTAAGAATGCTTACAATAAAATTTCTGATTTATTGAAAGAAGCTAAGCAAAAACATAAGGAGGACTGGTTAAAAAATCCTACTCCAAAGAAAGACCACGAACAATCATGGAGAGCATTCAAAGGTAAAAACCTGGAAAAATTAATACACTATATTATAAAAGATGCCGTTGAATCGTTGGGATTGAAAATAATAGAAGGGAACACTTTAGAAAGGAAAAAGGCAGAAAATTTAACAGAGGAACTTTCAAGAGTTAAAAGAAACTTATTAGTTGATTATGGGGAATTTGGTTCACATTTGCCAGATATTGATTTAGTAATATATGAACCCCAAAATTGTGAAATTATCGCTGTTATTTCAAGCAAAGTTACTTTAAGGGAAAGGATTGCGCAAACTGGATACTGGAAAATTAAACTATCTTAGGATAAAATAACAAAAAATATAAAAGTTTTTTTCATTACTTTAGATGAAGATAAAACTTTAAGGGTTAAGAAGCCATGTAAAAAAGGAAGAGCGATTGTGGAAGTTGATACAGACGGAGGTTACATCTTAAATGTAGAAAATATAGAGGGAAGTGAAAAGGTTAAAAAATTTGATAATTTCATATATGATTTGAAAAAACTTTTAAGAAAATGAAACCAAATAAAGAAGAAAAAGTTAATTTATTTGAAGATTTTATTGTAGAGGGGAATTTAGTAAAAAAGAAAAAAAGTATAGAAAATGAGGAAAAACCACCTTTTGAAACTACAACACTATGGGATTATCCTAAACAAAGTTATGGGAAAAAACCAAAAGGAGATAATAAATTTCAAGGTGTAACACCCGCTTTTATTATCTGGAATTTAATCCAGAGATATACAAAACCGGGAGAATTAGTAGTTGATCCAATGGCAGGGAGTGGAACCACAATTGATGTTTGTGAAGAAGAAGGTAGAAAAGTTATTGGTTATGATATAAACCCAAGGCACCCAAAAGTAATAAAAAATGATTCTCGTAATATTCCTTTACCTGATAATTCAGTAGATATGGTTTTTATAGATTCTCCTTATGGAGATAATGTAAATTATTCAGATGACCCAAGGGATATAGGTAAAATTTCAGCAGAAGATCCAAAATTTTATGAAGAACTTGAAAAAGTTGCTGTTGAAATTAAAAGAATTCTTAAACCTGGCAAAGTGTTGGCTTGGTTAATAGGAGATCAATGGGTAAAGGGGAAATTTACTCCTGTTGGATTTAGAGTTTATCAAATGCTTGAAAGACACTTTGAGCCAATAGATATAATATGTGTTGCAAGAAGAGGACAAAGTTCAAATACACCTTTATGGCATTATAGAGCCAAAAATTTAATTTCTTTTTAAGAGGATTTAAATATTTACTTTTATTCAAAAAACCAGAAGAAGAAAAAATAGAAAAATTTAGAAAAAGAAAAATAAAATGGAAAAAATATAAATAAAATGGGAAAAAATAATTTGCCGAATCCGAGAATAGCAGCGTTACTTTCCTTTGTTTTTAATGGACTTGGACAGATTTATAATGGAGAGATTAAAAAAGGTCTTACTTTAATTTTTCTTTCAGGAGTTTCTCTTTTAATTTTAATACTTGGAGCAATTTTCTTATTTTACTTTATCAAAACAACTCCACCTATAAGTTTTTTAATATGGGGTGTCTCTCTTTTTTTCTTTGGATTGGTAGGAATGATAATTATAGGAATTTATAGTATTACTGATGCTTATAATAAAGCAAAAAAGAT
>JBMFMQ010000062.1:0-8844 GCA_049970595.1 Candidatus Ratteibacteria bacterium | reverse complement strand
TACCGAAACCATCCCACCTACAGAGAAGATTGCTATACCAAGAAGGTGGGATTGTTTCTAACCCCAGTGCTTTATATCTAATTGAGTTAGTTTCTACAAAATTTTCTCCTTTACTTCAAACTTTCCTTTTCAAATTTGAACTTACAAAGAAGTAAATTAAAATAAAAAAATGAACTGTCCATAAACCAAAAATCTGAGGGATTTTTCCATTCTTTGAGAGAGAGAAAAAGAAAATAAAAATTCCATATAAAAATAAAGAAAAAAGAAAAGCAAAGGAAAAAACATAAAGATTTGAAAATTTCCCTCTTTTTGTAAGAAACTGATATATAACAAATGTAATAAAAAAATTTAGAATTGGATAAGAAATTTTCTCATAAAGATAAGAAATCAAACTCACTGGTTTTAATTTCAATTCCTTCATTTTTTTTATAATCTTTTGAAGTTGAAAGAAAGAGAATTTTTCAACATCAATTTCGGAAACTGAAAGAATCTCAGAGGTTAAAAACATTTTTACCTTTTCTATAGTAATAAATTCTTCTTTATATATGAGATTTCTTCTATTATCAAATTTCCAAATCTGCCCATTAATAAAAACCCATTCTTCATCTCTATAATTTTTCGCTTTTTCTGCTTTTAATATTATAATTTCTCCATTATTTAAGAATTCTGTAAATTTAACATTTATAAAGTTTTCTCCATCAAATTTTTCAGAGTAGAAAAAATATTTAGGAGAAGAAAAAACTACTGGGAATTTGGGCTTTGAATAATTTAATTTTTTTATTAAAGGTGGAGAAACAAAATTCTTAATAGCAAATGATAAAATTGAAGAAAAAAAGCCACAGATTAAAAAAATTGAGAAAATATATAATGGTTTTATTCCTGATATAAAAAAGACCCTTAATTCACAATTCTTTATCATTTCTGAAAGAACAAGCATTAAAGAAAGTATTGTTATTATTGGAGATATCTGAACGAACAAAAGCGGACTTGTATATATGTAATTTTTGAAAAAAATTTCTCTTTTATATTTCAAAAAATCTGTAAGGTCGTCCAAAAACTGAATAACAATAAAGAAAATGAGAAAAATAATGGAAATTACCAGAAAAAATTTCATAAAATTTAAAAATATATATAAAAACTTTTTTTTCATCTTAAGAGTTTTTTTATACCAATAACAGATATTGAAACAGGTAAATAAATAAAAACTGGATTCCCAAATTTTCTTGCAATTATTTCTCCAATAATTAAAAACTCATAAAATATTATACCTATAAATCCACCAATTCCCATAAAAAGAATTTTATTTTTCTGTTTTAAATTGACCCCTATGGAAAATCCCAATATTAAAAAAATTAATATTGTAATTGAGAGAACAACTTTTTTATGAAATTCAACTGATGAATCAATATTTTTTATTTTTTTCAATTCTCTGGCATTTAATTCAGTAATTTTAGGTTCCAGTTTTTTTATCTTAAAATCCTGAGATAAATTAATAGTAAATTCATAATTTTTAAAATCAATTGCACTTATTGAAGTCCCTGAACTGGTCAGTATATTACCATTTTCAAGAAGGAAAATAAGTTTATTCTCTTTCTCATTATAAAAAACTCTTCCCTTTTCTGCCTTCAGAAAAATTGTTAAATCTCCTTCTTTCCTTGTAATTGATACATTTTTAAAATTGTAATCCCTATAAACTTTTTCAACATATATGGTGGTATCAGGTATCTCTTTCACAATATTTTTCTCAATTATTAAAGAAACAGGATTTTTCACCTTCAACTGGTATAAAATCTTCCTTTTTTGATATTTTAAAGATGGATGTATGAAAAGATTGAAATAAAAAAGAAAAAATGTAAAAATAATAGAAAAGATTATTAATGGTTTCAGTAGAAAATGGTATGGTATGCCTGAAAATGAAAAAATATTCAATTCTCTTTCAAATGAAATTGTTGAAAAAAAAGAGATTGATGAACAAAAGAAACTTAATGGAATGATATACTGGAAAGAAATAAGGACTGAAATTATAAAAAATTTAAAAAGATAATATGGATAAAAACTGCCTTTTATAATTAAATCAATAAGTTGGAAAATACTATCAAGTGCGAAGATAAAGAGAATTATCAAAAAGGAGAAAAGAAAATTGATGGAAAATTCTTTAAAAATGTATCTTGTCCTAATTTTCATAGAATTTATTGTAAAATAAAGAAATTTTTATGTCTAATTATTAAAACAAAATGTATTGCCTGCGAAAAAAATTATGGTGATTTTTATGGTTTTTGTAATGACTGTTTTTCAAAAATTATTTTTATTAATGAAAGATTTAAAGATAGATTCCATATTGGAAGGTATGAAGGACCATTAAAAGATGCGATAATTAAATACAAATATAATGGAAGGAAAAGTTATGCGAAATACTTTGCAAAGTTTATTGAAAAGAAAATTGAAGAAGAAAAAATTGAATTTGACATAATAATACCTGTTCCACTTCACTGGAAAAAAGAATTTTTAAGGGGTTTTAATCAGAGTGCATTAATAGGAAATTATCTTTCAAAAAAAATTAAGAAAAATATGTATCAAAATGTTCTTTTAAAATCAAAAAATACAAAATCACAGACAGAATTAGGAGAACAAGAGAGAAAACAGAATGTTAAGGACAGTTTCAAATTAAAAAATTCTAAAATAATTAAGGATAAAATAATTTTACTTATTGATGATGTATATACAACAGGAGCAACAACAGAAGAATGCAAGAAAATTTTGGTAAAAGGTGGAGCCAAAAAAGTTATAATTCTTACAATTGCAAAAACTTAAAATTATATAAATTTTGATTTTTAAAATTTTTCTGGTATAATGTTTTTTTAAAAAAAGGAGGGGAAAAATGGTAAAAGTTGGAATTAATGGATTTGGAAGGATTGGAAGATTGGTTTTAAGAAGTGCAATTGAGTTAAATTATGATGGATTTGAATTTATTGCTGTAAATGATATAACTGATGCAAAAACACTTGCACATCTTTTTAAATATGATTCAAACTATGGAATATTTAATGGAAAGGTTGAAGCAAAGGAAAAAAGTATAGTTATAAATGGAAAGGAAATAAAGGTTTTGAGTGAAAAAGACCCTAAAAATTTACCATGGAAGGATTTAGGAGTTGAAGTTGTAATTGAATCCACAGGCCTTTTTACAGATGCAGAAAAAGCAAGTGCCCATATTGAATGTGGAGCAAAAAAAGTTATTATTACAGCACCAGCAAAGGGAGAAGATGTTACAATAGTTATGGGAGTTAATGAAGATATGTATGACCCACAAAAGCATACAATTATTTCAAATGCTTCATGCACAACAAACTGCCTTGCTCCAATGGCAAAGGTTTTAAATGATAATTTTGGAATAATTAAAGGACTTATGACAACAATACATTCATATACGAATGACCAGAGAATTCTTGACCTTCCACATAAAGATTTAAGAAGGGCACGCGCTGCTGCACTTTCAATCATACCAACAACAACAGGTGCTGCAAAGGCAATTGGAAAAGTTATACCTGCTTTAAGTGGAAAGATGCATGGAATTGCTTTAAGGGTTCCAACACCAACTGTATCAATTGTAGATTTAACTTGTTTACTTGAAAAAAATGTTAGTGTTGATGAAATAAATTCTGCATTTAAAAAAGCAAGTGAAACAAACTTAAAAGGGATTTTGCAATACTGTGAAGAAGAACTTGTATCAAAGGACTTTACAAAAAATCCTCATTCCTGTATATTTGATGCTCCTTCAACTTATATAGTTGATAAGAATTTTGTAAAGGTTTTTGGATGGTATGATAATGAATGGGCTTATAGTTGCAGAGTTGTTGACCTTTTGAATTATATAATTAAAAGGGGTATTTGAGGATATTTTTTAATTCAAATCTATCACTTAATCTAATTTTTTCTAATAACCCAATTTATTCTTTTTATTGACAATTAATGAGAAAATTTATAAAATAAATTTTAGGAGGTAAAAAGGAATGAAAAAGGAGATAATTTCTTTATTGGAATACTGGGAAAAAGAAAGAGGAATTGAGAGAAATTATCTTATTGAATCTCTTGAGGACGGACTTTTGACTGTTTATAGAAAAAAGGCACACCTTTCAAAAGACATTAAAATAAAAATTGACCCTGAAACAGGAGAAATAAAATTTATAAATGAAAATGGCCAAGAGGTTCAACCACCATCATTTCCATGGGAAAGAATTGCAGCTCAAACAGCAAGATATGTTTTAATACAGAAATTAAAAGAAGCAGAAAAAAGTACAATTTATGATGAATTTAAAAAACTTGAAGGAGAACTTGTAAGCGGAAGGGTTGAAAGATTTGAAAATGAAAATGTAATAGTTATAATTGGGAAAGCAGAAGGAGTTCTACCCCATCATCATAAATTACCAAATGACCACTTTAAAATAGGTGATGCCATAAAATGCTATCTTTTAGAAGTTAGACCCCCATTTAAAGGAAATTATCAACTTATTCTTTCAAGAACACATCCTAATTTTGTTAAGAAATTACTTGAAAATGAAATACCCGAATTAAAAGATGGAACTGTAGAGATTAAGGCAATAGCAAGATTTCCTGGGGACTTAACCAAAATTGCTGTTTATTCTAAAAATGAAAAAGTTGACCCTGTAGGAACTTGCATTGGTGATAAAGCAGGAAGAATTAAAAGTATTATGAAAGAACTAAAAGGAGAAAAAATAGAAATTATTCAATGGAGTCAAGATATTACAACATTTATTAAAAATTCTCTTTCTCCTGCCAAAACGAAAGAAGTTTATATTGATGAAGAAAAAAAGGAAGCTGTAGTTATAGTAAGTGATGACCAATTATTCCTTGCTATAGGGAAAAAAGGACAGAATGTTCGTCTTGCATCTAAACTTACCAATTGGAACATTAAGGTTTTTAAAGAATCTGAATATAAGAAGGAAAAATAGCATGAGAATTTACCAAATAGCAAAAAAGTTTAATATTAAAATAAAGGAATTATTAAAAATACTTGAAGAGTTAAAAATTGAGGGTAAGAAAACATTGAGTATTTTGACTAATGAAGAATTAATGAAAATAGAAGAATATTTTAAAAAACAAAAAGAAATAAAATCTGAAGAAGAGAAAATCACCAAGAAAGAGGAAGTATTAGCAAAAAGAGCGCCTGTTGTAACTATTATGGGACATGTTGACCATGGGAAAACCACTATTCTTGACAAAATAAGAAATAGTAGAATAGCAGAAAAAGAAGTTGGACAAATTACTCAAAAGATAGGAGCATATAAAGTCAATCTTAAAGAAGGGTCTATAGTTTTTCTTGATACCCCTGGGCATGAGGCATTTACAGCGATGAGAGCAATGGGAACAAAAGTAACCGATATTGTTGTTCTGGTTGTAGCAGCAGATGAAGGAGTAAAACCACAAACAATAGAAGCATTAAATCATGCAAAATCTGCAAATGTCCCGATAATAGTTGCTATAAACAAAATTGATAAACCGAATGCAAATCCTGAAATGGTAAAAAAACAACTTTCTGAATACGGTTTAATACCTGAAGAATGGGGTGGAGATACTGTTTATGTAAATGTTTCGGGATTAACTGGACAGGGAATAGATGAACTCCTTGAGATGATTCTTCTGGTTGGAGAAATGCTTGAATTAAAGGCAAATATAAACTGTAAAGCAGATGGAACTGTGATAGAATCATCTATTGATAGATTTAGAGGTCCTGTCATAAGTGTAATTATTGAAAATGGAAAATTGCGCCTTGGAGATGTGTTTGTAGTTGGAAGTACATATGGAAAAGTTAGGGCAATCATTGATGACTGGGGAAAAAGACTGGAAGAAGTTGGTCCATCAACTCCAGTTGAAATACTCGGTGCACATGATATAGCCATTCCGGGTGAAAAGTTCAGAGTGGTAAACTCTGAAAAAGAGGCAAAAGAAATAGTAGAAAAAATCAAAGAAGAAAGAACTACCAAACCAATTCCTGTTAAAAGATTGAGTTTGAAGGACCTTTATGAGGAAATAAAAAAAGGTGAAGTGAAGGAATTGAACATCGTTTTAAAAACAGATTTCTATAATTCAATAGATGCAATAAAAAATGTTATCAATAAAATACCACAGAACGAAATAAAAATTGATATTATTCATTCAGGAACAGGACCAATAAGTGAATCAGATGTTCTTCTTGCTTCTGCTTCCAATGGAGTTGTTATTGGTTTTAAAGTTCCAGTTGAACCAAAGGCAAAAGAACTTGCCAAAAGAGAAAATGTTGAAATAAGAACTTATGAAATAATATATGAGATTGGAGATGATATTATAAAAGCAATTGAAGGAATGCTTGAACCAGAGATAAAAGAAGAACTTTTAGGCCAGGCAGTCGTTAAAAAAGTTTTTAAACTTGGGAAAAATCTTACTGTTGCTGGATGTCTTGTTGTTGATGGTAAAATTGTCAGGAATTCAAAAACAAAAATTATAAGAAATGGAAGGGTAATTTTTGAAGGAGTTATTACAAGTTTGAAAAGATTTAAAGATAATGTTAATGAAGTAAGTTATAATAATGAATGCGGAATTGGTATTGAAAACTTTAATGATTTTCAGGAAGGTGATATAATTCAATCATACACGATGGTTGAGGTTCCAAGAAAAATAAAAGGAGTGTAAAATGAGTTGTATATTCTGTAAAATTGCAAATAACCAAATTAAAAGTGAAAAAGTTTATGAAGATGATGATTTAATATGTATAAAAGATATAAATCCCCAAGCACCTATCCATATACTTATAATCCCTAAAAAGCATATTGAAAAACTTTACGAAGTTGAAGAAATTTCTCTACTTGGAAAAATGCTAAAGGTTGCATGTGAAATTGCCGAAAAAGAAGGTATTAAAGAATCTGGGTATAGAATAGTTATAAATACAAATAAAAATGCTGGACAAAGTGTAAATCATTTACATTTTCATCTTCTTGGTGGAAGAATAATGCACTGGCCACCAGGTTAATATAAAAATGATTAAGGTAATTAAAATAGGTGATGTAAAAATTGGAGGAAATAATTTATTTGTTTTAATCGCAGGTCCATGTGTAATTGAAGAAAAAAATTTAACTTTTTATATATGTGAAAAACTTAAAGAAATTTGTTCAAAACTTAATATTCCATTCATTTTTAAAGCATCATATGATAAAGCAAACCGCTCTTCAATAAAATCATACAGGGGTCCTGGTATTGAAAAAGGAATTGAAATTTTAAAAGAAGTTAAAGAAAAATATAAAGTTCCAATAACAACAGATGTTCATTGTCTCACCCATGTAGAAAAAGTGAAAAATATTGTTGATTTAATTCAAATTCCTGCTTTTCTTTGTAGACAAACAGACCTTCTACTTGAATGTGGGAAAACAGGAAAACCTGTAAATGTTAAAAAGGGACAGTTTTTATCTCCATATGAAATTAAAAATGTTATAGAAAAAATCAAATCAACAGGAAATGATAATATCATGATAACAGAAAGAGGGACTTTTTTTGGATATAATAATTTAGTTTCTGATTTTAGAAGTATTCCTATAATGAGAAGTTTTGGATATCCTGTTATTTTTGATGCGACTCATAGTGTTCAACAACCAGGAGGCCTTGGAAATGCATCTGGAGGCAATAGAGATTTTGTACCATATCTTGCAAAAGCTGCTGTTGCTGTTGGATGTGATGGAATTTTTATGGAAGTTCACCCAGAACCAGAAAAAGCATTATCTGATGGACCAAATATGGTTCGTATTTGTGAAGTTGAAAATCTTTTAAAAATTTTAAAAAAAATTTATTTTGCAGTTAAAGAAAAAAATGGATAATAAAGAGAAAATTATTGAACTTGCAAAAAAAGTTATAGACATTGAAAGTAAAAATATTGAAAAAATAAAAAATAATTTAAACGAGGATTTTGTGAAAGCAATTTTATTTATTTATGATATGAAAGGTAAACTTGTGATAACAGGAATGGGGAAAAGTGGAATAATTGGGAGAAAAATATCAGCAACTTTATCAAGTATTGGAGTCCCTTCAATTTTTTTACATCCAGGAGAAGCAGTTCATGGAGACCTTGGAGTACTTTCAAATCAAGACATTTTACTTATAATTTCAAACAGTGGAGAGACAGAAGAAATAATTAGAATTATTCCAATTGTAAAAAAAATAGGAGCAAGGATTATTTCAATTACATCTTCAAAAAATTCAACAATTGGTCTTTACAGTGATTTAATTATTGAAACTGGACAAATAGAAGAAGCAGACCCATTTGGAATAATTCCTTCTTCAAGTACAACATGTGCTCTTGTCATAGGTGATGCAATTGCTTTAACAATTATGGCTCTTAAAGGTATTCAAAGACAAGATTTTGCATTTTATCATCCTGGTGGAAATTTAGGAAAAAGATTGATGTTAAAAGTAAAAGATTTCATGCAAACAGGAGATAAAATTCCTAAAATTAACATAGGTAAATCCCTTGAAGATGCTATAAGGGAAATAAATGATAAAAATCTTGGTTTTACACTTGTGGTTGATGAGAATGATAAACTTGTTGGAATAATTACGGATGGTGATTTAAGAAGATACCTTTTGAAAAATTCTGATATCAAAAAAGGGAAAATAGAAGATTGTATGACAAAAAATCCAAAAACAATAGAAGAGGATAGATTGGCTGTCCAGGCAATTGCTTTAATGGAGAAACTTGAAATAACATGTCTTGTAATAATTGATGAGAATAAAAGACCAAAGGGTATAGTCCATTTACATGACTTACTTGGGAAGAAAGATTTTGGAATTGAATATTAAAAAATG
>JBMFMQ010000061.1:0-8928 GCA_049970595.1 Candidatus Ratteibacteria bacterium | reverse complement strand
CTTTGATAATGAAATAATAGATAATTTGCCAAAAAATGGAGGAGTTTACCGAATTTTTGAAACTAATGCTTGTTGGAGAGAAACAATTTATATTGGCAGCACTAATAATTTAAGAGGGAGAATTTATGATAACCTTTTGCGAGGCGATGCTATAGCACATACGCTTAGGGGAAAATTAGAGAGAGAGCCGGGGTTGGCGATGTTACACTATATTTAAGGGATAATTGCAGAATTCAGTATTTAATAATAGAAGATAAAGAAGAAAGAAAGTTCTTTGAACACTTTGCAATAAGTATTTTACAACCAAGATATAATGATTAGTAAGCATCTATGATTGTTAACTAAAAATCTTAAATAAGTATTTATGCTATCTGGTTTACATTTGATAATTTTGGGATTAATTTTCATCTTACAAAATCTTATCTTTAAGTTGGCTTTTTTATTTTAAGGAAAAGTGTTATTATATCCGAATTGTTCAATCATTTGTCTAAATAAAAAATAAGATGTGGTGAGAAGAAAGATTGTTTGAATTGCCTTATTAAAAATCTAAAGGAATAAAAAATAGAAGATGAAGTTAATAGAAAAGATTAAAATAGGATTAAATTAGGATTTTTGAGGTTTTTAATCCGCCATCTTTTATTTTACACAAATATGGAAGGAGTAAACTATTAAGGACATGTCTGAGTGCCCTTGCTCCTATTCTCATATTCATCGCCTTTTCTATAATTTTTTCTACCATATCTTCCTTTAGTTCAATTTCTATCCCATATTCTTTAAATTTTGTCTCATATTCCTTTAAAGGCGAACTTTCAGAATTGAAAAGTATGTTTTTAAAATCTTGTTTTGTTAAATTATCAAGTTTAATTATTATTCCAAATCTACCGATGAGTTCTCTTAATAATCCAAATTTTTCAAGTATATCTGGTAATTCTTCTTCCGTATAAATCTCTTCATCCTGGTTTTTTAAAAATCCTATGTTTTTACTTCTTTTCCCATTTATAGAATTTTCTATTCCTCTAAAAACACCAGCAGCAACAAAAACTATATTCTTGATGTCTATTTCTGCAGAGTTAAAAATTCCCTCTATTTTATATGTATCTCCTTCTAATATGTTTAACAATTCTTCCTGAACTGAATAACCTGAAATATCCTTGCCTGAAGCAAAATTTTTTCCTGCTATTTTATCTATCTCATCAATAAAAACAATTCCATAAATTTTATCAAGCTTCTGGCTTTCAATTTGCCATTTTAAATTTGATAAAATTCCAGATACTGATTTTCCCACATATCCTGTGTCTGTATATTCTGTTATATCACAGTAAACAAATGGTATTTTAAGGTATTCTGCTATGGTTTTTATGAGAAAAGTTTTTCCTGTTCCTGTTGGTCCGATAAGAAGAATATTGTCCTTTTTATATTTTTCATTTTCAATGTTTTTAATATATTCAGAGAAATAAAAAATAAGTTGCCTTTTTGCTTCTTCATGACCTATTACTCTTTTTGAAACATATTCATAAAGGTTATTATATAAATTCTCTCCATAAACAATCTCTTTCTTTTCTTCTTTTTCAATTTTAAAAATTAGTTTTTCAAAAGGGGAAAATTCAAATTCGTCTTCAGTTAACAACTTTCTTTTAAACAGATTTGAAGATGGATTTAAGTATTTTAACTTCAATTCTGCAAACCTGGTTTCATCAAAATCTGCAAGAATCTTAAGTAAAGTGTCATAATTATTTAATTTAAAAAAACTGTTTCTTTTGTTAATGGAACCAATTTTATAATAAACAATACACCTTTCTATTTTATCAAGTCCATCCATTTTTTCTATAATAGGCAGGTAAGAAGAGTAAGATTTAAGTTCATTATATACTTCCTCTATCTCATTTATTAATTTTTCAATCTTTTCAATAATTTCTTGTTTTGTTTTTCTTTTTGGTCTGGTTAATGTTGCTTTGTGTATATCTGGTTTAAATCCTTCATCAAATCCCGGAAAACTCATTAAATCATCTTCTTCAATATCTAATATATCTGAATTTTTATCAATTGTTTTTTTTAAAATAGAACATTTGCCAACCAACTTATAATACATTTCCATGGAATTCCTCCTTTTTGAAATTAAAATTTTTTGAATTAATTTAAAAGGCATATAGGATTCAAATTGTCAAAGAACAGATTTTTATTTTTGGGGAGTTTTTAAATTTCAGGAGTTTTTTTGACTTTCATATTTTCAATTATACCTCTTTATTTAAAAAAGTGTCAAGGGATGTTGCCTTATTAAAAATTTGAGTAAAATTCGGAAAAAGAAGAAATATTTAACACGATTTTATTTAAAAGTCGGATGTAAAAAAGATAACTTTTTTATTTTTAATTGTCCGGTTTTTTTCTGGAAATTCTTAAGTCCATTGTGTATAAATTGTTTTTAAATCTCTGGAGAATTTTTATTACAGATGGAAGACATGAATTAAGAGAGGCAGATGAAGCCGCCATGAGAAAATATCCCAATTTAAGAGGTGAACTACCAGAAATGTTAGTTATCAAAGTCGTTAGAAGACATATTGATAGAACATATATTATCTGGTGCTTAATTCGATAAAAGATAGTAGAATTTTATTGACCCAGAATTAAATAATGGTAAAATGAAATTGAAGGTTTTTAAGTAATATTAAAAGGTGTTTTTAAAATGCTGTGCCGGGGCTTGAGTCTATTTTTAATGATTTTGATTTAATCTTGTTTACAGCTGGAGACCTGCAGGTGCAAGAAAGAAAAATTAATGCCTTGGGAGATGTTAGGAATTATTTTTCGCCAGTTCAAGTCACCAGGGGCACAAAGACAGACAAAGTGGAAAGGAGGTGAGATATTATGAAAAAATTTCTAATGTTAAGTACACTTACAAGCCAAGGAGCAAAAAAATTGAAAGAAAAGCCAGAAAGGATAAAGGAAGTTAATGAAGAAGTTGAAAGAATGGGTGGAAAAATTTTATTCCAGTATGCTATTCTTGGACCATTTGATTTTTTGACTGTTATTTCTGCTTCTGATGAAGAAACAGTTGCAAAAATATCTCTTGAAATTTCCCAAAGAGGAAGTGTTAAAATAACTACATATCCTGCAATAGATATAGATGAATTTATAAAGAAGATAAAATGATGAAAATCAGATTAATTAAATGTGAAAATTATGACCCATTCTTTAATATGGCAACTGATTATTATTTCTGGCAGAAATCCTGGGATGAGAAAAATTTGCCAGTTTTAAGGTTTTATAAATGGGAACCAAGTTCTGTATCTATTGGATATAATCAAATTGCTGAAGATTTAATAAATTTACATTTCTGTAAAAAAAATGGTATTCCAGTTGTGATTAGACCAACTGGAGGAAGTGCGATTTTTCATGATATTGAAATTACATATTCTATCTGTGCAAATTTTTCCCATCATCCCCTTTTTCCTTCTCCTTTTTCTTCTTACATAATTGTATGTAAAGGAATAATTAAGGGAATAGAAAAGGCAGGTATAAAACTTAAAATCAGAGGGTATTCAGAAGGAAAAGAACCATCATTTACAAATATTCCATGTTTTTCTCTTTCTTCAAGACATGATATAGTTTACAATGATAAAAAGATAGTCGGTTCAGCCCAGAGGAGAAACAATTTTTCTTTTTTACAACATGGTTCAATTTTAATTGATATAAAGAAAGATTTATGGGAAAATATATTTCTTAAGGAAGTTGATTTTTCTAAAATTGCCTGTTTGAAAGATGTAATTAAAAATTTTGATGAAAGCCAATTGATAAGTTTTTTGAAAAGTGGATTTGAGGATGTTTTTGAATCTGAAATTTTTGAGGACCAATTGACGAAAGAAGAAATAGTTGAAATAGAAAAAATAAGTAAAAATCTGAAAATGGAGGGTAAGTATGAATAATTTTAAAGAAAATCTTGGAGTTCAGAGTTATTGTTTCAGGAATTTTAAAGATAATAAAGTTGTCGCAAAAATGGTAAAACAATTGGGATTAAATAAGATTGAACTTTGTGGAGTTCATGTTGATTTTCTTGATGAGAGTAAATTTAAAGAAGTTATTTCAATTTACCAAGATGAGGGTATAAAGATATATTCTATTGGAGTTCAATATTTTTCAAATAATGAAATTAATGAAAGGAAATATTTTGAGTTTGTTAAGATGTGTAAAGCAAAATATATAAGTGCTGATTTTGATATAAATAAAATTTTTGATTGTTTTAAAACTGCTGAAAAATTAGCTTGTGAGTATGATGTTAAAATAGCAATTCATAATCATGGCGGATGGCACTGGCTTGGAAATATTCAAACACTTGATTATGTTTTTAAGAATACTTCTGAAAGAATAGGACTTTGTCTTGATACTGCTTGGGCACTTGATTCAAGAATAGACCCTTTAAAGATGATTGATTCATTCAGTAAAAGATTATATTCACTTCATTTAAAGGACTTTGTTTTTGAAAGGGATAGAAGGCCTGTTGATGTTATTCTTGGAGAAGGCAATATTGATATAAGTAAAATTGTAAATAAACTTAAAGAGATAAATTTTTCAGGGCCTTTAATAATTGAATATGAAGGAGAGCCAGAAAATCCTTTACCATCAATTAAAAAGGGGATAGAAAATTTTATGAAAAGTATTTAATATGGGGGCAAACATTTGTTAATAAAAGGAGTTATTTTTGATTTTGACGGAACAATTGTAGTTCTATCAATTGATTTTAAAAAGATAAAAGAAAAGATATTAAAAGAAGCAGAAAAATTAAATTTAAAAGTCCCTTCTAAAAATTTACCAATCCTTGAATTACTTGAGAAAATAAAAAAAATAAATAAGGAAAAAGGAAAGGAGTTTTATTCCATAGGGCATGAGATTTTAAAAAAAGAGGAAATAAAGGCATCAGAAAAGACATATCCAAAAAAAGGAGTTTTAGAATTACTTAAAAAACTAAAAGAGAAGAATATAAAAATCGGGATAATAACGAGAAATTGTAAAGATGTTGTTGAAAAAGTTGTAAATAGATTTTCTATTCCTTATGATGTTATTCTTACAAGGGATGATGTTGAAAAATTTAAACCAGACCCATTACATATAAAAGAATGTCTTAAAAAACTTAAATTAAAAAGGAATGAAGTTTTGCTTGTTGGAGACCATTTTTTAGATATAAGATGTGGTAAAAAATTGAATATATTAAGTGTTGGAATTTCAAGTGATTATGTAAAAAAGGATGACTTTTTAAAAGAGAATGCAGATTTTGTTTTTGATGATGTAAGGGAAATTGAATATATAACAGGTTTGAAAGGTTTTAGATCTGGTAAACTTCCAAATAAATTCTTAAAATATTTCCTTGAAAAATATACGATAAAAGATAAGAATGTCATAATTTCTCCTGGAATTGGTATTGATTGTTCTATTTTTAAATTTGATGATAGATATATTTATGCAAAAACAGACCCAATAACTTTAACTTCAAAAGATATTGGATTTTATCTTGTAAATATAAATGTGAATGATATTTCAGTTATGGGAGGAATTCCTGAATATTTTTTATCTACCTTTCTTTTGCCTGAAAATATAAAATTTAATGAAATTGAAGATATTTTTTCACAGATAAGTATTGAATGTAAGAGGTTTAAAATAAAGTGGATAGGAGGTCATACAGAGATAATACCTAATATAAAAAATCCTATAGCAATTGGTTTTTTAATTGGAAGAAAAATTAAAAGAATATATCTCCCTAAAATTAAGATAGGAGATAGGATTTTTTTGGTAAAAGAAATAGGAATTGAAGGTGCCTCTATTTTAGCAAGGGAAAAGTTTGATCAATTGAAAAAATATTTTTCTGAAAAATATCTATTAAAAGTTCAAAATTCAATTAAAAATCCAGGAATAAGTGTATTTAAAGAAGCAAAATTAATCTGGGAAAAATTTAAAATAAAGTGGATGCATGACCCGACAGAAGGTGGTATATCAACTGGATTATATGAAATTTCAGAAAGTAAAAAAATAGGGATTTTGGTTGATTTGAAAAAATTAAAGTTTTATCCACCTTGTATTAAATTCTGTAAAGTTTTAGGACTTAATCAACTCGGTATAATTTCTTCTGGATGTATAATAGGAATAATAGATAAAAAAGATGAAAAAAAACTGATTGATTTCTGTAAAAAGAATAAAATTAAAATTGAAATTATAGGTGAAGTTATAAAAGAAAAGGGTGTCTTTTATTTTGAAAATGGGAAAATTTTAAAGTTTCCGTTCTTTAAAAGGGATGAGATAAACAGGATTTTCAACGATGAAGAAAAAATGGTAAAATAATAATATGGAACTCAAAAAAATACTTATAATTGAGGATGACCCTGAAGAAAGATTGATATTAACAAGAGAATTAAAGAAAGAAGGTTATATTGTTTATGAAGCACCGACAGGAGAAGAGGGATTGAGGATTTTTAAAGAGGACAAGCCAGATTTAGTTATACTTGATGTAATTCTTCCTGGTATTGATGGATGGGAAGTTTTAAGGAGAATTAAAAAAGGCCCTTTAAGTAGAAAAGTCCCTGTTATGATGCTTACAGGAAAAAGTGAGGATTCGGATAAAATAAAAGGATATGAAATTGGTGCAGATTATTATGTGACAAAGCCATATAATATAAATAAACTTCTCCCGATTATAAAAAGTTTGATTGAGGAATAGAAATGGTTGTAAATCTTCCCCCACAATTTCACGAAAAAGAGGCAGAATTAAAAAAAGCAAAGACAATTGAAGAGAAAATTTCTATTCTTGAAGAAATGCTTGCTATAATGCCAAAACATAAATCAAGTGAAAAACTTCAGGCACTTTTAAAAAGCAAAATATCAAAATATAGAAAAATGCTTGAAGAGCAGAGAAAGACAAAGAAAAAATCACCAGTTCCAGTGATACAGAGGGAAGGTGCAGGTCAGATAGTTATATGTGGTCCACCAAATTCAGGAAAATCAACTCTTCTTTCCAAATTAACAAAAGCAACTCCAGAAATAGGAGATTACCCATTTACAACAAAAATACCAATTCCTGGGATGATGGATTATCAGGATATAAAAATACAGATTGTTGATACTCCTTCTTTATCTCTTGAGTTTACAGAAAACTGGGTAGGAGATATTTTAAGGAAAGCAGATTCTTTAATTTTTTTATTTGACATTTCAAGCGATTTTATTCTTGAAGAAATGGAAGAATCACTTAAAGTTCTTGAAAAATTTAAAATAAAACAGGAGAATGAATTTAAATTTAACAAAAATATAATCTGGGTTGGAAATAAAATTGACTTACCAGAAAGTATGGATATAAAAGAGATTTTTATTGAATTTTATGGTGAAAAAATACCTGAATTGATAACAATATCAGCAAAAAATGGCAAAAACCTTGAAATTTTAAAAGAAAAAATTTTTATTTCTCTTGATATTATAAGGGTATATACTAAAATACCAGGCAAACCACCTGACCTTGAAAATCCATATACATTAAAAAAAGATACAAAAGTTATAGAACTGGCAGAGATTATTCATAAGGACCTTCTTAAAAATTTCAAATATGCAAGATTATGGAGAAATGGAGAGGAAAAAGTAATTATTGCGGGAAGAGATTATATTCTTCAGGATAAAGATATAATTGAAATTCACACATAAAAATAAATTGACTTTTTAATCATTACTGAATATAATAAAATAAAACAGAAGGAGGAAAAATCATGATTAGAAATTATGAATTATGTTTTTTAATTAAATCTGATTTACCTGAAGAAGAGTTTAACAAAGAAATTGATTTTATAGAAAGGAGTATTTTAAGAGAAGGTGGTGAGATTTTAAAAAAAGAAAACTGGGGAAGGAAAACACTTGCATATCCAATAAAGAAAAAAGAGGATGCAATTTATTATCTTTTCTATATAAAAAGTAAACCAGAGGATATTTCAAAAATTGAAAGTAATTTTAAGATGAGGGAAAATATTTTGAGATACTTAATTCTTCAGAGGAAGAGATTAAATTTTGAGGAGGAAGTTGATGCCGGGTCCTTATCTAAATAAAGTTTTTTTGATTGGGAGATTAACAAGGGACCCAGAATTAAGATATACACCAACTGGAAAGGCAGTTACAACATTTGGATTTGCAGTTAATAGAGAGTATATTTCAAAGGGCGAAAAAAAGGAAGATACATGTTATTTAAATCTTGTTGTATGGGGAAAACAGGCAGAAATATGTGCTGAATATTTAAGAAAGGGAAATTTAATATTTGTTGAAGGTAGGTTGACTTATAGAAGTTGGGAAACAGAAAATAATGAAAAAAGGTCTGTTATTGAGGTTAGAGTTGAAAGATTTCAGTTTCTTGAAAAACCAAATATTGAAATAATAGATGAAAAGGAGGAATTAGAAAATGGCGAAGAAGATGAAAGTTTGTAGATTCTGTCAGGCAAATGTTGAGGAAATTGATTATAAGGATATAGGAACAATAAGAAGATATACAACACCAAGAGGAAAAATTATTTCTTCAAAACAGACAGGCACATGTTCAAAACATCAGAGACAACTTGCAAAGGCAATAAAGAGAGCAAGATTTCTTGGGCTATTACCTTTTGTAAAAATATGAGGTGAAAAATGAAAGTTATATTTTTAAAAGATTATGAAGGTAAAGGGAAAAAAGGTGAAATAAAGGAAGTTAAGGATGGTTTTGCAAGAAATTTTTTGATTCCTTATGGATATGCACTTGAAGCAACAGACCAAAATATTAAAATCATAAAAGAAAAAGAAAAGTTAGAAGAATTAAAAAAGGATAACAAAGTGATTAAGTGCATTCCTCTTTGGAAGTGGTTGTCAGAAACATAATAAATAAATCAAATTAGTGTTCATCGAATTTAAGGTCCCATTTCTTTTGCATGTTTCTAAGTTTCTCGT
>JBMFMQ010000060.1:0-9153 GCA_049970595.1 Candidatus Ratteibacteria bacterium | reverse complement strand
GTAGTTGCGATAATTGCTATTTTAGCAGCGATGCTACTACCAGCACTATCAAAAGCAAGAGAAAGGGCAAGACAGGCAACCTGTATGAATAATTTAAAACAGATAGGGCTTGCCCTCCATATGTATATGAATGACTATGATGAATATATCCCACCATGGAAGATGATTGGTTGGCCTAATGAGGTATTCTGGTATATGCAATTACTCCCTTATGCAAACTACAGGGCAAGTTTCTGGATATGTCCATCCTCTCCTGAACAGAGATCCAGAAGTGCTGCTGACCAATGGGCAATTAAGTGGAAAAATACAGGAAATGCGACAGATTTAAAGAATGGTATGTACTGGGTTCAGACAATAGGGATAAATGGTGCAAGATTTTATACAACACCTATTAAGTATTCAAGAATAAAATGGCCATCAGACCTGATATATGCAGGAGATTGTACTGGTCGTATAGATGCATGGTATAATCCGTATAATGGCAATGGTGGCAGATATTGTTCTACATATGTATATCCACAACATAGTTCTTCTTTTTATCCTTTTCATGGTGGTGGGTGGCAAAACTGGAAAGGAAATAATATAAATTTCCTTTTTACAGATGGGAGTGTAAAAAGTGTTCCATATGGAGAAGCAGTTGGATGGACTATTGACCCATACGGTAAAAATAGAAGACACTGGATAGGTGATTAAAAATAAACAGTTTTTCAGGAGGTGAAAAATGAAAAAGATATTATTTATTTTTCTTTTATTTTCTTTTTTTGTTTTTGCAGAGAATAAAACTCCATTTATAATTGTCCCTTATGTCAAACATCCGCCTACCATTGATGGAATAATAAATGAAGAAGAATATACTGATTTTGCTGAAATAACAGGAATGGTCACATGGGGTACAGCAGATGCTTCATTGAAAACAATAGTTCCCAAAATTCAGGATGTGAACTGGTATCTTGGATATGATGAAAAATACCTTTACATTTCAATGAGGTCTCCAAATCCACCTGGTGTTTGGCCTATTGCAAGGGTTAAAAAGAATGATGAAAATTATCATATCCTATGGGATGACCATACTGAAATTCAAATAGCAAAGGATAGAAAAAAAGCGACTTTCCCTGGAATAGGTTTTTATAAGATTATGGTAAATCCAAAGGGTTTTTATTCTGACGAGTGGTATTATAATGGAACACCTGGAACAGAAGGAGAATGGTCAATTGGGGGAAAGGTTGCCTGTTCAGTAAATGAGAAATACTGGGATATGGAGATGTCGATAGACATAAGGGCATTTGATGAAAAAAAATTAGATGGCAAAAGATGGGTTTTACAACTTTTAAGAGCAGATGCTCCTGGTGGTATATATTTTGCTGGATGGGTTGGAGCACCATGGATGGCATGGGAAGAATTTGGAGAGGTTTTATTTGAAAAGAATGCACCTGTTTTTAAAATAACTGATTTAGGAGAAATAAGTAAAGGAGATATGGATTTGAAATTTGAGATAAATGATGAAAATGAGAAAGAAGTTGAAATAGATGTAAATGTTAAAGATGGAAAAGGAAATGTTATTTATAATAAAGAAGAGAAGTTTTTGGTTAAAAAGGGAGAAACGAAAAAACTTAATTTTAAAGGCAACTTAGATTTAACAGAAAAAGGCAATTTAATAGAAATTTCTGCATTTTACTATAAGGATGAGAATGGCGAGAAAAAAAAGGAACCACTTTATTATTTTTCAGCACCTATAATTAAACTTACAGATGAGTTTTTTGTAACACATATAAAACCATGGCTTGAAATGAGGCCAAAAGGAGATTATGACTGGAATTTTTCCTACTGGCCAAGTTATAATGTTGCAGAAGTCAGTGTTGATTTTGATTTTTTCGGGCTAAAAGAAGAACTTGAGAAGGCAAAAAATTTCAAAATATCTGTCAGAGATAAAAATGGTAAGGTATTTGGGAGCAGGAAGGAGGAGATAAAAAATAAATATGGATATACTATTTTAAAGAATTTAAATTTAACTACTGGTGATTATATTGCAGAAATTGAAATTTTTGATGAAAAAGGGAAAACAATTGATAAAAGACAGATAGAATTTACAAAGAAAAAGTATGAATGGGAAGGGAATAGACTTGGGATTTCAGATAAAGTTATACCTCCTTATACTCCGATAAAAAGGGATGGTAGAGAATTTGAGATCTGGGGAAGAAAATATTTGATTGGAGAGAATGGTTTATTTGAAAGAATCCTGGCATCGGGTGGGAATGGTTATGAAAACATACTTTCTGGAAAGGTTGAGGTAATAGGTAAAAAGGGAGAAAAAGAATTAAAAATAGATGGCTCAAAATTAAATATTTTGAATGAAAATGAAGGTAAGGTTGAGATTGAAAGTAATGGAAAACTTGAAAATCTTGATGTAAAAACAAAAGGAGTTCTTGAGTATGATGGGTGGTATGAGGTTTATATGGAAATAATACCAAAAGGGAAAGCAGAAATTGACCAACTTATCCTGAATATTCCTTTATGGAAAAATGCAGATACAATTTATATTCAAAGAGCAGGTGATGGAAGAAGAGGAAATAAATTTGGTGCTTTGCCTGAAGGGACAGGTTTGATATGGGAAAGTAAAGAACTTTTACCTTTTTATGATTGGGGAAGTTTTGTTCCAATTGTTTTTGTAGGAAATGGAGATAAGGGATTATGGTGGTTTGCTGAAGAAAATCGTGACTGGACAATGAGCGATAAAAAATCTGCAGTTGAAATTTATAGGAGAGAAAATGGAGATATAGAACTTAAAATAAATATAATTGCAGATAAAACATTAATTGATAAAAAGAGAAAAATACACTTTGCCTTTCTTATTGACCCTGTGAAACAGATACCGGATGAGAGAAAATGGGCATGGGGGAAACTTGAATATGGGCATAATACATTTGGTTATAGATATTATGGAGGAAGTGTTGATGGCTTTGAAAATACAGATACAGACCTTGAAGAATTGAGAAAGGTATTTCTTGCCCCTACATGGGAACCTAAATTAAAAACTGAAAACAAAAGTTGTTTAAATCACATAAATTATTTCAGAAATCAGGCATATAATACTGTAGGAATGAAAAATAAGATGTTTGTTTTATATGGTTCTGGTGAGTTAACAGGACTTGGACTTGATGCATTTGATACTTATGGAGGAGAATGGCTTGGAAAAACAAACTGGAAACCATTTCCTCAGACAGAATTTACAGGTTGGATTAATTCTCAAGGCACAAAAGAATGGAAAACAGATAGAGACCTTACAACTGTTGGTGTTAACTGGACAGATTCATTTACAGATTGTTTTGTCTGGCACCACTATAAACTTCTCTCAAAAGTCCCAGTGAATGGTACATGGTGGGATAATACCTCCATTTATGTTATAAAGGACTATGACCCTGAGAGAGAGGAGTTTTATAAAAGATTTAATGTATTTACAAGGAGAAGATTAACAAAACGACTAAATAATATCGGATATGAACTTGGAAGAACTCCATGGTGGATAAATAATATGCATGTTGACTGGTCATTCTGTCAGGTAAGCTGGCATATTGAGAATGATTTTTATATTGATAATGCAGATATGACAATGATGGACAACTTAAATGTTGATGAATTCAGGGCTTTATGCAGGATAAAAAGAGGAATTATACATCGTGTTGCAATAAGAGGACCTGAAGGGACAAATGAGCAGATAAGGAAACAGGGAAGGTCAATAATTGGTATGTGTCTTCTCCATGATATAGGAACATACTACTGGGGATTTGACAGGTATTTTTCATATCTTGTTGATATGGTTGATGGTGTAGTTGGATATTTTAGTGGAGCAGAATTTATTCCTTACTGGAGAAATAAAAATCTAATAAATATAAAAACAGATAAAGTGTATGCCTCAATCTATAAAGGTAAAGGAAAGGCGGTCATAGTTGTTGTGAATCAAAACAGAGAGGATAAGGATGTTGAATTTGAAATAAATGATGGGATTATTGAAGGTAAAAAAATAACAAGAATATATGATTTAGAAACAAAATCAGAATTTGGAAGGTTTTATGATAACAAAGAAAAAAGAAATAGATGGGGTGAATTTGGAAAAGCAGGGGTTTTTGGTATAGGAGGAGGTGAAGTAAGGTTTATAGTTGTTGAATAAGGGGGAACTTATGAGAAGATTTTTTTTAATTTGTTTTTTGTTTATTTCAAATTTAGTTTTTGCGACACAGACAGCGTTCTGGAGAGAATATAAGGTAGATGATAATACTTACGGATTATTTCATTTTAATAAAGATGATTTTTCTGATTATGAAGGGAAGATAAAAGGAGTTGAAAAAATAGGAAGTGTTGAATATGAAAAAGAGGGGAAGATTGGAGGATGTTTAAGATTAAATGGCAATGGAGCAATAAAGTATATTCCATCAGAAATTTTCCAAGGTGGTTTTATATCAATTGAAGCATGGATAAAATTAGAAAAATACCCAGAAGATAAGGCATATATTGTTTATAGAGAAGCAGTTGTTGATAAAGACCCAAAATATAATCCGGAAGTAGACAAAACAAAAGGATTTTCTCTTTACATAGACAGAAATGGAGCAATAAATCTTTCAACAACAAATTGTTATTATGGGAATACAACAATAACATCTTCTCCTGAAGGAATAGTACCATTAAATACCTGGGTTCATATAGCAGGAGTAAGTGCAGTTTTTCCTGTCCAACATCGTAAGTTATTTTTAAATGGGAAGGAAGTTACCAAAAAGACACTTGAGTGGGGCCAGGGGCTTGTAGTTTATGGAGATGAAGAGAAAGAAGTAGGCCCTATTTATATAGGAAATAATAAAAATGGAGATAAAGGATTTTGCGGTTTAATTGATGAGGTAAGGATACATAAAAAAGTATTTAATTTCTGGGAAAAAGAAGATCTAAGTTGGGCTGACATTGAGAAAAAAAGTGAAATACCGATAAAAGAACCATATTATTTAAAAGGGCATAAACCTTTTTTATATTTACCACTTGATGGAGATGAAAAGTTAGAGATATGTGAAAAAGAAAATATAAAAGTTACGCTAAAAGGCACTGGCTATGAAGAAGGAGTAAGGGGAAAGGGATATTTAGGCCAGGTAAGTATAAAAGGAGATAAGATTTTAAATTTTGACCAGGGGAGTTGTGAATTCTGGGTTTATCCATATAATGTAAATAACTGGTCTGACTGGAATGTTGGATTTGTCTGGACTGGTTGGGGATTTATCTTTTATATATTCAATGGAGGAACTCCGCATCAACCACTTTCATTATATTTCAGAAAAGATGATGGAAGTTTACATTTTGTTGGGTGTCCGGCTGATATAGATGTTTATGAAGGTAAATGGTATCAGTTTATAATAACATGGAAAGGGAAAGAAATAAAGATATATATAGATGGGAAAAAGGTTGCTGAAAGTAATGCTTATCCAATAAAGAGTAAATTTAATAATGGCTACACAAATGAAATTGGATTTGGAAATGGAATAATAGATGAGATTTATTTATATGATTTTGCTTTAACAGAAGAAGAGGTAGAAAATTGTTATTATAGATACAGAGACCAGACAAAACTGAAAAAGGACTTAAAAGAAAAGATAGCAAAACTTAACTTTCAGATTATGCCAGGACTTAAAAAATTTTATTACCAAGTTATTCCTGAGATTGAAGGACTTGAAGATATAAAGATTTTAATAAAAGATGAGAAAGGAAAAGAAGTTCTTAAAATAGAAGAAAAATATGATAAAGAAGAAAAATGTATAAATACACCTGAAATTTCTGAAGGGAAATATGATGTGATTTTGTCTATAAGGATGAAAGGAGAGAATGAGTTTAAAGAAGTTGATAGAAAAGAATTTATAAGGAAGAAGTTTGTCTGGGAAAATAACAATCTTGGAATAAGTAATAAAGTCCCAGTGCCATTTGAACCAGTAAAAGTTAAAGGAAACAAAGTAAATGTTGTTTTAAGAGAATATAAAATGAATGGATTTGGATTATGGGATGAAGTTATAACAAAAGGAAGGAATATACTATCTGAACCGATAAAAATAAAAGGGAAGACAGAAAAAGGCGAGATTAAATGGGAAAGCGTAAGAGGAAAATTTAAAGATGTAAAAGAAACAGAATGTATTTATGAAGGAGAAGCAATTTCTGATGTTGTTGAGATAAAAACAAAGACAAAAATAGAATTTGATGGATGTGCAAGAATTGAAATGGAGATACTGCCAGGAGAAAGTAAGGAGAAAATTGAAAGTTTATATATTGAGATACCACTAAAAGAAAAAGAGGTGAGTTTATTCCATGAGATAGCAGATAGTTTAAGGATAAATTATTCAGGAAAATTGCCTGAAGGAGAAGGTATAATATGGGATGGAAGAAAAGCAAAAAGGGATTATACATGGCTTAACAATTTTGTTTCATATATCTGGCTTGGTAAAGAAGAAAGAGGGCTTGCATGGTTTGGTGAAAATGATAAAGGATATATAACTGAGAAAAATTATGAAAAACCAAATGAAACAAAACCGATACAGGAGATAGAAAGGAAAGAAGGGAAAGTTATTTTAAGAGTTTATTTAATAAATATACCAACTATAATTGAAAAACCAACAAAACTTGTATTTGGTCTTCAGGCAAGTCCAACAAAACCAATGCCAGAAAACTGGAGGAAAAAAATACAGGATATCCCGGGAGGTCTTGCAGTAACCCCATGGGGAGGACTTCATTGTTCATATCAGGGACCTTACAGAGATGACTGGGAAATTGTTGATAAAATTATTGAAGCAAGATATAAAGGAAAAGTAGATGATGAGATGAAAAGATGGTTTGAAGAATATAATAAAAAATACAGTCCACCACCAACTTATGGGACATGGGAATGGTTAAGCAATGTTATGCATTTTGCAGGTAGGTGTGCTTCTGTTGGTCCTGAAAAACCAATTGCTGTCTATCAGGAAGAAATGGCAGCATGTGTAATAAGAGATGAATGGAAGGTATGGCAGGATGAATGGACAACTGACCCATATTTATATAAAAGGGACTGGCCTTCTGAGGATATATTAAGGAAAGGGCCTGCAAATCCAAGTGCAGGTGTTAATTTCTGTAAAAGTTATCAGGATTTTGGTGTATGGTATGCAAATGAATGGTTAAAAAGAGGGATTTCTTTATACTGGGACAATACTTACCTTCACATATCATACAATTTCAGAACAACAGATGCTTACAAAGTTGATGATAAAATTCAGCCATGCATGCTTATATGGAACCAAAGAGAATATCAGAAAAGGGTATACAATCAATTATGTTATTGGAGAACTCAAAGGAAAGAGCCACTTGAATGGACACTTCATATGACAAATACCCTTGTCTTACCAGTTCATACTTTTGGAACAGCAAATTTAGACCATGAATTAGGTAATACAAAGCCATTTTCACCTGATTGGTTAAGAACAGAAACAATAGGACTTCAAATTGGAAATTATCCTTTAAGTTTATATCCTGTAAGTGGAAATAACAATGAAATAATAAAAAAACTACCAAAAGAACAACAGGAAAAAATAGAGTGGGCAATGAGGGCAGTTCATGAGATACAGAGAGATGATAATAAATGGGAAAAAATTTTAAAAGATTTTGGTTATGGAGAAGAAAAAATAGAAGTTCACAATTATTGGGAAGAAAATCCTACAATTGAGATAAATAATGAAAGTGTAAAATGGTTATGTTTGATTGATAGGGATAAAAAAGAAATGATTTTGGTTCTTGCAAGTTGGATTGAAGTGGATACAGAAGTTGAAATAAAAATAAACGAGAAAAACATTGGATTTAAAGTGAAAGAAATTATTGATTTTGAAACAGGAGAAAAACAAGATAAAAATATAAAACTTACTGGACCTTATGGAGTTAAAATTTTGAAAATTTATTAAAACCGAACTTACAAGAGAAAATTTAGAAGATGATTGAGATATAAAGGCTTGACTTAGATTTTTATTTTTCAGATATAAACACTAAAAATTTTAAAATATCTCTGGAGAATTTGAGAAAGGGAGGAAATACTCGCTCACTTTTAAAAATATACTTGAGCAATTGAACGGAATACAGATTGGATACATAAATGTAAAAGGACTTATTATAAAACAATTAAGCAAAATGAAAAAACTCCAAAAAGATATATTAGAAAAATTGAAGGTTGAGTTGAAATTGAAAAATAAATTAAACACCAATATAGAAAGTTGATTTTTGACCTAATCTCTTGTGCCTCAATGGGTTATATTATCTTTTAAATTGGTAAGTTCGGTTATTAATTTCCTTGCCATAACTTTATCTACTTTTAACAAATCATTATAACTGGGGTATAATATTTCTAAATTATTCATTAGGTTTGGCTCTTTCTAAAAGTATAAAAATATATTCTACTGGAGGAAGCCCTCCTTTTTCAAATATCTGGTTAATCAAAATTTTTGCTTCTTTCTTGGTATTTGGCACAAATACTTCTATATTTCTTCTTAACCAAATATTCCTTCCCCATATATTATCTACCTGGATACTATGTCCTAACCCAAACGAGTGCAAAAACTTGACAAAATTAATAAATATTAGTAAAATAAATTATGATGAAAGTGACGCAGAAAGATATTTCAAAAAGAACTGGTTTATCGCAGACAACAGTGAGTTTTGTTTTGAACAACAGAAATGATATAAAGATTCCTGAAAGCACAAGATTAAAAATTTTAAAAACTGCTGAAGAACTCGGATATAGAAAATTTTTCATCCCAAAAGAAGATGGATTTAAAACAGGAAACATTGGATATATATTCCCTTCTTCTATAAAAATAAAAGACCCTTATTATCACAGGTTTTATGAAGGAATTATCTCTGGTCTTGAAGACAAAAATTTAAATCTTGTTCTTTACAGGGTTAAGGATTTTGAAGAGATTTTATATCGACCAGAGATAATAAGGAA
This sequence comes from Candidatus Ratteibacteria bacterium, assembly GCA_049970595.1. GTDB lineage: Bacteria > Ratteibacteria > UBA8468 > B48-G9 > JAFGKM01 > JAMWDI01. The sequence continues at coordinate 167 of JBMFMQ010000060.1, read as the reverse complement.
TGTTGATGGTTTAATAATAGAGGAAAATATACCTGATGAGATAATTGAAAAATTGAAAGAAAAAATACCTGTTGTTCTATTAAATACAAAGACAGACAAAGTTAGTGTTGATTATGTTATGCCGGATAATGAAGGTGGAATAATAAAGGCAATAAGGTATCTATATG
>JBMFMQ010000059.1:0-9154 GCA_049970595.1 Candidatus Ratteibacteria bacterium | reverse complement strand
CCATATCTTCCCTCCTTAATTTAAAATTTCAACCCCATTTACAGATTCGCAAACAAAAGCAGAAAAAGGCAAATTTTTTAATTTATAATATTTTTCATTCAAAATTTCAAGTAAATAATTAACTTTTTTCTCATCTACAAGAATAACTACACAACCACCAAGTCCAGCACCTGTAATTTTGGCTCCCAGAACTCCTTTTATATTTTTAACCAAATCCACAATATAATCAACATCTTCTACACTACATTTGTAAGCACCTGGCTGATAGTATATCTTACCTTTTTTATTTCCTTTTTTGCATAGTTCAATTAAATTTTTAAGATATTCATCTGATACAGAATAATTCCATCTTCTTTTCTTTCCATTTTTCAAAAATTTAACAATTCTATCTCCATCATGAGAAATATACATAAGTTTTCCGAAATCTTTAATTTTTCCATCTTTTAATAATTTAGCACAAATATCTGACCTTGCGCATTCACTTATTCCGTAAAGAAGAACATCTCTTATATGGTATCCATCAGTTGGTTCCTGATGTGTTTCAAAAAATCTATCAAGGTCTTCATCCGGGAGTAATTCACAAATTTTGTTTCTTGTAAGTTTTTCCGGTAAATCAAGTAAAATTTTATAAATATAACAATCACTTCCAAGGTTTTCTCTATTAATATCCCTTATATAATTTAATTTTTCTCTGATTTCAGGAAATTTTCTCTTTATCAATCTCAGACCTATTTCATAAGTTGCAACTCTTTCATTAAATATACTTTTTGCATTTGCAGATTTTTTTGCTTCTATAAGGGAATTACAGCATATTACCTTATAAGGTTCAGGGAATGGAATATATTCAATATAAAATGGGAAAAATCTCATATGTGTTATGTACCCTTTTTTTCCAAGAATCATTGAAGCATGGTCTCCACTTCCACCTCTTGTTCCGACATACCATTCTGCTTCTCCACACATTTCTGGTAGTTCTTCTTTTTTAACAGGTAAATTATATAAATTGACCATTGCAAACATTGTGGCAACAACAAGTGAAGAAGAAGAACTTAATCCTGCTCCTGGTGGAATATCTCCATAGAAGAAAAGATTTAAACCAGAGAATTTAATATCAGGAAATTTATTTTGAAAATATAGAATTCCTGCTTTTATATAATTTGCCCAGTCACCAGGAGTAATATTGACTTTTCTTATAAAATCAGTCCATAGAATATTTTTTTCGCACAATTCTTCATCAATATCAAATATCTTTTCAGGATACTTTTCTTCTTCAATATCATAAATATAAACTTTTCTGTCATTTCTTTTTCCAGCAATACAGTATAAATTTTTATCAATTGCTATTGTGTTTATAAATCCACCCCTGTGCTCAACATGGGTTCCAAGTAGATTTATTCTTGCAGGGACTCTTATAATTATTATATCTTCATTACCAATTTTTTCAATATATTTTTTCAAAAGGTCTATCAATTCACTTTTTTTAATACTATTTAAATAGACAGATGCTTTCATTTTTATACACCTGAATAAGCATTAAATCCACCATCAACAGGAATAACTGTTCCTGTTATAAAAGAAGAAGCATCAGAAGCAAGAAAGATACATATACCTATTAATTCTTCTGGATTCCCAAATCTTCCCATTGGTGTATGTGTTATTATTGATTTTCCTCTTTCTGTTAAATTCCCTTTTTCATCAAGTAATAAATATCTATTTTGCTGTGTTAGAAAAAATCCAGGAGCAATTGCATTTACCCTTATTTTTTTATTATATTCTAAAGCAAAATGAACAGCAAGCCATTGGGTAAAATTACTTACTGCTGCTTTTGCTGCTGAATATCCAGGGATTCTTGTTAAGGGCCTAAAAGCATTCATTGATGAGATATTTATTATTGATGCACCATTTTCATTTTTAATCATATACTTTCCAAATACCTGACAAGGTAAAATAGCACCACCAAAAAGATTTAAAGATACGACTTTTTCTAATGCAGATAAAGGTAAATCAAAAAAAGATAATTCTGGAGATGTTGTTGCTTCTTTGATATTTCCACCAGCAGCATTTAAAAGAATATCTATTTTCCCATATTTATCAATAACTTTTTTTGCAACCTCTTCAATTTTATTTTTATCAAAAACATCAAGATATTCTCCTTCACTCTCAATCCCAGAATTTTTTAAATTATCAGAAACTTCTTTATAATTTTTTATATCTCCTATAATTACAATTGCTCCTGCAAGTCCAAGTCCTTTAGCAATTTCAGAACCTAAAACTCCACTTCCTCCTGTTATAACTGCTACCTTTCCTTTCAAATTAAACAAATTTTCAACATAACTCATTTTACCTCCTTTCAATTTCTGTTTTTATTTTATCACAAGGTAGAAGTTGATTTAAAAAATTTGAAAAATATTTTTTGTGGTATAAAATATTTTAATTAATTTTAGAAAAAATGGGAAAGATATATTTTCCGCAATTTAAAAAAGGTAAAGAGGGATTAAAAATTCATTCTGGATTGACAATACTTGATTTTGCTCAAAAATTACAGGTTAGAATTAATGCTGAATGTGGAGGAATTGGGAAATGTGGAAAATGTATTGTAAGGATTGAAAAAGGAGAAGAGAATTTAAATCAACAAACATCTATAGAAAAAAAATTTAATCTTCCTGAAAAACATAGATTGGCATGCCAGGCAAGAATTTTAAGAGATGTTTCGGATATTGTTGTTTATATAAAAGAATTTGGAGAGTATGAAATTTTAAAGTATGGAATGGAAAGAGAAGTTAAAATATGTCCTTCTTATATAAAAAAGAATGGTAAGGTTTATAAGAATGGAAAAGAGATTGATATTTACAGAGATGGAATTTTTGGTCTTGCAATTGATGTAGGAACAACAACAATTGTTTTTGATATAATTAATCTTGAAAATGGAGATATTATAGGAACAGTTGCAAAAACAAATCCACAGATTATTTATGGTAATGATGTTATTTCAAGAATAGAATATGTTATGATTGACAAAAAAGAAAAGAGGTATTTGGAAAAAGAGGAAAGAAATAAAAAATTACTTGAATTACAGAAAATAGTGGTTGAAATGATAAATAAATCATTATCAGAATTTAACAATGATATAAAAAATTCAATTTATGAAGCAGTTATTGCTGGAAATTCTACAATGAGAGATATTTTCTTTTTAAATGACATATCATCTCTTGGGAAAATACCTTATGAACCATTAAATCCCAAAGGAATTGTAAAAAAAACAGAAGAAATTGGGCTTGATATAAATAAAAATGGAGAAGTTTATGGAATACCTTTAATAGGAGGACATGTTGGTGCAGATATAGTTGCAGATATTATTTCTTCTGAAATTTATAATGAAGATAAAGTTTGTATGCTGGTAGATATTGGAACAAATGGAGAAGTTGTAATTGGGAATAAAGATAGACTTATTACAACATCTGCAGCAGCAGGAGGAGCATTTGAAGGTGTTAATATAAGTTGTGGAGTTGGAGGAATTGAAGGAGCAATTAAAGAAATAAAAATTTTTAATGGAAAAGTTTATTATTCAACAATTGGTAATAAATATCCAATAGGAATATGTGGTTCAGGTTTAATTGATTTATTGAGTGAGTTATTAAAAAATAGAATTATAGACAAAAAGGCACGACTTAAAAATGAGTTTTATATAACAGGTGATATAAAAATAAATCAACAGGATATTTTTCAACTTATAACTTCAAAAGCAGCAATAAAAACAGCATGGCAAGTTCTTTTAAAAATTTATCCTGCTGAAATAAAGGATATAGAAAAAATTTATATTTCAGGTGGTTTTGGAAATTTTATAAATATTGAAAGTGCTATTAATATTGGATTAATTCCGGATATTGAGAGAGAAAAGATTATAAAGATAGGTAATGGAGCACTTGAAGGAGCAAGAGAGATTTTATTATGTTCAGAAAAAAGAGTCCTTGCAGAAGAAATTGCACAAAAAACAATACATATAAAAACAAACGAAATAGAAAAAGATTTTGATTATCTTCTTGCATCCAACATGTATTTTTAACAAAGAATTTCTCTGGCTTTATATGGTTATTTTATAAGAAACTATGGAAAGAAACCAGAAAAAAGAAGAAAAAATTAAAAAAATTCTGATTTCAATAGGTGTTTTATTTACCTTTCTCCTTTTTAACTTATGGCAATCAGGAACACTTTCTCAATTAAATAAATTTGTTCAAAATCCTAAATTACAAGTCTTTACAATAGTTCTTGGTGCAATATTAATTGAAGGTTTCCCATTTATTTTAATTGGCTCATTGATTTCAGGAACAATTGAGGTTTTAATCCCTGAAGAAAAGTTTAAAAAATTTTTCCCAAAAGGTAAATTTTTATCAGCAATTTTTGGTTCTTTTTTTGGATTTTTATTTCCTGTTTGTTCCTGTGGAGAAATTCCTGTAACAAGAAGATTGATAAAGAAAGGGATACCAATTTCTGGTGGTATATCTTATTTACTTGCAACTGCTATAATAAATCCAATAACTCTTTTCTCTACATATCTTGCTTTTTCATCCTTTAAAATGATATTTGGTAGATTTATTATCGCTTTTATCACAAGTGTCTTTCTTGGTATTTTAATCTCTCCAGAGGATAGAAATGAAATTTTAAAGGAATATGAGGAACAACATACAAATCATGATAATCTTTCAAAATTTGAAAAAATATTTATTCATTCATCTGATGATTTTTTGATTATGGGCAAATATTTAATAATTGGAGCAATTATTGCTTCACTTTTTTCAACTTTTGTCCCAAGAGATTTTTTTATTACAATAGGTAAAAATAAAGTTTTTTCAATTTTATCAATGCAGATTCTCTCTATTTTACTTTCTTTATGTTCTTATGCAGATGCTTTTGTCGCAAGTTCATTTACTCATTTGCCTGATATGTCAAAGATTATATTTATGATTTCAGGTCCAATGATGAGTGTTTCTTTGATATTTGTTTATTTTGCTGCTTTTAAAGAAAAATTTGTAAAGAAACTTTTAATAAGCGTATTTTTAACTCTTTTTATTCTTGGAATTATTGGGAGTTTTATAGGAGGTTAAGAATGAAGGTTTTAAAAAATAAGTATTTTTATGAATTTTTAATCTTTCTCTTTTACATTTTATTTTTTCTTTCTCTGTGTTTAACAGGAAACTTTAAAGTATTTGTCAAAAAATTTTATTTTCCTTATATCTTAATTGGCACACTGATTTTATTTTTTCTTTTAGTGATAAACTTTAAAGCGTTTAAAAAATTTAAAGAAATAAGCGTCTATGAGATAATTTCTTTTATTATTTTTCTCTTTCCCATGATTATATTTTTAATTGTAAGACCAACAACTTTACCAACATATGCTGCATTAAAAAGAGGAATAAAGACAGAATTTTTAAGTCAGGATATTTTAAAGTCATTGCAGGAAAAAATAGAGATAGAAGGGAAATATAAAAAATTAACAATAAAACAGATACTTGCTTTTTCAAAATCAAAACCGGATGAGATAAATGAAAAAGATGTTTTAGTTGAAGGAATGGTATATAAAGGAGAAGAAAAGAATAAATTTACTCTTATTAGATTTTTGATAACTTGCTGTGCTGTTGATGCAACATGTCTTGGAGTTGAAGTTGAATATGAAAATACAAAAGAATTTAAAAATGAGGACTGGGTAAAGGTAAAAGGAAAGGCAAAAGTAGAAAATGGAAAAGTTAAAATATACGCTATAAATATTGAAAAAATAAATCCGCCTTCTGACCCTTATTTATATTAAAAAATAACTTCTTTTCCTGTTTCAGAACTGATATATATACTTTCAAGAATTTTTATTACTTCTAAACTTTCTTCTGGCTTTACAGGAACCTCTTTATCCTCCTTAACACACTCAAAAAATACTTTTATTTCTTGGTGGTGTGGTGGATTATCGGGTAAAAGGTCAAACCTTAATTCTATATCCTGAAGAACACCATTTTTTTCTTTTGTAAGTTTACCATCAGGCCATCTTATTCCACCTTCTGTTCCAAATAAAGTTGTAGAAAAATCTTCAAGTTTTTCCATATTTGCAAGAAAACTACATGTTAAGTTCAATGCTCTTCCATCGGTAAATTTAACAAAACCAGCAGCAAAATCCTCAACATTATATTTTTCCCTATCCCATTCTCCCCATAAGCCCCTTATATCTTTTCTTTTTGCAAGTTTTGTCATTGTTATACCAGTAACTGAATAAACTTTTGGACACCCCATAAACCAGTAAGTTAAATCAAGAATATGAACACCTATATCAAACATAGGACCACCACCAGAAAGATTTTTATCTATAAATGTTGGACTTATAGGTAAAAATCTTCTTCTTAAAGCATGGGCAATTGCAAAATATATTTCACCAAGTTCACCATTATCTATATATTTTTTAAGTGCTATGGATTCCCTTTTAAATCTTTGATGTTGAGCAGCCATTAATTTTCTTTTTTCCTTTTTTGCCCATTTAATCATATCCTCAACTTCTTTCTTACTAACAGCAATTGGTTTTTCACATATAACATGTTTTTTTGCCTTTAATGATTCTATTGTTGCTGGATAATGAATTTTATTCGGAGCACAAATATCTACTATATCAATCTCATCAATTTTTAACATTTCTTTATAGTCAGAAAAAACATATTTTATTCCAAATTGATTTTTAGCAATATTTCTAACATCTTCAGATGGGTCTGAAATTGCTACTACTTCAACATCAGGCAATTTTTTCCATCCAGAATAATGAACTTTTGCAATTCCTCCAAAACCAATAAATCCAACAAAATATTTCCCTTTTTTCATTTTTCTCTCCTTGTTTAAAATTCAAAAACAAATCTTACATCAACTGCAATTACTCTTTTTTCATCAACTATTAATGGGTTAATATCTAATTCTTTTATTTCTGGAAAATCATTAACAAGTTGAGATACTCTTAATAATGTTTCTTTAATTCCTTCAATGTAAACAGGTGGTATATTTCTAAATCCTTTTAAAATTTTACTTGTTTTAATTTCATTTATCATATTTTCTGCATCTATATCAGTAATTGGTATTATTCTGAAAGATACATCTTTTAACAATTCAACAAATATTCCACCAAGTCCAAACATAATAAGATGTCCAAATTGTTCATCTTTTTTCACACCTATAATAAGTTCTACTCCTTTTTCAACCATTTCCTGTATTTGAATTCCTATTATTTCTGCATCTGGTTTATATTTTCTTGCAGAATTAATTATTTCATTAAATGCTTTTTTCCCTTCTTCTGGTGTCTTTATTCCAAGTTTAATTGCCCCTGCTTCAGTTTTATGTATTATATCAGGTGAAACAACTTTCATAACAAAAACACCTTTATTTTCTTTAAAAAAATTTTCACATTCCTTCTCATTTTTTACAATAACTGATTTAATAACATTGATACCATAAAATGATAAAATTTCTCTTCCTTCAATATCTCCAACAACATTAATCTTTTTGCTTTTTAATAAATTAAGTTTTTCCTTAACTTTTTCTCTTTCAACTTCATAACTTATATATTTACCTTTCTTCTTTTCTTCAATATATTTTCTGTAATCGTCCATTGCCTTAAAAGATAAAACTCCTCTTTCAGGAGATGGATAATTTGGAACTTTATTTTCTTTTAAAATTTTAATTCCTTCTTCCACCCTTTTTCCACCCATAAAACATGCAATAATAGGTTTTTCTGATTTTCTTGATATTTTAACAATACAATCTGCTGTCTGTTTAATCTGTGTAACTGCTTGAGGAGTTAGTATTACCATTATTCCATCTACATTTTCATCATTAATCACTCTTTCAATTACTTTTTCATATCTATCAGAAGATGCATCTCCAAGAACATCAAAAGGATTATTTATATTTGAAGCAGGGGGAAGAAAGTTTCTTAGGTATTCTTTTGTTTTATTTGAAATTTTAGCAACTTTAAGACCAACTTCTTCAATCTTATCAACAGCCATAACAGAAGGGCCTCCTGCATTTGTAATTATAGCAATTCTATTATCTTTTAAGATAGGAAGATATGAAAAAATTAAAGCATAATCAAAAAGTTCTTCAATGTTATTTGCCCTTATAATACCTGCCTGTCTTATAGCAGCATTAAAAGCAACATCAGAACCTGCTAAAGAACCTGTATGAGAAATTGCTGCTTTTATTCCAGATTCAGTTTTACCAGATTTTACAACAATTATAGGTTTTTTTTCAGAAACTTTTTTTGCAATTTCAATAAATTTTCTCCCTTCACTTACACCTTCAAGATATAAAAGTATTACATTTGTATCAGGGTCATTTTCAAATTCTTTAATTAGGTCAATTTCAGAAACATCTGCTTTATTTCCAAAACTTATAAATTTAGAAAGTCCTATATTTTCTTTTAATGTTAAATCCAAAATAGCAGTTCCCAATGCACCTGATTGAGTTATAAATGAAATTTTGCCACTTGGAGGCATTTCAAAGGCAAAAGAAGCATTAAGTTTGTTTTTAGTATCAATAATTCCAAGGCAGTTTGGTCCAATAAGCCGCATATTATATTTTTTTACAATCTCCTTTAATCTTTCTTCCTTTTTTCTTCCTTTATCACCTATCTCTTTAAATCCAGCAGAAATAACTATTAACCCTTTTACTCCCTTTTTTCCACATTCTTCAGCAACTTCACATACAAAATCAGAAGGGATTGATATTATGGCAAGTTCAACATTGTCAGGTATTTCAGATACATTCTTGTAGCATTTAATATTTAATATCTGATCTGCTTTGGGATTTACTGGATAAATTTTCCCTTTATAGCCACCTTCAATTAAATTTTTTAAAACTTTAAAGCCCAATTTGGTAGGGTCTCTTGATGCACCAATTAAACATAAACTTTCTGGATTAAAAAAATAATTTAACATTTTCCTCCTTTTTTAAGAAAATAATTTTATCCTTTTTTCAATTTTTTGCAAATTTTGAAAAAGGGAAAATTTGACCTTGTTTTATTTAAATTTTATAATTTGTGTAAATGCTAACTGAACTATATATAAAGCACTGGGGTTTGAAACAATCCCACCTTCTTGGTATAGCAATCTTCTCTGTAGGTGGGATGGTTTCGGTA
>JBMFMQ010000058.1:0-9621 GCA_049970595.1 Candidatus Ratteibacteria bacterium | reverse complement strand
CCTTCAAAACAACTATCACTGACTGTCAAAATTCCAACATCTACTTTAGGTATAACTTCAATTATATCTCCTTTTTTAATTTCTCCAGTCGTCAAAACTTTTCCAAATATTCCTTCTTTTGGCATTAAACATTTTCCGACCTTTTTATAAATCTCACAAAAAATATGACATTTTTTCCCTATTTCTGATATTTCTATAACAACCACCTCATTTATTTTTAATTTATCCCTTATTTTAAGTTTCCTTAAATCAATTTTTTCTGTTGTTATATTTTCTGCGAATACTCCTGGTTTTAAATCAATTTTCTCCTTCAAACAAAAAAACTCTTCATTCATTCTTTCCCATGAAAGCAAAGAAACCTGTTTTTTTATTCCTTCTTTCGCATGACAATCACCTTTAACTCCATAATTTTCAATAAGTAAAATTTTATCAACTGGCTTTTTTATTTCTCCTTTTTTCTCTCCAATATTAACAGAATAAATAATCCCTTTCATTTTTCCTTTTTAATTAATTTTATATCTCCTATTTTCATATCTTTCTTATAAATTTTACACATATCATAAATTGTTAAAAGTGCAACTGAGACACCATATAATGCCTCCATTTCAAAACCAGTCCTGTCATATCCTTCAACTTCACAAATAACTTTAATTTTATCATTTTCTATTTCAAAATTTACATTTGCCTTTGTTATTTTTACTGGATGGCAATGAGGAATAACAAATGGAGTATTTTTTATTGCTAAAAGGGAAGCAGATTCTGAAAAATTTAAAACATTACCTTTTGGAACTTTATTTTCTTTTATTTCTTTTATTATCTCCTCATTTAGATATATCCTACCTTCTGCAACTGCCTTTCTTTTTGTTATTTCCTTTTCTCCTATATCTATCATATCAATCCTGAACTACAAATTGACTTAAATATTTAAAAGCAATAACCAAACCTTCATCCTCTTTCCCTTTTTCAACTCTATCATTATAAACTGAATCATGCCATCCTTCAACATTTAAATCATTTTTATATCCATTCCTTATAAGTTCTTTTATACAGAGTCGCCAGTCAGTATCACCAAGTCCTGGGAAACAATGTTCAATTGCTCCATAATGCCATATACCATATTTTTTCACAATATCCAAATTAATATGAGCATCCTTTGCATGAACATGATAAATTCTTTTTCCAAATTCCCTTATAGTAATTACAGGGTCTATAAACTGACATATTAAATGGCTTGGGTCCCATTCAAGACCAATTGCTTCTGATTTAACTTCTGAAAAACCTATCTCCCACATTTTTGGTGTGCTCATAAAGTTTATTCCATTACATGGAGTATGAAAATTTCCCATTGGGCAGTGTTCAAAAGCGATTTTAACTCCATGGTCTTCCGCAAATTTAGCATGCTGGCTCCATATCTCTTTAAATTTACCTATACTTTCTTCAAGTGGCTTACCAACAATCCTTCCTGAAAACCCTGCAACAACAGGCACTTTCATCTTTTCAGCAAGAATTATTACATTTCTCACAAGTTTTTTATATTCATCTTCCTTTTCCGGGTCCATATGATTGACATAAAAACCAGCAAGACATGAAATCCTTATATCTTTTTCTTTATAATAATCAGCAACTTCTTTTGCTTTTGTTTCCCATCCATCCTTTCCAGGAAAAAAATCATCATTAGGAGAAACCTTCAATTCGCAACTACCAAACCCTATTTTCTTAGCAAACTCTATCCTTTCTTTATCAAAAGCCATCATAAATCCTATTCTCATTTTTCCCCTCCTTTTTCTTTAAACTTTTCAATTTTTATGGTATTATAAACTATTAAAAATTTAAGTCAAGGAGAAAAAATGGATTGGTATGAATATAAAAAAGAAAATGGTGTAAAACTTATATATAAAAGATTTCCTGAATTTCATTCTGTTTCAGTGGGTGTATTTATAAAAACAGGAAGTAGATATGAAAATTTAGAATTTTCAGGGATTTCACATTTTATTGAGCATTTATTATTTAAAGGGACAAAAAATAGAAGTTGTAATGAAATAAAGGAAGCAATTGAAGGAGTTGGGGGTTCTTTTAATGGCTTTACATCTGCTGAAGGAACATGTTACTGGATTAAAATTCTTGATAAATATATTGAATTAAGTTTTGATGTTTTATCTGATATGATAAAAAATCCCCTTTTGAAAGAAGAAGATATTGAAAAGGAAAGGAATGTAATTATTGAAGAGATAAATATGTATAGAGATATTCCTGCAAGATATGTCCATGAACTTTTTGATAATTTAGTATTTGAAAACCATCCTTTAGGAGTTCCAATATCTGGAAAACCAGAAACATTGAAAAAAATTAAAAGGGATGATTTAGTTGATTACATAAATTCAAAATATACAGGAGAAAATATTGTTGTAAGTGTTGTTGGAAAATTTGAAGAGAAAAAATTAAAAAAGATTTTTGATAAGTATTTTGATGGTATTGAAAGGAAAAGAGAAAATGAATTTGAAAAATGGGATGGGAAAATGGATGGACCAAAAGTTAAATTAATGATAAAAGATACAGAACAAACCCATATATCATTTGGTGGATTTTCATATTCTTTTGAAGATGAAAGGAAATATCCTTTATCTGTTTTAAATGTAATTTTAGGTGGTAATATGAGCAGTAGATTATTTAACAAAATAAGGGAAGAACTTGGACTTGCATATGAAATAAGAAGTTTTATAAGACAGTATCGGGATACAGGAATTTATAATATTTCTGCTGGTGTATCACCTGAAAATCTTGAAAAGGCACTTTCAGAAACAATTAAAGTTATGAAAGAAATAAAAGAAAAAGGAGTTAAAGAGGATGAAGTTGAAAGAGGTAAGAGATTTTTAATTTCACAGTTTTTGATGGGACTTGAAGACAATCTTGAATATATGATATGGATAGGGGAGCAGAGATTATTAAGGGAAAAAATGGAAAAAATAAGTGAAATAGTTAAAAAAGTTGAAAAGATTAAGAGAAAAGATGTAGAAGATGTTGCAAATGATTTATTTAAAAAAGAAAATTTATATCTTGCTGTTATATCACCAAAAGGGAAAGAGGAAAATTTAAAAGAAATTATAAGTGAAATTTAAAGGAGGATAAAATTGGAACTTATTAGAAAATTTTGGATTAGAAACTGGAAAAGGTATTTTGAATTATATGAGACGATTGGTATTCTTGAAAAAATTTTATTATCTTTAATTTTTTCAATTCTAACAGGGTTATCTGCACAGGTCTATATAAAACTTCCATTTACTCCAGTTCCAATAACATTACAGACATTTTTTGTTTTACTTTCTGGGATTTTACTTGGAAAAAATTTTGGGTGTTTATCTCAGATTTTTTATTTTTTTGGTGGAATTTCAGGAATTGGATGGTTTTATGGAGGAAGTTCTGGGATTTTAAGACCCACAACAGGATATTTAATCGGATTTATTTTTGCTTCATATATTTCAGGTTATTTTTCTGAAAAAAATAATAAAATTTTAGGTATGGTATTTGCAACTATTTTAATATATATTTTTGGTATTTTTTGGCTTAAATTTTTTGTTAATAGGGAATTTAAGGATTTAATTTTAATTGGTGTTTTACCATTTATTCCATTTGATATTATTAAAGCAATTTTGGCAGGAATTTTTGCTGAAAATATTTTCTATTTGAAAAAATCTTATAAAGGGAGGAAGGATGAAGAAATATAATGTGTGTGTTGTTGGTGCTGGAATGGTTGGAAAAAAAATGGTTGAAATTTTAATTGAAAGGAATTTTCCATTTTCTAATTTAAAAGTCCTTGCAACAAAAGAAAGAGAAGAAGAGATAAAAGGTATAATTTTTAAAATTGAGGAAACAGATATTGAAAAATTTGAAGGAATTGATATTGCTTTTTTTGCAGGAACAGAAGGGGAAAAAGGGGCAAGTAAATTATTTGGATGGGAAGCGGTTAAAATGGGATGTATTGTAATAGATAATGGTGCTGATTTTAGAATGGATGATAGAGTTCCACTTGTAGTTCCTGAGGTAAATCCTGATGCATTGAAAAAACACCAGGGTTTTATCGCAAATCCAAATTGTTCAACAATTCAGATGGTTGTTGCATTGTATCCACTCCATCTTGAATTTGGACTTAAAAGAGTTATTGTCTCAACATATCAGGCAGTATCTGGAACAGGAAGAAAAGCAGTTGAAGAATTACAGAAACAGGTTGAAAATTATGTAAAAGGAGAAAAATTATTAAATAATGTCTATCCATACCAAATTTTCGGAAATGTTATACCTGAAATTGGTTCATTAAGTGATGAATTTGAAGGATATTATACAGAAGAAGTAAAGATGATAAAAGAAACAAGAAAAATTATGAATTTATCCGATTTAAAAATAAGTGCAACATGTGTAAGAGTTCCTGTTTTTAATGGACATTCAGAAAGTATAACTGCACAGTTTGAAAAGGAAATTAATCTTAAAAAGGCAAGGGAAATACTTGAAAAATCACCCGGGATAAAGTTAATTGACCAGCCAGAAAAAAGTTTGTACCCTGTGCCTTTGTTTGCTTCAGGAAAAGATGAAGTATTTGTTGGAAGAATAAGAAAAAATCCTGCACTTGAAAATTCAATTGATATGTGGGTTGTATCTGATAATATAAGAAAAGGTGCTGCTTTAAATGCTATACAAATTGCTGAAAAAATGATAGAAATGTCCCTTATTTAAGTGAAAATTTTGTAAATACTAACTGAACCACACTGGCGTTTTTTGCCCAGAATAGATAAAAATACCTTGAACTCCCCTCAAGATTGAGGGGGTTTGGGGGTGTTGATACCTTTTGGGGATTTTAAAGGGGTTTAAACTTTTATTATACCCCAAGATTTTGTCAGGAGATTCAAAATAGGATTTACCTTAAGATTTAGAATTCTCATAAAAATTTTTAAATCAAATTGATTTTTATTGTAAAATTATATAATATGGATGAAAAAATGAAAATTTCCGAGATGAAAATAAAAGCATCTTTGTTTTTTATGGTTCCATTATTATATGTTTTTATAGGAAAGATTTTGTTATTGAAAAATTTTGTACATATTGTTTCAAATTTTGAAGATGAAAAAATGAAAGTATTTCTTGCTTTTCTTTATTTCTTTGGACTTGGAATTTTCTTCTTCTGCAATGGATTTTCTGATTTTATCTCAAAAAAATTGTTTTTAAATAAAAAAAAAGATATAAATGAAGGGATTAAAAGTTATTATATTTACACAGTTATAATGCTTTCATTTTTAAATTTAATCTCTTTAAGTGGTTTCATTGGTTTTTTAATATGCGGAAATTTTGCATGGCTTACTACCTTTGCAATTATAAATTTTCTCTCCCTTTTTTCTTATTTTCCAACAGAGAAAAGATTTAAAAGTAAAATTGATATGTTTTCTAAAACTTTATAAAAGAGATACAAAAATGTTATAAAAGGGAAAATTGTCCCCTATGCTTTTCGTTTTGGGGGGAGAATATCAGGAAGGGGAAGCACCCCCTCCTGAGATAAAGCCGTGGTGAATAATAATTTAATCTAAAAGTAGAAATTCAGGAATAATTAAAAACTCAAGGAAACAGGAAAAGATAATTCCACGGCTTAAAGGGGTTATAGGGGAAAGAATTGTCCCCTATGCTTTTCGTTTTGGGGGGAGAATATCAGGAAGGGGGAAGCACCCCCTCCTGAGATATTTAGAGCGGGATACGGGATTGTTTCTCCTTTTACTTCATTCCTACTGATGGATATAGTTGCTTCGGTTTTCTTTTGTTTTTCTCCACTGCCTTTGTTCTACCGAAACCATCCCTTTCAAAGAAGATTGCTAATCAGAGCGGGATACGGGATTTGAACCCGCGACCACGAGCTTGGGAAGCTCGCACTCTACCACTGAGTTAATCCCGCTTTTCATTATAATAAATACCCTTAATTTAGAAAATTGTCAATATCCATAAAATATTTTTGAATTTAGGGAAATTTTTTTAAATGTGGTATAATATTAAAAAGGAAAATCACTAATGGGATTTATTAAATTCTTACAGGCCGACTATGGAAAATAATGAAATAAAAAAATTACAGAAATTGATTTTATTTAAAGATGCAGAAATAAAACTTTTAAAAGAAGAACTTCAAAATTTCAAGAACATTATTTCTTATTATCCCGGGATAGTTGTTATTCTCAATAAATATGGAATGATTGAATTTATAAATGAAAGTGGAGCAAAAATGCTTGGTTATTCCCAGAATGAATTAGTCGGAGAAAACTGGTTTGAAAAATGTATTCCAGAAAATGTAAAAGAAAGTTTAAAATTTGTTTTTGACAAAATTATTGAGGGTGAAATTGAGGAATATAAATATTATGAAAATCCTGTCCAAACAAAATATAAGACTTTAAAAATGATACACTGGAGAAATGCTTACATAAAAGATGAAAAAGGCAACATTAATAAAACAATAAGTTACGGAATGGAAATCACTCACAAAATTTTAACGAAAAACGAAACTGAAAAAAAAGAAATTATTGAAATTCTTAATTTACTTCCAGAAGCAATTCATTTGATTGATAAAGAATACACTATTTTATATTGTAATGAAACATTTAAAAAATGGAATAAAATTTTAAAATTACAAGTAGAAATGGTTGGTAAAAAACTTTTTGATGTGTTTCCATTTTTACATGAGAAAGTCAAAGAAGAATATGAAAGTGTATTCAATAAAGGAGAAATTTTAATAACAAGAGAAAAAAATATTTTTAGGGATAGAGAAATTATAACTGAAACAAGAAAGATTCCGGTATTTGAAAAAGAAAAAATTGTTTATGTTTTAACACTTATAAG
The DNA here is from genome assembly GCA_049970595.1 of Candidatus Ratteibacteria bacterium. Lineage (GTDB taxonomy): Bacteria > Ratteibacteria > UBA8468 > B48-G9 > JAFGKM01 > JAMWDI01. Next base: position 2,760 of record JBMFMQ010000058.1, on the reverse strand, counting down.
GGATTTAAGCAATTTTTTTGAAAACCACTTTTAAACCTTTATTTCTTCTTTTTCAAACTTTTTAATCTCTTCAAGAAAACTATCTATTGAATTTTCAAAATTATCCCATTTTATTTCTTCTTTTGGGAACATTTTTGTTTCTTTAACTACATAAAGAAGGAATAGATTTTCTCCTTTTTCTTTTATATATTTAACTGCTTCCCTTCTACTTTCAAATAATCTTTCTCCTCTATCAATAACAGGAATTTTTTTTAACTCTTCTTCAGGTAAATTTCTTATCGCAGCATACATGTAAGCAGTTAAAGAAATTTCTCTTGCAAGGGAAATTTCTTCAATAATCTGTTCTCCTGTAGTTATTCCTGTTGTAATTGCTTCTTCAGGAGTTAAACATAAATATTCTTTTGGTCTTATTCTATATCTTTTCACTTCTTTTTCCATCATTTTAATTTTACCTCATTTCTTAAAATTTGTATAATAATTTTTAAATGAAAATAAAATTTCCAGAGCCGGATTTAAATGATTTTAAAAATGTTATTTTAAGGAAAAACAAAGGAGAAAGAATTCACTGTGCAGAACTTCATATTGATAAAGAAATATTGAAATTTTTATGGGAAAATTATTTTGAAGAAAATTGGATAGAACCCATTGATTATGATACACAGAAAAAAGCAATTAAAAATATTGTATCAATTTATTATAAACTTGGATTTGACACTATAAGATTAAGTTCAGATTTCAGATTTTCTTCAAATTTAAAATTTGACATACCTAAAAAAGAAACAGATGATACTTCTTTATTCTCAAAAGGTAAGAGAAAATGGGTTGAAGAAAAAGAAGGCATAATAAAAAACTGGAATGATTTTGAAAAATATATGTGGCCTGAACCTGAAAAAATTGAAACATGGGTTTTTGAATATCTTTCTGAAATTCTTCCTGAAAATATGGGAATATTTTTATGTATTTCTCAGGGGATTTTTGAGACACTTATGTTTTTATTTGGATTAGAAAATTTATGTTATCAGATTTATGATAATGGGGAACTTGTTAGAAAGACGATTGAAAAAATTGGTGGTATAATATATAATGCCACTAAAAAATTTATTAATATAGAAAAAGTTATAGGGATTTTTCAGGGTGATGATATGGGATTTAAGACACAAACTTTACTTCCACCTGAATTTCTAAAAAATTATATACTTCCTTGGCATAAAAAACTTTCAGAACTTGCTCATAAAAATGGGAAAATTTATGTTTTGCATTCATGTGGAAATGTTGAACAACTTATGGAAGAATTTATATATGAAGTAAAAATTGATGCGAAACATTCTTTTGAAGATGAAATAATGCCTGTATGGAAATTTAAAGAGAAATATGGAGATAAAGTTGGAATTATAGGTGGAGTTGATGTAGGAAAATTATGTGTATTAAAAGAAAATGAATTGAAAATATATGTAAGGGGAGTCCTTGAAAAATGTGCAGGAGCCGGTTATATTTTTGGTTCTGGAAATTCCATAGCAAATTATGTTCCGCCTGAAAATTTTCTTATAATGCTTCAAGAAGGATATAGTTTTAAAATTTAGAATATCTCAATCCTTCATCAAGCATAATCAAGTAATTTTCTGGAACTATGTAATTTGCAATTGAATTTCCACTTCCAAGAGCGTATCTATAAGGCATACATCTATCAAGAATTTCTCTTACATATTTCCTTAAATTTTTCTCATCATAACTTGCAAGTTTATTTACATCTACTCCGCCAAGAACAGCAATTTTTTCTCCATATCTTTTTTTAAAATCCCAAACAGGAATAATCTCATCTTGAAAAGAGTGAAAACCATCTATTTTAACATCATTTATAAAATCATCAATAACATTTAAAATATTCCCACAGCAATGAAACCAGTACATTTTCCCTTTTTTGTGTGCAATTTCAGCAAATTTTTTATGCCAAGGTATTACAAGTTTTCTTAAAAGAGTTGGTGATAAAAATGTTGATGTTTTAAATCCAAGGTCATCTCCTTGAAAAAATCCTTCAACATTATCTATCTCAATCACATTTTTGTAAAATTCATAAATTATCTCTCCAACTTTATTAAATACACTTTCAACAAGAGAAAAATCATCAACTATTAAATAACTCATATTTTCAAATCCAAGCAATGTTTCACTTGCTATTTCAAAAACACCGCTACTCGGACAGACAAGCATCTTCATTCCATCTGGTAATTTCTTTGAAGCAATTTCATAAATTGAATAATCAATTTGATCTTTCTTTTGCCATGGATAATTTTCAAAATCAGACCAGTTTTTTATCACACCTATTCCTTCTTCAACCCAATTTCTTTCTCCTTTTGATAAAATTGCTGTATCTTTTGTCTTTCTTGTTTTTCCAACAGGGAAAGAAATACCTCCAGCAATTCTTACATAGTCATAGCCAAGTTTATACCAGAAATTTATCTCCTGTTTTATAAATTTTTCTTTATTTTCTTCAGAGTACTCAATCCATTTTTCATTAAAGTATTTTTCAGTTATATATTTTTTAATTTCATAATCCATCAAAAGTTCTGCGAAATGAACTTTCTCTGCTTTTTTATTCCCAAGTAAAACTTTTTTGAATTCTTCAAAATCAGGTTCTGCCTTTTTCAAAGGAACTTTTAAATCCATTTTTTTCTCCATTTTTATATTTTAACATTTTTTCTTGCCTATGTTATTTCCCACTGCCTTGGTTTTACCGAAACCATCCGTCCCAAAGGAAGATTG
>JBMFMQ010000057.1:0-10274 GCA_049970595.1 Candidatus Ratteibacteria bacterium | reverse complement strand
CCTAAAGCATTTCTTCCAACAACTCTCACTTCTTTTTCAGGAAATCTTATACTTAACCCTTTTTTAGTAACGAGAATTATATGATTATTACCATCTGTCAATTTTACATCAATTAATTCATCATTTTCTTTTAAATCAATCCCAATTATTCCACCCTTTCTTGGTCTGCTATACTTTTCAAGGGATGTTTTTTTTACAAATCCATTTTTTGTAATCATAAGTAAAAACATATCTTTTGCAAATTCTTTTACTGGAATTACAGCAGATATTCTTTCTCCCTGTGCTATTTTCAAAAGATTTATTATAGGTTTACCTTTTGATGTTCTGGTGCCTTCTGGAATTAAGTAGCCCATTAACCAGTGAACCATTCCTTTATTTGTGAAAAATAAAATTGTGTCTGTTGTTGAAGTAAGAAAAAGATGTTTTATAAAGTCCTCTTCCTTAGTTGAAGCACCTATAAATCCCTTTCCTCCTCTTTTCTGCCTTTTAAATGTATCAAGGGAAGTCCTTTTAATATATCCTTCATTTGAAATAGAAACAACAATATCTTCCGGTCTTACAAGGTCTATATCTTCAAACTCCTCTACAGTTTCTACGATTAAAGTTTTTCTTTTATCTCCAAATTTTTCTCTTATTTCAAGAAGTTCTTCTTTGATTATATTTTTCACTTTATCAGGACTTTTAAGTATTTCTTTATATTCTACTATTTTCTTTTCAAGTGCTTTCCTTTCATTTAAAATTTTTTCTCTTTCAAGTCCGGTTAATCTTGAAAGAGGCATACTTAAGATGGAATTACTCTGAACTTCTGTAATTTTAAATCTTTCCATTAATCTTTCCCTTGCTTCATCTACATTTTTAGAATTTTTAATCAAATCAATAAGTTCTTCAAGATTATCAAGAGCAATAATTAAACCAAGCACAATATGATGCCTTTCTTCTGCTTTTTTTAATTCATATTTTGTCCTTCTTATTATTATCTCTTCTCTAAAATCTATAAAGAATTGTAATAACTCTTTTAAATTCAAAAGCCGTGGTTGTCTGTTTACTAATGCAAGATTTATTATTCCATAAGATGTTTGTAGTTGAGTGTGTTTATAAAGTTGATTTATTATTATATCTACATTTTCACCTCTTTTAACCTCAAGAACAATTCTTATTCCTTCCTTATCAGATTCATCCCTTACTTCACTAACTCCACCAATTCTCTCACTCTCAATAAGTTTTGCAATTTGTTCAACAAGATTTGCCTTATTTACTTCAAAAGGGACTTCTTTAATCACTATATTTGTTCTGTTTTTTTCTTCTTCAATATCAACTTTTCCCCTTATCACTATTATACCTTTGCCTGTCTTATATGCATTTTTTATTCCATCTTTACCACATATTATCCCACCTGTTGGAAAATCCGGTCCTGGTAAAAATTCCATTAACTCATCTATCGTTATATCAGGATTTTCAATCAATTTTATTAATGCATCTATTACTTCTGATAAATTATGTGGTGGTATGTTTGTAGCCATTCCAACTGCAATTCCAGAAGAACCATTTATTAAAAGATTCGGGATTCTGCTCGGTAAAACAACTGGTTCTGTAAGTGATTCATCAAAATTTGGAAGAAAATCAACTGTATCCTTATCAATATCTTTCAACATTTCCATACTAATTGATGCAAGACGTGCTTCTGTATACCTCATAGCAGCAGGAGGGTCTCCATCAATAGAGCCAAAATTTCCTTGCCCCTCTATCAATGGGTATCTCAATGAAAAATCCTGAGCCATTCTTGCTATTGCTTCATAAATTGGTGCATCTCCATGAGGATGATATTTTCCCATTACTTCACCAACAATTCTTGCAGATTTTTTAAATGGTTTATTTGGTTCAAGTCCAAGTTCAAGCATACCATAAAGTATTCTTCTATGAACTGGTTTTAATCCGTCCCTTATATCAGGAAGAGCCCTACCAACAATAACACTCATTGCATAATCAAGGTAGGACTCCTTCATTTCCTCTTCAACACCAACAGTTATTATCTTTTCTCCTTCCATTTTTAAATGTCAAGATTTTTTACCTCTTTTGCGAATTTCTCAATAAATTCTCTTCTTGGTTCAACCAATTCCCCCATTAAAACTGTAAATATTTCTTCTGCTTTTATTGCATCCTCAATTGTTATCCTTTTCAATCTTCTTGTCTTTGGATTCATTGTTGTTTCCCATAATTGTTCTGGATTCATTTCTCCAAGCCCTTTATATCTTTGAATAACAAGATTTTCTTTTTCCTTTTCTCTTATTTTTTCATATATTTCAACTAAAGATACACTTTCTTCTTTTCCTTTTTCATCCTTTATAATAAAAATTCTATCAAAAATTTTATCAACTTTAATCTTCATCTCTTCCAGTTTTTTAAAAATTTTTTCTAATTCTTTGCTTTCATATATTTCAAAAAGTTTATAATTTTTATTCTCTTCATTTGAGAAAAGGTCAAGTTTTTCTCCTTTCTTATTTAAATATCCACTTACCTCTTCCTCATCAACCATAAACAATTTTTCATCACCATAAATAAGGTAATAAACTGGCATTTTTTTATTTTTCTTATAAAATGATATTAACCAGTGAATATCAATTTGTTTCATTTCCAACAATTTCATGATTTCTCTAATTCTTTTGCTTGTTTCATAAAATATCAAAATTTCTCCATCATATTCAGTTGGTTTTGAATCATAACTTATGTAAAATTTTAGATGTTCTTTTGCAAAGTTTATTATAACTTTATCCATTTCGTTTTCTGTTTCAACATAAAATTCTTTTTTCCCTTTTTTTACTTTATAAAGTGGTGGTTGTGCGACATAAATATAACCATGTTTTATAAGGTCTGTCATCTGTCTATAAAAAAATGTCAGAAGAAGTGTTTTTATATGGGCTCCATCAACATCCGCATCTGTCATTATGATAATCTTATGATATCTAACCTTACCTATATCAAAATCATCACCAACTCCTCCTCCAATAGCGCTTATTATAGTTTTGATTTCTTCATTATTTAAAACTTTTTCAAGAGTTGCCTTTTCTGTGTTAATTATCTTTCCTTTTAGCGGAAGAATTGCTTGAAAAGTTCTATCTCTTCCCTGTTTAGCACTCCCACCTGCTGAATCACCTTCTACAATAAACAATTCTCTTTTTTCAGGTTCTTTTATAGAACAATCAGCAAGTTTTCCAGGTAAAGCACCTATCTCAAGTAACTTTTTTCTTGTCAATTCTCTTGCTTTTCTTGCTGCTTCTCTCGCTTTTGCAGTTGCTATACATTTATTTAAAATCTCTCTTGCGACTTCTGGATTTTCTTCAAGATATGTAAAAACACTATCGTAAATAATACTTTCAACAATAAATCTAACTTTTGAATTTCCAAGTTTTGCCTTTGTTTGTCCCTCAAATTGTGGTTCAGGTATTTTTACAGATATAACAGCGGTTAGACCTTCTTTTATATCTTCGCCTGTCAATGTTAAATTTCCGAGAAGATTATTCCTTTTTCCATACTCATTTATTGCCCTTGTGAGACCACTTCTAAAACCAGTTAAATGTGTTCCGCCTTCCTTTGTGTTAACATTATTTGCAAATGTAACTATCACTTCGCTATAACCATCATTATATTGAAAAGAAATCTCTGCTTCAACATCTTCAATCGTTTTTTTAACATAAAAAGGAAAAGGATTTAAAACTTTTTTGTTTTTATTTAAATATTCAACAAAGGATATTATACCACCATCATATATAAATTCTTCCCTTATATTTTTTCTCTCATCCAAAAAAACAATTTTTACACCTTTATTTAAAAAAGCAAGTTCTTTAAGTCGTCCAATAAGTATATTTTCATCAAAATCAATTGTTTCAAAAATTTCCTTATCTGGCTTAAAGGTAACTTTTGTTCCAGTTTTTTCTGTTTTTCCTATAACTTTAAGCAGACAAACTGGTATTCCTCTTTCATATTTCTGATAATATACTTTCCCATCTCTTCTTACCTCTACTTCAAGAAATTCTGAAAGTGCATTAACAACAGAAACACCAACACCATGTAAACCACCTGATACCTTATAAACCTTTTTATCAAATTTACCCCCAGCATGAAGAGTGGTCATTACAACTTCAAGTGCTGGTTTTTTTTCTGTTTTATGAAGATCAACTGGTATTCCTCTGCCATTATCCTCAACACATACAACATTATCATGATGAATAGTTACATAAATTTCATTGCAGAAACCAGCCATTGCTTCATCTATGCTATTATCAACAACTTCAAAAACCAGATGATGAAGCCCACCTGTTGAAGTATCACCAATATACATGGCAGGCCTTTTCCTGACCGCTTCTATTCCGCTAAGCACCTGTATAGCCGATGCGTCATACTTTACCTCATCTTTATTCATCATAGAAAAACCTCCCTTAATCTTTTAATTTTACCATTTTTTACACTTGAAGTCAAATAATTTTAAGGATAAAATAAAAGTATGTTGAGAGAAAATGAAAAGATTTATGAAAAAATTAAATACTTTAAAAATATTAATGAAAAAACATATCAATTGCTCGGGTGGCTTGGTTTTAACTTAAAAGAAATAATCAACACAAATTCTGGAAAATGGGAATTATATACTAAAGAAAACTTTAAATTTCCCTATTTTTATAGTGAATTTATTCCCTCTATAAATGAATTCTGTGCTATTTTCAAAAATTCTAATGAATTTATAGTTTGTGGTTCTTTTGAAAAAATTGAAAATGTAAAAGAACATCTTATTAAAATAAGCGATTTTTTTTTGAAAAAAGAGAAGAAATTTTTGGGGATTCCCTTAACCTTGACTGAAGAAAATGCGCAGGATTATGGATACATAAGGGGTTTAATTCTTGGCTTTTCTCTTATGATAATTGATTTTCTGTATTCCTTAATATTTAAACTGAAAAATGGTATAATAACAGGGTTTATTGATTATGTTAAAGTAATATATTATGGAACACCTGGATTTGGTCTTTTCGTTGGAATTACTGGCACTGGCTTATATTTTATCTTTCTTTTGATTATCCTACCAATTTTATTCGGAACACATTATAAAAAACTTGCAACGAAAAAAATATTAAAAAATATAGAAATATTTATGAAAGAAATAAAGACCTATAACTATGAATTTGGTGTTGATGCAGAAAAAACATTAGAAGATGAGTTTACATTAATAAAAGAGGAAAAGAAAAAACAACAGATTTATAATGAATTAAATAAAGAAATCAAGATAAGTAAAAATGAGTTTGAAATTTTATATGAAAAACTAAAAGGCGGATTTCTTAAAATAGACGACCTTCTGAATTTTATAAATGAATATAAAAAAATCTTCAGAGAATATCCACTTGAAAAATTTTTACAGGTTATAAAAAAATATGAAACTGCCAAAATTGAAACTGATATAAAATTTCAAACATGAGATTTTTCAAGAATTGCAATTGATTCTATATGGGATGTATGAGGGAAACAGTCTATAAAATATAAGTATTTAAAAACATAACCATTATTTATTATTTCTTTTATATCTCTCGCCAAAGTTGATGGATTACAGGAAACATAAATAATTTCTGGTATTTTCTTCATCAATATTTTTTTTATAACTTTTTTACTCAATCCACCTCTTGGTGGGTCAACTATCAAGCAATCAAAACTCCCAATATTTCTATTTAAAAAATTCTCAACTTTTTCAGCATAAAATTTACAATTTTCAATATTATTTATAAAACAATTTTCATTTGCTGCTTTTATATTTGATTTTTCCCAGTCAACACCAATTACCTCTTTAACTTTATCAGAAATAAATATCTCTATTGGACCCGCTCCACAATAAAGAGAAAGAACTCTGCTATTTTCTTTTACATTTTCTTTAATTTTCTCATAAAGTATTTCTGTTGCTTTTGTATTTGGCTGAAAAAATGTTTCAGGATATATTCTGAATGTCAAATCATTTATTCTTTCTTCAATAAACTCTTTTCCATAAATCAAATACTTTTTCTCATAACTGACAGCATCTGATATCTGGTCATTTTCAACCCAGTATATACTTTTTATTCCCTTTATCTCTTTTAAAAGAAGTTCAATAAGTTTTTCAGAATTAATATCAACTCCACTTTTTGTAACAAAAACTAACATTATCTCATCTTTATTTTTACTTTCTTTAATAACAAGATGCCTTAAGATGCCCTTCTTTTTGAATGGGTCATAAGGTGGTAAATTTAATTCAGAGAAAAAATCACAGACAGGTTGAAAAATTTTTTCAACTTTACTGCTGAAAATGGGGCATTTTTTCAATGGAATAACTTTTTTAGTGTATTTTTTATACGGTAAATTTCTTTCTCTTAAACCAAGAACCAATTTATTATTTTCACTGCTAAATGCAAACTCCATTTTATTTCTGTAAAAATAAATTTCAGGTGAAGGTATAAATTCTTTCAAATTAATATACTCAATCTCTCCAATCTTTTTCAAAGTTGAAATTAAATAATTTTTTTTAATCTCAAGTTGTTTATCGTATAAAATATTTTGTAAAGAGCATCCTCCGCAATTTCCGAAATGTTCACATTCTGGTTTTATTCTGAATTCCGATGGTTTTTCAATTTTAACAATTTCTCCAAATGAATAATTCTTTTTTAATTTTGAAATTCTAATTCTAAGTTTATCTCCTGTAATTCCTCCAGGAACAAATATAACTAAATTTTCATATCTTCCAACACCCCAGTTATTTGGTAAAGCAATATCATAAACATCAACGGTCAATTCTTCATAAATAAACTCTTCAAGATACTTTTTCAATTTTTCAACAGGCAATCCAACAACATTCTCAAAATCTCCTTTTATATATTCAACAAATCTATCTCCAATATTCTGAATTCCATATGCACCTGCCTTATCTATAAAGTCACCTGTTTTCAAATACTGGTCAATTTCTTCATCTTCAATATTTCTAAATTTTACATAACTTATCTCATAATCAGTAATCAATTTATCTTGGTCTTTTTTATATATAGCAATACCAGTAATAACTGAATGTTCTGTTCCTGATAATTTTTTAAGAATTTCTTTTGCCTCCTTGTAATTAGATGGTTTTCCTATAATTTCATCATTCAAAAAAACTATAGTATCAGCACCTATTACAATTGAATCAGGATATTTTTCTCCAACAATTTTTGCCTTTTCAACTGCACAGGTAATTACATATTTAATTGGGTCTTTCTCTTTTATTTTATCTTCATCAAAATTACTATCCACAACTTCAAACTCCTTACATATTTTTTTCAACAATTCCTTCCTTCTCTCAGATTTTGATGCAAGAATAATCTTCATAGAAGTTTCTCCTGTTTTATAATTTTATTCCATCTCAAATAATCATAATAATCCCAACCTGAAAAATCTTCTTCTTTATTTCCTTGAGCAATTTCATCTATTCCACATTTTGCAAATTCACAGGATAAACAATTTCCTAAACAATCAAATGGATAAAACTTATTTCCTCTTCTGAAATAAACAGGTATATCAATTCCTTCACAATTTTTACCTTTCATAAATTCTCTATTTAAACCCAATATTTTACCATTTTTTATTTCATATTCCATACATAATGCAAAAGAAACATTATTTTTATCACAGATTTCTCTTAAAAAAGCAAAAATCTCTCTTCTGTATTTAATATCTGCATGATACCAGTTCCCAATTTTCTCATTATAAAGGTTATCTATCTTTTTCCTAATATTTTCTCCAAAAACTCTTTCAATATAATTTAAAACATCATCCTTTATTGTTTGTGGTATATCCATAACACTTCCAATAATATGTTTTGCACCTGCCTCAACTGCCCTTTTAATAAGTGCTTTAAGTTTCTCTTTCTCATCTGTAATAAATGGAATGATAGGGTCTATTCTGCATACACAAAATATTTTATTTTTAGCAAGTTTTTCAATATTTTTAAATAATAAATCTGTTTCTGCTCCCTTTTTCATCAATTTACATCTCAATTCTTCACTAACTGTTAAAATTGAAACCTGGCCAAAAGAATGAATTTGACACTTTATTTTTTCAATTATACTTTCAGGAATAACTGATTTTGTAATAAATTCAACAGGTATATTATTTTCAACAAAAAATTCAATTGTTTTTTCAGATAGATGATATATTTTTTCAACTGACTGAAATGGTTCACTCACAGGAGAAAGATAACCACAGAAGACAACATTCAACCTATCAATCTGCTTTTTTAAATTATCAACAAAGTTTGTATATACAAAAATCTTTTTTTCTTTCCTTGCTTTTTGGAAATTACCTGGATAACTTAAAGCATAGCAGAAAAAACAACCAACTTCACACCCAATATATGGATTTAAAAGTATCCTCTCAGATGTGCATTCCCTTTTTCCCTTATACCAGTTATGTATTTTCTTATTTGACTTTACTTCAACTATTTTCACAGATAAGAAGAAAATGATTATTTTTTAACCTGTTTCTGCAGATTTTTCAAGTATTTTATTTATTAACTCTTTTGCTTCTTGTCTTCTGATTTTATCAATGTTCCAAGATAATATAATGTTTCCTGATGTCTCTTGTCTATTTCTTTAATCAATTCTTCAACCCTTTTATTTCCTTCATCTATCATCTTTTTTGCTCTCTCATCTTCTGTCCTTATCAATTCATCTGTCCTTTCCCCAAGTGCAAGAGGCAAAACAATAGCAACAACTACACTTAAAAATCCTAAAAAGAAACTTAAAAAGATAAGTGCTTTTTCCATTATCTTTATTTTACCTTTTTATTTTTCACTTTTCAAATTTTTTCTTTTTTTATTATACCATAATTTCATCATACTATCCCAAGAACTTGTCAAGACATTGGAAAGATGTTTTCTATTTTTACATTGATTTAAACTTAAAGGTATGGTATAATTTAAATATGTTGAATTTATTGCTTATAATTAATCTTGTTCTTCTTCTGGTCATTTTACTTCTTATTCTTACAAAAAAGGAAACAGGTGCAAAGGATATTATTTTAAAACAGGATGAAATAAAAGAAAAGATACTTACAATTTCAAAGGAATTTTCAGAAGGTCTTTTAAATACAAGACATCAATTAAATCAGGAAATAACAAATATCCTTAAAAATACTGAAATGTTAATACTTGACCAGGTAAATAAGACAGTATCTTGTCTTGGAACAACTGATACAAATTTACAGCAAAGGATAGAAAATTTAAGAAATCAACTGCATCTTACATTAACAGATACAGTTAAAAATTTAACAAATTCAATAAACTCAACAACAAGCCAACTTAATACAAATATTGACAGTAAACTTGAGCAATTGAATAAAAGATTATCAGATACAACAGGACTCCTTACAAATTTAAATTTAAGAATTGGAGAACTTGGAAAATCAGCAGAAGAAATAAGAAAATTGAATGAAGAACTTAAAACTGCTTTAACAAGTCCTAATTTAAGAGGTGCTTTTGGTGAATTAATTCTTGAAAATATGTTAAACCAAGTACTTCCAAAAGAAGTGTATAAACTTCAATATGAAATAACTCCCAATGATAAAGTTGATGCTGCTATATTTATTGAAAATAAATTTATTCCAATAGATGCTAAATTTCCAATTGAATCATATAAAAAAATGGTTAATGCAAAGGATGAAGAATATGAAAAATATAAATTTGAATTTATCAGGGATGTTAAAATTCATATTGAAAAAATAACAAAGTATATTCAACCAGATAAAGGTTCATTCAATTTTGCATTTATGTATATACCAAGTGAGCCAATTTTTTACAGTTTATTAATAAGTGAGGATAAGGATGGCATTTCTATTTTCAACTATTCCTGGTCAAGAAAAAAAGTCCTTCCTGTTTCACCCCAGAGTTTATTTGCATATCTTAACATAATTCTACTTGGACTTAAAGGAAGAATTATTGAAAAAAACGCTGAATATATTTTAAAAACATTTGAAGGGATGGGAAAAATATTTGAAAATTTGAAAATTTCCTTTGAAAAATCATTAAAACAGTTAAAATATACAAATTCAAACTTTGAAGAGGCAAAAAATATTCTTGAAAAATTTGAGTCAGAACTTAAAGCACTTAGAAGTTTCAAAATAGAAGAAAAAAATCTATAAAAAACCCTCGTAAATACTAAATCAACAACATATAAAGCACTGGGGTTAGAAACAATCCCACCTTCTTGGTATAGCAATCTTCTCTGTAGGTGGGATGGTTTCGG
>JBMFMQ010000056.1:0-10327 GCA_049970595.1 Candidatus Ratteibacteria bacterium | reverse complement strand
AAGAGAAAAATTTTGTTTAGAATTTTAAATGAGGCATCGTATATTATTTTATTTAGATTCTTATATGAGGCAACAGGAAGGGCTACTTTAAAATTTCTTTTAAATTTTCAACTAAAAATCTATTTTCTTCAGGAGTTCCTATTGTTATCCTTACATATTCATTGCTTAATCCAAAACTTTTCATTCCCCTTATTATTATTCCTTTTTTCTCAAGTTTTTTTATAATTTCTGTTGCATCTTTTTTTAATTTACAGAGGATAAAGTTTGCTTCTGTTGGTATATAATCAATCCCGAGTTTTTTAAAGTTTTCAAATAAATATTTTTTCCCTATTATGTTATTTTCAAATGACTTTTTAACAAAATTTTGGTCTTTTAATGCAGTAATAGCAGCAACTTGTGCCAGACCAGTTGTATTAAAAGGAGGTCTTATTCTTTCCATATAATTTAAAATTTTACTTTTCCCTATTCCATATCCAATCCTTAAAGATGCAAGTCCATAGATTTTTGAAAAACTTCTTGCAACAATTATATTTTTATCCTTATAATAAGGAAAGCATGTTCCAAAATTTGTTGTTTCAACATATTCAAAATATGCCTCATCTGAAATTACAATAACATTTTCAGGCACTTTTTCTAAGAAATTTTCAAGTTGTTTTTTATAAATAATTGTTCCTGTTGGATTATTTGGATTGCAGAGAATTATAACTTTTGTCTTTGGGGTAATTTTTTCTAAAAAGTTCTCCATATTATATGAAAAATCAGATTCAAGTGGAATTTCAACAGGAACTCCTCCTGCTTTTAGAACTAAAATTCTGTAAATAATGAAAGATGGGAATGGATAAATAACCTCTTCTCCTTGATTTACAAATGCTTCAATGGTCAGTGATATTACTTCGCTTGAACCACTCCCAAGTATTATTTCTTCATCTTGTATTTTTAAAAATTCTGATAATTCCTTTTTTAAATAATAGCCAGAACCATCTGGATATCTATTAATATCTTCAAGGTTTTTTTTAATTGCTTCTTTTACTTTTGGTGAACAACCTAAGGGATTTTCATTTGAAGCAAGTTTAATAATTTTTTCAAGTTTATATGCCCTTTTTAATTCATCAATTGGCTTTCCTGGAACATAAGGAGCAATTTCCTTGATTTCTTTTCTTACTAAATTTTCAATATTATTTTTCATAAATAAGTCCTATTTTTAATTTAACTTCCTCAATCGTTTTTTTTGCTACTTCTCTCGCTTTTTTACTTCCTTCTATTAAAATCTCAATCAGTTTTTCTCTGCCCTTTTCAAGTTTTTGTCTTTTTGTTCTTATTTCACAAAGAAAATCACTTAATTTTTCTCCAAGTTCTTTTTTGCAATCAGTGCATCCAATAATAGCATTCTTACAGTCCTTTTCAATCTCCCCTACTCTGCTTAAATTAAAAATTTTATGATATGAAAAAACAGGACATGTTTCAGGATGTCCAGGGTCTTTCCTATAAATTCTTTTCGGGTCTGTAAACATTTTGCTAACTTTTTCTTTAATGATTTTGGGTGTATCTTTTAAGTATATTGCATTATCATATGATTTACTCATTTTCCTTCCATCTATTCCAGGAATTTTTGGTGTTTCTGTTAGAAGTGCTTGGGGTTCAGGGAATGTTTTACCATATAAGTAATTAAATTTTCTTGCTATCTCTCTTGTCAGTTCAAGATGTGGAAGTTGGTCTATTCCTATAGGGACAAAATCTGCTTTATATATTAAAATATCTGCTGCCTGCAAAACTGGATAACCAAGAAAACCATAAGTATTTAAGTCCCTATCTTTTAATTCTTCTATCTGTTCTTTGTAAACTGGATTTCTCTCAAGATAAGGTATCGGAATAAACATTGAAAAGATTAAATGTAGTTCTGTATGTTCAGGGACAAGTGATTGAATAAAAATTGTTGATTTTTCAGGGTCAAGACCTGAAGAAATAAAATCAATAGCCATTTCTTCAACATTTTCCCTTATCTTTTCTGGATTTGCATATTCTGTACTTAAAGCATGATAATCCGCTATCATATAGAAACACTTATATCCTTCATCCTGAAGTTTTTTCCAATTTTTTAATGCACCAAATAAATGTCCAATATGTAATGGTCCTGTTGGCCTCATACCGCTTAAAACATTTTTTTCCATTTATTTGCTCCTTTAAACATTAACTTCATAACTTCATAACTTCTTAACTTCATAATTTAGATTTAAAATAATCATCCAGTATATTCCTATGGTCAAAGGCAATATTTTCAGGCAAATCTTGCCTTTTGAAAACTTTTGCATTTTTAGCATCATCTCCACTTTTTAAAACACCTTCCCCTATTGCAGTAAAAACAGTTGAAATTGTATGAAATCTTGGGTCTCTTCCTGGATTTGAGTATGTCTTAAATTGCTTTAAGTTTTTTATATCAAGTCCTGTTTCTTCTTTTGCTTCTCTTATTGCTGTTTCTTCACAACTTTCCCCATATTCAACAAAACCACCTGGTAAAGCCCAACCAAATGGATAATTTTTTCTTTCCACCAAAACAATTCCTCCATTATATTCAATAATTATATCAACAGTTGGGATTGGATTTTTATATGTTTTTTTTGTTAAATTTAAAAGATATTTTTCAAATACATCACAGAAATTTTGATAATCATTTTTTTTGAATAGAACAAAGTTTATCTCATTCAATGAAAATTTATAGGATAAATATTTTAATGTCTCCTCAATCATGACCTCTGCAACTTTATCGCTCTTTAATTTTCCAGTTCCACAACCGAGTGCTGGAAAAGAAATTGAATTTATATTTAAATCATTTGCAAGTTTATAACAACTTTTCATACATTCTCTTATAATTTCGTAATCAGGTTTAAAATCAATTCCCATTGTTGCTGAATCAAAAATATATTTAAAAGGAAATTTTCCACCCATTTTTAAGTAAGTATTTGCTGGATTAACAATTGCATCAGTTTTTTCCTTTAATATATCATTCTTTTTAACACAAATTTTTACACCCATAATAAAAAAAATTGTCTTTTCCATTTGAAATTTATTATATCACAAAAAAGCAAAAGATATTAGTCAATTTCAGGACCAAGGATTCCATAACTCCACGGGATGGAAGTAGAAATCTTTTTTTTTGGTATAGGTTCTGGGACAAAATTTTTTATTAATTTTATACTTTCTTCAACTATTTTTTCTCCTGTTTCAATATCAGCATTTGAATAACTTGTAAGAACAGTTTCATAACCACCGCCTTTTTCTGTAAATGCTTCCTTATTCGGCAAATAACCAATATTTCCATTTGCAAGTTCAACTATAAAAGTAAAGGGGAAATGAGAATTTTTTTTTATTCTTCTTCCAAGTGAACAGAAAAATTCTCCTGGATTTGTAGCTATTATGAGAGGACCTATCTGAATAATTTGGATTTCTACTTCAAATTCAGGTTGTTTTTTTGTTATGTAATCAAGAATAATTCTTTCTTTTGCAAATATCCATTCTGCCTTTTTTCTTATATTTTCATCCTCCAATCCTTTTTTAACTATCTCAAACGCCTTTTTTAATTTTTCATCAGATGAATTTCTTCTTTTGACTTTAAAGATTTTACTTTTTACTCTTAAAAATTCAAATTCATATTTATCCTCTGTCAAAATTATCTTTAAACTTTCAAGTCCAATTCTTGTTCCAACAAAATTCGCCCATTTTTCTCCAAATTCATTTTCTCTTAAAGAGAGATTATCAACCTGAGTTATATCTCCACTTGCTCCCTGTAAAAGTATCACATTTGAATCTTCGCACACATTTTTCTTTATTATTTTCTCTGTATAATATAACCAGTCGGATGAGGCTCCACCTGGACTTGTTGTACAATGGCACGCAAAATTTATAAAACAACCAAGAAACTTATTATTTTTGTTCCAAAAAGATAAAACCCCAACATCCGGGTCAACAGGTCCTGCTGGTTCAACAATATCTGGATTTCCTTTTCCTGGATGAGTATAAATTCTTCCATTTTTCATTTTAAATCTTCTATTAAAAGAAACATTTTTTTCAAAACCATATCCCACCTGACACACAACATCTTCTTTTGTCATGTCTGCCATTAAAATTGCATCAACTGTTCTTTTTTTAACGATTTCATAATAAAATGGGTCTGTGATTATTGAATATTTATCAAGAAGAACTTTTACAATTTCCGGTGCATCTTTATATTCTTCTGGTAAAGGGCCAAAAAATGGACCTCCTGAATGAGTATGTGTTGCAGAAATTAAAATATTTTCTTTTTTTATGCCGAGTTTTTTATGGACCTCTTCTCTTACCTCTTCAACAAATTTTCTTGATTGAATTACAAGTGTATCAAGAACACATATTACTACTTTTTCATCCTTTTCTATAACACTTGCTCTAACTTTTAAAGGGTCATGTATTTTCTCTATATAAGATTTACCATATCCTCCAGGTCTTTCCATTCCAAGAAATGGAGTTATATCTAATTGAAAAAAACCTAATTTCATTTTCTTCCCCTAAAAAAGATAAAGAAATGTAAGTATTTAATGAATCCCGTTAGTTATCTTCACTTTTTTTATATTATACCACATTCTTATGTTTGTTTCTTAAAGGGGTTTAAACCACTTTAAAATCCCCAAAAGGTATCAACTCCGCAAAGTCCCTCACTCTTAAGGTGAGTTCAAGGTATTCTTATCTATTCTGAGCAAAAAGCATCCAGAATAATTGAGTTAGTATTTATAAAGAAATAATTAATGGGCGGTACAGGACTCGAACCTGTGACCTCCACGATGTCAACGTGGCACTCTAACCAACTGAGCTAACCGCCCTTTTATAATTATAAATCATATAACAAATTTGTCAATCTTTAAAAAATTAAATTTTGAGATTTTTAAATAAAATCTGGGGGAGTTTTTCTTTTTCAATATTAAATTTTAGGGTTTTACCATTATTAAAAATTAAGAAAACATTGGATTTTTTACCTTCGCCAAAAAAGTCAGGAGTGTTTCCAATAATAAGGTCAAGTTTTTTTTCTTTTAATTTTTCCCTGGCATTTTCAATCACATTTTCTATCTCAAGGGCAAAACCAACTACTTTCTGATTTTCTTTTTTAATTCTATTTACACTTTTTAAAATATCTGGATTGGGAACAAGTTTAAGATTCCATATCTTTTTCCTTTTCAGTTTTCCTTTAAATCTTCTAACAGGTCTCCAATCACTTACTGCTGCTGACATTATAAGCAAATCTACACCTGGAAAATATCTTAAAATTTCTTTTTCCATTTCTCTTGCAGTTTCAACTTTTATCAATTTTACTCCTTCAGGAGGACTTAAATAAGTTGGACCACTGACAAGAATTACATCATAACCTTTTTTTCTTGCATAGTCAGCAATCAGATATCCCATTTTTCCTGAAGAAAGATTACTTATAAACCTTATATCATCAATATATTCTCTTGTTGGACCAGCACTTACAAGAATTTTTATCTTTTTGCCAGCCATTCTATCTCCGCTTCTAAAAACATATCTATTTCACCATCCATAACACTTTCAATATTTGATGTTTCAACTTCTGTTCTGTGGTCTTTAACAAGAGTATATGGACAGAATATATATGACCTTATCTGGCTACCCCAAGTTATTTCCTTTTCCTGATTTCTTTTTTCTTCCTCTTTTTTTCTTTTTTCTTCCAAATATAATTGATACAATTTACTTTTTAATATTTTTAAAGCAATTTCTTTATTCCTGAACTGGCTTCTCTCATTTTGACACTGAACAACTATTCCAGTTGGTTTATGTTTTATTCTGACTGCTGTTTCAACTTTATTTACATTCTGTCCGCCATGCCCTCCTGCCCTGAATGTTTCAATTTCAAGGTCATCTTCTTTAATTTCAATCTTTATATCTTCCTCTATCTCAGGAATTACACTTACTCCAGCAAAACTTGTATGTCTTCTTCTGTTTGCATCAAATGGTGAAATACGAACAAGTCGATGAACACCTGTTTCTCCTTTTAAATATCCATATGCATTTTTTCCTGAAATTATTGCGGTTATTCTTTTAAGACCTGCCTCTTCCCCAGGTAAAAAATCTATTACCTTAACATCATATCCCTTTTTTGTAGCCCATTTACTATACATTCTCCATAACATACTAACCCAATCACATGCTTCTGTTCCTCCAGTTCCTGAATGTAAAGTTATAATTGCATTTTTTGAGTCATCAGGTGTCCATATATATTCAACTTTAAGTTTCTTCATATTTTCTTCAATTCTTCTTATAATTTCTTCTCCTTCTCTTTCAAAATCTTCATCTGTATTATGTTGAAGTAAATCATTAAGTGCTTCCAGTTCTTTTATATCTTCTTCTATTTTATCTATTTTTTCCTTTCTCTCCTTCAATAAATTCCATTCCTCAATTTTTTTCTTATCATCTAAAAATCCTTTCTGATGCATTTGGTCTTCCAGAATATAAAATTTTTTAAGGTCATCTTCTATTTTAAATTTTTCCTTTAAATCACCCCATCTTTTTTTTATTTCTATAAGGCTTTCTTCAATTTTGACCATTTTCTAACTCCTTCCATATTCTTTCAAGAAGTTCTTTAATCCCATCTCCCCTTATTGCAGAAATAAAATAAATTTCTTTGAAGTAATTTTTTGCTTTATCTATATTTTTTTTACTTTTTTCAAGGTCTATTTTATTTCCAACAATAATTTCCCTTTTCTTTACAAGTTCAGAACTATAATTTTTAAGTTCATTTCTTAAACTTTCATATCTATTTATTATATCATTTTGGCTCATATCAATTAGATGAATAATTATTTTTGTCCTTTCAATATGTTTTAAAAATTTTATTCCAAGTCCTTTACCTATTGAAGCACCTTCAATCAATCCTGGAATATCAGCAACTACAAAACTTCTATAGTCACCAAGGTCAACAAGTCCAAGATTCGGTTCAATAGTTGTAAATGGATAATCTGCAATTTTTGGTCTTGCGTTTGAAATCTTTGAAAGTAAAGTACTTTTACCACTATTAGGATATCCAATAATTCCAACATCAGCAATAAGTTTTAATTCAAGTTTTATTATTTTTTCTTCTCCATATTCTCCCTTTGTTGCAATTCTTGGTGCCTGATTTGTTGATGATTTAAAATGTGTATTTCCAAGACCTCCTTTTCCGCCTTTTGCAACAACAATTTCATCTCCTTCTTTTAAAAGGTCAGCAATTATTCTTTCTCCTTTATCTTTAATTTCCTTTACCACAGTCCCACATGGAACTTCAACTATTAAATCATCTCCATCTTTCCCTTTTTTGTTATTACTCCCCCCATTTTTTCCATTTTCTGCATAAAAGTGTTTTTTAAAATGAAAATCAACAAGTGTTTTTTTATTTTTAACAGCCCTGAATATTACATTTCCTCCATTTCCACCATCTCCTCCCCAAGGACCACCTTTTGGAACAAATTTTTCTCTTCTAAATGCAATACATCCATCTCCACCCTTACCTGCTTTAACATAAATTTTTGCTTCATCAACAAACTTAACCATTTTTAATTTCTTCCTTTAATTTTTCAAACTCATCTCTTGTGATAAAACCGCATGATTTCATGAAATTTTCAAATAATTTTTTTGGGATTTTTAATAATTTTTCAATTTCTGCTTTAATCTTTCCCAAGTCATTTGAATGCTCTTTTCCTTCTTTTTCTATTTCATCAACAATTTTTTTAAAATAAAAAAATGTCCCAATACTGAGATTTAAAAATTTTTCAGTTAATTTTTTCTTTTCCATTTTTAATCACCTCCTTTGCTTTTTTTATAATTTTCTCTGCTATTTTTTCTTTTATTCCAATTTTTTTTAGTTGATTAATTTTAAGACCGGCAATTTCTGAAATATTTGGAAAATTCATAATAATTTTCATTTTTGTTTTTTCACCAACACCTTTAATTTCATCAAGGAATGTAAATGTCAGATTTTTCTCTCTTATTTTTCTATGATATGTAATTGCGAACCTGTGTGCTTCATTTCTTATTCTCTGTAATAACTGGAGTTCTGGGCAATTGGTAGGCAATATAATCGGTTCATCTTTCCAGTCTACAAAAATTTTCTCTTCTTTTTTGGCAATTGAAATAATAGGGATTTTTAAATTATATCTTTTTAAAACAGAAATAGCAATTCCCAAATGTCCTTTACCACCATCAATAAGAATTAAATCTGGGATTTCCTTTCTTTCATCTTCAGAATCAAATCTTCTTACTAAAATTTCTTCAAGCATTTTATAGTCATCAATTTTATTAACTGTTTTTATTTTATATCTTCTATATCCATCTTTATATGGAATTCCTCCAACAAAAGCAACTTTACTGCCTACTGCAAGATTTCCGGAAATGTTTGAAATATCATATCCTTCAATTAAATTAGGAATTTTATTTAAATTTAATATTTTTGATAAATTGAAAAGAACATTTTCTTCGCCATATCTATAAAGTTCATCTTCTTCTCTAAGAGGGAATTTTTTAGTCATTTCACTTAATAAAAATAATCTTTTCTTTATTTTATCCGCTTCTTCAAAGTTTAATTTTTTAATTTCTTCCATCATCCATATTTTTAACTTCTTCTCAAATTCCTTATATTTACCTTCAAAAAATGCAATAAAACCTTCAACAAGTTTTTGATATTCTTCCTTAGAAATTTTGTTTTCACATGGTCCTGAACATCTTCCTATATGATACTGAATGCATAATCTTATTTTTCCAGAATAAATATCTTTTTTACAGTTTCTTACAGGATAAAATTTTCTTAAAAATCTAACAGTTTCTTTAAGAAGTTTTTTATTTGTAAATGGTCCAAAATATATCGCATTTTTTTGTTTTTCCTCCCTTACTATTTGAACTGATGGAAAATCCTCTTTTGTTATTTTTAAAAATGGATAACTCTTATCATCCTTTAAATTTATATTATATTTTGGTTGATATTTTTTAATGAGCTGGTTTTCCAATATTAATGCTTCTGCTTCAGAGGCAACTGGTATAACTTCAAAATCGTATATTTTTTCTGATAAAACAAGGACTTTTGTATTATTGCCTGTTGGAGAAAAATATGAGGATATTCTTTTTTTTAATGATGACGCTTTGCCAACATAAATAATATTTCCCCCTTTATCCTTCATTAAATAAACACCCGGGGAATCTGGTAACTTTTTAAGTTTGGATTTTATCTTTTCCATTTTCTTTTGTTTCTTTTGAAACCTCATCAACATAATTTAATTGTAAATCAGTAATGGCTGCTATTAAGAATTTATTTTCCTCTTCTGTTAAATTTCCTTTTGTTTTTTCTTTTAATGTTTCAAGAATTTCTATTATTTCTTTTGCCATTTCAAGATTTTTTTCTATTTTACCTGTTATTGGATTTGAAATTTTACCAAGCGATTGCCATCCAATCTGTGAAAAAAAACTTACAATAACATTGAATTTGTTGTTCATGAAATCCTCCTTTTTTATTTTTTAAAAATTATACCTTTAAAGAGAAGAGAATTTAAAGATTAACAATAAGATTTATTAGATTTTCACTCAATGGAAGAAGCCAGTTTAAAAGTCCTGTCATAGCCAAAAGAATTACAATAAATATTCCATATCTTTCAATATAATCGTATTTTATTCTCAAATTATAAGGTAAAATCACAGAAACAACTCTTGAACCATCAAGTGGTGGAATTGGTATCAAATTGAAGAAAGCAAGGATAAAATTTATAAAACTCCCTTTTTTTAAATATTCGCTTAAAACTCCTAAGGGGAAAAATTTATATAAAAAAGCAAAAATAATACCGAGGAAAATATTGCTTAAAGGACCTGAAATACCAACTATTATCATACCTTTTTTGTAATCTCTAAAATAATATGGGTTTATAGGCACAGGTTTTGCAATCCCTATTAATATTGGTGACCGAAAAAGGATAAGAATAACTGGTAAAATGAGGGTTCCAAGCACGTCTATATGGGGAAGTGGATTTAGAGTAAGACGGCCCATATATTTTGCAGTAGGGTCTCCATTTTTTAAAGCAGCATAACCATGAGAAACTTCATGAACAATAATAGAAAAAAACAAAATAACAAGAAAAATAAACATACTTATCATTTTTATTCACTGATTTTTTTGTTTAGTTTATATTTTTTATACCTTCAAGTCAAATCCGAAATGCTCATTTAATCTACTTAAGTTTTTACTGAACCCCATTGGTTATCTTCTGTTTTTATATTATACCACATTCTTAAGTTTGTTTCTTAAAGGGGTTTAAACCCCTTTAAAATCCCC
>JBMFMQ010000055.1:0-10550 GCA_049970595.1 Candidatus Ratteibacteria bacterium | reverse complement strand
ACCTTAATTGGCGTTTAAAACCATTAGGTATGGATATCTATTTAAATTATGATCAGCATTTCAAGGGTGAATCTGACTATAAAACAGCTTAAACAAAAAAGGCAAAGGTTAAAGAACTTGAAAAAGAAATTGACAAATTAGTTTATAAACTTTATGATTTAACAGATGGTAAGATAAAAAGTTTTTTGATACTCCTGGCTTGACAAAAGAGGAAAGAAAAGAGGTCTACTGGGCAGTTGCCGAACTTGTAAAAACAAGATTATAAAAAGCAAGGAGCGTGTGATGAACCCTCATGTGATGAGACCTCAAAAATGAAATGGTAAAGGCGAACATTAGATTGGACCTCAATCTATAAAAAACTTAAAAAAATTTGCAAAATGGTTCACAAACTTTTATATTAATAATAAAAGGAGGAAAGCATGATTCAGAAAATCAAAATATCAGGTTTTCGTTCAATAAAAAATGCTGAAATTGACCTATCAAGAATAAACATATTCTATGGCGCAACAGCGACTGGAAAATCTTCTGTCCTTTATTCTCTTCAAGTTTTGAGAAACTTTATAAAAAATCCAAATCAACATCTTGACGCCCTTTTTAATCTTGGTTTCCTAAATCTCGGTGGGTTTGATGCTTGTGTTTTCAACCATGACCCCAAGGGAGAAATAAAAATAGGATTTTCAATTAAAAATGGTGAATATGAACTCGTTCTGAGTAAAAAGGGCGGAAAAATTAAGCAAAAATATGAAAATTTTGAAATGCAGGGAGATATTCCAATTCCTTATCCTCTTAATCAGAATTTCTCTTATCCTTTTGATGACGAGTATTCCGTAAATTGGAATGGTATCAGTTCAAATGTTGTCCCAAAACAACCGACCTCTCAAACACAACAAAAAGCAATGGAATTAACAGAAAATTTAAATTCAATTCCTTCTACACTTGACGCAATAGAGATTGTCCCGCACAGGCGTGGATTCTTTAAACCAGTTTATAGCCCCTCTCAGGTTTCTACAAATCCGACAACTGAAGATGAGGTTGCAACAATTATTATTAACGACCCAAACCTTGCTTCAAAAATTTCAATTGACCTTGAAAAAATAATAAACAGGGATTTTAGGCTACATACACCGCCAGGAACATCAATGGTATATTTCAAAACAGCGGAAAAACAAACGAGAACTCCAATGGACCTTGTAAATGACGGTTTTGGAGTAAATCAAGTTGTCTATATGCTTGCTAAAACTCACAGACCTGAAATAAAAACAATTTTAATCGAGGAACCAGAAGTGCATTTACATCCTACGGTCATAAGAAAACTTGTTAGGGTTCTGATTTCAATAGCAAAGGAAGAAGAAAAACAGTTTCTGATCGTTACCCATTCTGAACTTTTTGTGACATCGCTTCTTACCGCAATGGTTGAAAATCTCATCACACCCGAAGATGTGAAATTTTATTTTGTCCAAAAGGAAGGTAAAGAAACAGTTTTAAAAGAGCAGAGAGCAAATGAAAGAGGACAAGTTGAAGGTGGTCTTGAAAGTTTCGTTTCTGCTGAACTTGAAGACCTTAAAATCTTTCTCGGAATAAAAGAATAATAAGGCCACATGAAAATGGTTTTAATTTTAGACGAATGGATTATTCATGACCTTCAAAATGATAATGGTGAAGAAAAGCAAAAAGAAAGTTTTCAATTCTTACAAAAGATAATGGAAAAATGTGATAAGATAGCGATAGTTAAAAATTCAAAATTTGTTAAAAAAATATATGCTTTTTCAAAGGCCTCTTCAAATTCAGCTGAACTGAAAGGAAAGAATAGGGTTTTGAAGGATGAGTTTCTACATAATTCACAAAAAACTGAAATTTTAGATTTAGAAAACATTAACTCAGAGGAAATAGTAAGTGTTTTAGAAAATATAAATCCTGATGACCATTACATAATTAAGGCTTATTTTTATTTAAGAAATCAAAAAATGGAAACCATCATAATCACAACTGATAAACCCTTAATGGAAACATTAATGAATCATAAAATTTCAGTTTATCGTAGAGATGAGTTTATTAAAACATATCTTTCGGAACATCAAAATCCGGAGGCTTAATTATAGTAATGATTGTAAATAGTGATGAAGAGAAGTAATAATTTCATTGATTTAAACAAGGTTAGAAAAAGCAAAGAGTGTGTGAAAAATGCCAGAACCAGATTTTATCAATTATGAGCAAGGTATGGGTGCTTTTTCTGTAATCTTCTATAAAGATATTTACACCGAAGAGAATTTAAAATAAATGGGCTTGAATGAAAGACAGATAAAGGCAGTTATGTATGTAAAACAAAAAGGGAAGATTACAAATAAGGAATATCAGGAAATTGCAAATATAAAAGAGAGAACCTCAACAATGGATTTAAATGACCTTGTGCAAAAGAAAATTTTTCAAAAAGTTGGGACTACGGGTAAAGGCACATATTATACATTAAATCCAGCACTAAAGACGCAAAAGGCGCAAGAAAGACGCAATAAAGGCGCAAAATAGAAATACGAAAAAAGGGGTGTAGTTTTTTAAAAATTTAAAGAAGAAGCGACAGGAAATGAATATTAATCTAAATGAACTTGGCAACAAATGGCTTGAACTGAAAAAACAGAGGATGCAGAACCTTTTGAAAATTGCTCTTCCTGATGAAGCACTTTACAGAGAAATTATGCTATCTCTTGGATATCCCAATAATAAGGTGAATTTCTTAGAACTTGCTCTCATCACTCCTTACTCTGAAATAAGAAGATTGAAAGAGAAAACGATAATAGAAAAAGCACTTTTATATAGGGCTGGATTTACAAATGATGAAGAAGGATTACCAGAAGATTTTGATTTTTCTTTTAAAATGGATAAATCCGTTCTTTCAAACTCAACTATCCGATATTAAGATTGAAAAAAAGAAAGTTTGTCAAGACCTGAAGGTCGCGGATTGAGTTCAAGAAAGATAGTTTTTAAGTTTTTTCCGTCAGTCTCAAGTAGAATATCCATCCCACCAATTTTAAGTTTTTCTTTAATCCCTCTGTTAAAAATTTTAAAAATTTTCTCAATCTCTGATATTATTTGGATTTTATATTCTTCTTTTAAATCAAATTTTATGAAATTTTCGCCTACTTTGAAATAAAGATTATTTTTAACTTCATTAAAGTTTAATATTCTCCCACCTTTATATGGAGAACTTATTGGAAAATTTTCTAATGGACATATTTCAAAAAAACACCAGTTTGAAAATATTTTTTTATTCCACTCAAATATAAAAATTCTTAAAACAACATCTCTATAACCTAAATTTTTTTCTTTTTCATTAAAATAATAAATATTGCCTCTTTTTTCTTTTATAATTACTGGTTGCTCTGGAATTATTGTGTTTACTGTTTCTATAAATAAATTTTTTTTCTCATTTAATTGCATTTTTGTAAAAAAATATGTTTGTTTGCCTTCTGTTCCATAATTTGGCTGAATGTAAAAGCCATCTGTTTTTTTTGATAAAAGTTTTTTAATAATATTTTTTAAATTTTTTCTATCCCTAAATTCAATCAGGATTGAAAATGGAATATTTATTCCTGATTTTTCCAGTTTTTTTATTGTCCTGAATTTATCTGATGCCAATGAAGAAGGATAAAATGGATTAAGTTGAAAAATTTTATTTTTTTTCAAAAAATCTGATATTTTCTTGTGTTTTTCTTTTTCAAATTCAGAGTTTAAAGATAAAATTAAGGAGTATTGGAAAAAATTTAAATTTTTTATTTTTTCATTTTTTACTTCAAAGTTTTCATCAACATATAAAGTTTGGTCTTCTATCTCATTTTTATTCCATCTTTTTGCATAAAAATTTAAAGGTATTTGCTCTTTTGCAGAAAATAATTTAAAAAAAGTTAAAGTTCTTTTTATATATTCACTGTCAAATTCATAAATTATTAATAAGTTTTTCAATTTTTTCTTTGTATATTTTCCCTCTTTCAGCAAGGCAACTAAATATAATAAATACTCCCTCTCCTTTTCTTTCAGGCGGCAATCTATCATTATGAGGTCTCCATAGACCTGCTCCTGGATTTGCTTCAATTTTACATATGACTAAACTTGGTATTTCTTTCCCATTTTCATCATAAATTTTTCTTGGATTACCATTTTCATCAAAATATGGAACCAGTAATACCTTTTTATTTTTGTCAATTCTTGGTATTTCTTTTCCATTTTCATCATAGATTTTAATATCTGTTGGATAACCCTTTTTATCATAAAGAGGTATTAATTTCCCTTTTTTCTCATCAAATATATACCTTAGATTTTCATATTCATCAACTAAAAATACAGGCATATAATCACCCATTTCATAAGGAATACCAGTTATTGGAAAATCTGTAAGGTCTGTAAATATTTTTTCATATTTAGTTCTATCTTTAAATTCAGGATGTATCTTTAAATATTCTTCAAGAACAAATTTCCAGTTTTTCTCAAGATATTTCTGTTGATATTCTAAACTTTTATAAACTGCTTTTGTTATCTGTTCTCTTAATGTTTTTCTATATTTTGGGTTGATAATATCATCTGTATATTCGTATAAAAGTCCACCCTGTCCAACATTTGCTATACCCTGTGTACTTATAACTGTAATATGATGAGAAATTTTATACCCATTCTTTCCTAAAACAACAATCTGTCTAAAGTAAGAATATAAAGGCGTCTGTGGTTCCTTATCAATTAAAACAGGAATACCTATTTTTGCAAATCTTTCAACAACATCTTCAAGAAATTCCTTAGTGTAAAGTTGTCTTACTCTTGAAGGAATTACTTCTTGAATGACTCCATTATCACCAAGAGATATTTCATAAACTAAATCAGTTAATTTATTTATATTTTCCTCAATAAATTTCCCATTTTCTTTTGTAGGTAGTATCATTGATTTTCTTCCTCCGGATTCCTTTTCACATTTAACAATGAGTAAATCATGTTTTTTCGCCATAGATATAATTTTTTCTTTTATTTTTTCTTTTGCTTTCAATTTCAATCTTTCTGTATCCTCCATATACCAGTTTACCTGTTCTGGAACCATGACTCCTGAGTTTTTCAGCATTTTAGGTAATTCACATTTTAAATGTGTCGCTGCTTCCCATATAAGTGGCTGTATAATCGGAATTCTCAAGTGGTCAATCTCAGGTCTTAAAGGATGAGTAAAATGGAAGAAGATTGCATGAACTAAAATAGGTTTTTTGAATTTAATAAATGCAAATTTTGAATTATAAGGAGATATATTTTTATATTTTTCTCTTAAATTTCTGAACTCATTATCTGATGGATAAATCATTCCTTCAGTTATTTTCAGAACTTTATTTCCATTTATTTCTTCAATAACAGGGAATGCAGAGATGAATAAATTTATTGAATTTTCAGCAAACTTTGGACCTTCCTGAAGTGCAACAGGAACAGTTGTATTGCCATATGGATAAACAATAACAACATTTACTCTTTCATCTGCTTTTAAATCTTCAGGTTTAACATCTACAAATATTTCAGGATAACCAAAACCTTCATATTTTAAAACAACAATATCTCTTAATCTTGCATAATGGAACCAGAAAATTTCTTCCTGATTTTCACCATTTATTCCAATAGCATATTTATTTTTAACTACATTTCCAATATATAAATCCTTATACTCTTCCGGATAATCTTTAAGATTTGTTTTCTCTGAAATAAGGTATCTTAAATGGGAGTAAAGAAATTGATGGTATTTGTAAGATAATTTAAATTTGAGATTCCTTTTAAGTTTTTCAAAAAGCACACATCTTTCTTTATAAAAATGATACGGAAAATAATCAAATATATGGCTGTTAACTGTTCTATCAAAGAATTTTGCAATTTGGGAATTATATTCTTCTTCGTTTGAACAATCAGAGGTAAGGTCAAGTAAAAATGCTATATCAATTAATTCAAGTCCCATTAAAATTTTTTCATAAAATTCAATATTATTTTGTTTTAAAGAAGATAGATTAGCAATATCTCGTGCAAAATTAACATATTCTTCTTTGATACCTTCTGGTTCAAAGAAACTCTCAATAAGGGATGAAAATTTTTCTTTAATTTTTAAAATTTCAGTAAGTTTTTCAATATAAACTTTTGTAACTGCAAGGAATTCACCAAACTTTTCAGGAGAAAATATCTGTTCTGGGTCTCCAAGAATCTCCTTACCTTTTTTATATATTTCTTCTAATGGTAGATTTTTTAAAGAAGAAGTATCAAATTTCTTGGATGATTCAAATCTCTTCTTTAAATTAATAATTTTTTCGTATTCCCTTTTTCTTTCCTCCCATTTTGCAAGTGCTTGTGTTTGAATTTCTGCTGCCTTTAAAGAACCAGCAAGTCCGGTACTTATTTCTTCATATTTTTTCTTCAATTCAGGAATAAATATAGGTCTAAAATATTTTTTTATAATAAAATCAATCTCTTCTTTTTTAAAAGTATTCCTTTTTTTATTACCAGTTAATTTTTTCAATTTATTTTCAAATTCCTTTCTTAAATCAGTCAATTCTTCAGAAGTATATTTTCCATTTACTAAAAACATACCGCCAAAAATAATCCATTTTCCAAAATCAATGTAATCTATACTATTTTCTTTTGAAAGAGATATAAATGTTTCTGAATAATATTTATCTTTTAAACTCCATGTATTTACCCTTTTTGCCTGCTGTTCTTCTTTTATTGCCTGGTCAACTTTATTTTCAATAAGTATATATTTTCTTATTTTTTCAAGGGTATTTTTTAAACTGTCTCTGCTTTCATTCAATATTGAATTTAAAAGTTCTTCGCTTAATTCTCTTTCTTTTTTCATTTCTTTTTTCCAACTTTCAATAGTTTCTTCTCCAATTCCAAGGCATCCGTAAACTGCATCTTCTTCAATTGCAAAAAGTTCTTTTACTTTTCTTCTGCAGTTTGGATTATTATAGGCGAAAGTTGGTCTTCTTGCTCCAGAAGTTCCATCAGCAAATACAAGAGCACTGAAAGGTCTTCCTTTTTTTATCAAATATATAAATTCAGGCAGATTATCAACTAATTGTAAAAGTTCTGGGTCAGGTATTCCAAGGTCAACAAAATCAACTCCTTGAACTGCAATTCTGTAAGTGGAAAAAGGACCCCTCTTATCTAAAACAAGAAGATGAATTCTCCCTTTTAAATCATTATAAATTTTTTGAATTTCATTGTAATCCCTTTCTCTTATACCGAGCCATTTTCTTATATCACCACCATAAATAATTGCATTTGTCTTTATTAAATTTTCATCAAGTCCTATTTTGTATAAATAATCCTGAACTTTATTTTTTATTTCTTCAAGAGGTGAATTTGGAACATGATTAAAAATATCTGAAGCAGTACATTTTCCTATTATTTTAATATCAGCAGGTGGAACAAAATTACTAAACATTTCTTTAATTATTTTTCTTCCTTCAGGGTCTATATCAAGCAATATATTTTTTTCACTTACCCCACAATAAATTTCAAGTTTTCTACAACCTGCAGAAAATCTCACATCTGAAATTGGAATTAATCTACCATCCTCAATTTCACTTTCTTTATAACTCACATCCATAACCCCTATTAAATCCTCATAATTAACAACATATTTATTATTTTCTCTTGCTTTTCTTACAAGGTCATAAACAAGTTTGACTTTTCTAAAAGGTCCTATTCTATTAATCTCTTCAAGCCCCTGTGCTTTTTTATTTACCCAATAGGTTAATTTGAAATCGTTAATTCTGGTTTCATCTCCTTCTGGAATTACAATTCCCATTTTTTCAAGAGTAAGAGCAATCTGTGGTAATCTGGATAGATAAACTGGTTTACCGAAAATTTTAAAATATTCAGGATATCTTGAATTTAAATAAGAAAGTGCCTTCCCTTCCCAGTCAATTTCAAGTTGATAATCATATCTAAAACTTAAAATTTTTCTCATATCTTCAATAACAGCATCATGAAGTTTTTCTGGAATACCAAATGAATTCAATATTTTTGAAGATGTTTCTTTATCAACTGCAGCGATTATAATAGCATAGAGTAAACTGAATTCCTTTGGGACACAAAAACCTCCATATGTTTCACCAGAAGGAAGGACAATTCTATCCCCCCTCATATTCCACTGATTTCTGAAAAATTCAAATTCTCCAAACCTTAAAACATCAAGATTAATTCCTGCTGTAAGAGAAAGATAGAAAACACCTCCTCTTGAAAAGAAATTTTCTCCAACTTTTAAAAACTCTGCTATTCTTGTAGAAGGTATAACAGTTGGACCAGCGATATTATAGAGTGAATAAAGGGATTTACCGGCTAAAGCAGAATAATTATCAATTCCACCAACCCATTTTGGTATATCTCTTACTGAATAAACTTCTTTTGCTCCAAGGTCAACTCTACTGGGTGTATACAAAAGATTATATTTTTTATAAGCACCTTTTGCCTCATATCTGTAAATCGGATTGTTTAATTCCTCTAAAAGATTCTCTTCAACAATTATCTCTCTTTGTGCATTTAATTTTGAATAAATAGGATGAAGATAATTTTTAAGAAATTCAGAAACCTCTTTATTTAGATTATTTTTTTCAATTTGCTCATTTCTTACTTTTTTAATAATTTCTGCTTCTTCCTCTGAAAGTTTATTTGTATTAAGTTTTTCAATTATTTCTTTATTTAATTCTTTAACAACACAATCTGGTTCTTTAACTCTAAAATTTTTTCCATTAATATTGGCTCCCTCTTTTAGAAGTAAAACACCTAATTTTGCAACTTCTTTTCCAACTTCAGGATATGCAAAAAGAAGTTTTATTATTCCTTCGGAGAAATTTTTCTCTTCATATTTATAAACTTCATTTTCAAGATTGTTCTCCCTTACCACTTTTTCACCAATCTTAACAATATTTTCTTTCCATATTTGCATCTTGTCTTCAACTTTTTTTAAAAGATTTTTTCTTTTAAGTAGGTTATAAAGAAGCATCCCTTCTTCAAGCCAGTTTTTTACATTAAATTCTGTTTCTCCAGGACCAAGGGTTGTTAAAACATGAACAGATGGCAAATTCCTTCTTTTTCTATCAACATTTTTAAAGTATTCATCTACCCTATCCCTAAGATTATATTTTTCCACAAAAGTTTCAAATATTTTTTTAAGAGATTTCTTCTTATTATATTCTTCAACTATTTCCCCAATAATATCTCTTTTTTCAATTATAAATCTTCTTAAAAGTTCATATCTCAAAATTCCTTCTTTTTCGCAGATTCTTCCTATTTCTTCAATCAGATTTTCATACACTTTCTCTATCAATGTTGCACATAGAGCAACTTCTCTCTTTAATTTTCTTTTTTCTATTTCTTTTATTAAATCCTTTTCATCACTGTATTTTATATTCAAAATTTGAGCAATAAATTCCCTGGCAAGTTGAAGGTTTTCTGTAATCATCACATCATTTATATTTTCAGCCCAGTTTTCTGCATTTGCTCTATACATCTCTTCAAGGATATTCCTCTGAACATATGGTTTAAACTTATATGAACCATTTTCAGGAATGATTTGATAAGATGCATATGCTGGAAGTGCTTCTATCCAATCATCACAAACCTTAAGCCAGTTTTTCATACCACTTGTCACATATATGTTTTCTCCTCCATTACTTAAAAGTTCTTCAATATGAGGGTCTTCCCCAAAAAATGGGTCCTTTAATTCATTTAAAACACCCATAAAGATTGCATCTATTGGAAATATTCTTTGAAAGAAAACCATATAAATAGGTGATCTTCCTTTTTCATTTTCAACTTTCTTTTTAAATTCAATAAAAACTTTTCTCAAGTTATCTATTGTATTTCTTTCCTTTTTATATATTTCTTCTTTAATCTTTCCTTCATTATAATTTTGAATTAATTTCAATTCATAATCAGTTAAATCTTTTTCAAATTTTTTCAATACTCCAAGAATTTGTGCTTTTGAAATTTCATTTTCTTCAAGTAGATATTCAAGTTCATTAATTTCTGTGTATAAATAATCAGGCATAAATTTAAGATTTTTAAGTTGATTTTTTATTTTTTCATAATAAGTAATAAGAGAATTTTTAGGTATAAGTTTTGAATTGGCAAGGAGTAAAGCATCAATGTAAAAAGCGCGGCTAAACCTTCCACAAACAATTCTTTTATTTTCTTTACTTGCTCTTAAACTTATTCTTCTGGCACATTCTATATCTTGGTTGTCATTATATGTTTCATAAATTGCCTGATATATCTTATTTCTTAATTGTTCAAGGTCTTTCTCTGTTTCAATAATTTTTTTAACTCTCTCCCTGTCATAAGAAATTCCAAATATTTTTCTTGCCAAAAGCCAACTCGCTCCCTTTTTCTTTTTTAAAAAATCCTCTCTTTCATAAGAAAGAAATTCATTATACCAGTTACCATTTTCTTCTTTTTTTAATAAATCTTTAATCTTTTCTTTTTTTTCAATTGAAAACTTTTCATAAATTGATAAAAGTTCAAGAAGTTTTTCTTTTTCTTCAGTTTTC
>JBMFMQ010000054.1:0-11369 GCA_049970595.1 Candidatus Ratteibacteria bacterium | reverse complement strand
CACTAACTGAAAGTGCTTCTTCTGCAAGTTGTTCAAATAAATCTTTTTGAATATGGAAATCTTTTAGTTTTGGTATTTTAAGTTTTTCAAGCATTTTTTTAATTTCTTCAATAAGCAAATTACTTTTAAAATCATTATCTTTATTTTTATATTCAGGCATTATAAAATCAACTATATTTGAAAATTTTTCTTTTATTATAAATGATTTATCATTTTGAAGGTCAGATTCAAGAACATAAGGAAGAAGCATAGCATTTCCAATTCCATGTGGTATTTTAAATCTTCCTCCAAGAGGATATGACATTGAATGAACTGCTGTAACTCCTGCATTTGCAAGTGAAAGTCCTGCAAGAAAACTTCCATAAAGCATATTCTCTCTTGATTTCACATTTTCTCCATTTTTATAAGCATCATAAATGTTATTCCATATAAGTTTCATTGCTTGTAAGGAAATAATCTCTGTTAAAAAATTTGCCCTTCTTGATATATAACTTTCAATTCCATGACAGAAGGCATCAAGACCTGTTGAAGCAGTTATATCTGGAGGGAGTGAAATTGTTAAAACTGGGTCAAGAATAGCATAATCAGGATATAAATAAGAGCTGTTAATTCCTCCTTTTTTCATTAATTCCTTTCTTATAAATACAGCAGTAAATGTAACTTCACTTCCAGTTCCTGCAGTTGTTGGTATCATAATTTTTGGAACACCTTTTTTTGGAACTTTATTTAACCCTTGATAGTCCTCTATTTTACCTCCATTTGTTATTAAAATGCTTGCTGCTTTTGCTGTATCAAGTGAACTTCCACCTCCAATTCCACAAACAGCATCACATTTATTTTCCCTTGCAAATTCCCCACATTCATTTCCAATATCTGTTGTTGGTTCTCCTTCAATCTTATCAAAGACAGAAAATTTAATATTTTCCTTTTTTAAGGAGTTCAAAATATCTTGGAAAAATAATGTCTTTGAAAATTTTTTATCCACAACAATTAAAAGATTTTTACAATTAATGGATTTGACTAACCAAGGTAAAGAAGAGACAGAATTGCAACCATAAATAACTTCAGGTTTACAGAGAAATTGAAATTTTTTAATCATAGAAATATTATATATTCAGTAAATAAAAAGTCAAATTTGCAAAGTTTTTAAATTTATGATATATTTGCAAAAGTGTAAAAAAGGAGGAGTTATGAAAGTTGGAATAATTGGATTAAGAATGGGGAAAGCACATCTTCTCGGTTATTTACAAAATCTGAATACTGAAGTTTATGGAATATGTGATATTGATGAAAATACGCTCCAAAATGTGAAAAAAGAATTTAACATTCCATTTGCAACAACTGATTACCGGGAACTTTTAAAAATAAAGGAGATAGAAATTGTTTCTGTTGCCACACCCGATTATTTTCATAAAGAACATTCTGTAGAAGCATTACTCTCAAATAAACATGTATTATGTGAAAAACCACTTGCTTTAAATCTTGAAGATTGTATTGAAATTATAAAAGCAGTAAGGCAATCTGGTAAAAAATTTATGGTTGGACAGGTATGTAGGTTTGCTCCTGGATTTGTTTTAACCAAAGAAATTATTGACTCAGGAGAGATAGGAGAATTATTTTTTGTTGAAAGTGAATATGCCCATGATTATAGGGTTGCTGAAGGAGTTGGGAAATGGAGAAAGGATAAAAGAAGAGAACCATTTATTGGTGGTGGATGTCATGCAGTTGATTTATTAAGATGGATTGCAAGTGACCCAATAGAGGTTTTTGCATATTCAAATCATAAATGTTTACCTGATTGGCCTGTAAATGATGCAACAATAGCAGTATATAAATTTGAAAATGAGATTATGGGTAAGATTTTCTGTTCAATTGGATGTATAAGACCATATACTATGAGGAGTGTTTTTTATGGGACTAAAGGAACAATAATTTCTGATAATACATCAGACCATATTCTATTATGTTCAACAAAATATTTTAAAAAGAAATCAGATTATAATTTTGCCAAAATTCCAGTTTCAATTTCTTCTCATAATGTTTCAGCAGAAATAAATTATTTTGTTGAAAAAATTATGAAAAATGAAGATATTGAGATGGACGAGATTGAAGGAACAAAAACAGTTGCAAGTTGTCTTGGAGCTGTAATTTCGGCAAAAGAAGGAAGAAAAGTAGATATAAAAAATGAACTTTTCTCAAGGTTTATAAATTTTGAAAAAGGGAGGGAAAATGGCAATAGTTAAACTTGATAGAATTAAAGAATTTATTAAAATTTCTCCTGCTGCAGAAAAACTTCTTGAAACAAATGAAAAAGAAATTTCGTTTTCAGTGAATTTCAAAACAAAAGATGATGAAATAGTTTTTTGCGATGCATATGTTGTTTATCATAATTTAGTCCTAGGACCTGCAAAAGGAGGAATTAGATTGTCTGAAAATGTTACTCTTGAGGAAACAAGGCGTCTTGCAAAAATTATGACATATAAAAATGCTCTTACAGAATTACCTTTTGGAGGCGGAAAATCAGGAATAAGAGTTGAAAATCCATCCAAAATTGATGAGTTTACAAGAATTTCAATATTTAAAGAATATGTTCATATGATAAGAGAAGAACTTGTTGCTGAAAATTATATTCCAGCACCTGACCTTGGAACAGACCAATTTGATATGGCTGTTATATATGGAGAATTACATAAACCTGAATGTGTAACAGGAAAACCAGTTAAGATAGGTGGACTTCCTGGGCGTCTTGAAGCAACCGGCAGGTCTGTAGCAACATCTACAAAAATATTTGTTGAAAATGTAATGAAGGAGAGCATTAAAAATATGAAGATAGGTGTTCAGGGATTTGGAAATGTTGGAAGATGGGCTTGTTATTTTCTTGAAAAGTTTGGAGCAAAGATAGTCGCCATTTCAGATATATATGGTGGAATATACAATGACCATGGCTTTAATATTGAAAAACTTTTTGAATATGCACCAAATAAAAATATAACTATTGCAGATTATCCAGAAAGTGAAAAAATTACAAACGAAGAATTACTTGAAATGGATGTAAATATCTTAATTCCTTGTGCAACTGAAAATGTGATAACTGAAAAAAATGCAGGGAAATTAAGATGTAAAGCAGTTATTGAAGGAGCAAATGACCCGATAAATGAAAAGGCAGATGAAATTTTGAAAGATATGGGGATTTTAGTTCTTCCAGATTTTTTATGTAATTCAGGAGGAGTTATTGCTTCATATATTGAATGGAGAAATGGAAAATCCGGAAATCAGACAGAAAAAGAGGAAGTTTTTAGAGAAATTGATAAAAAGATAGAGAAATGTTTTTATAAGATAAGTGAAATTAAAGAAAAATTAAATCTGACATACAGGGAAGCAGCAACATACTTAGCAGTAAAATTTCTTATAGAAGCAATGCATGAAAGAAGATGGATTTAATTATGTTTTCTTTGCAATATTCGGGTCTGTAATTCTCTCAACTTTTACAACCTTTTTTGGTTTTGATGATTTTACAAGTTCTTCCATAAGTTGGTCATATTCTTTTCTATCCACAGGAATTTCAACTGCCTTTCCTTTTTTTCCTGAAAGAATACATGCATTTATGAATTCAACACTTTTTAATCCTTCTTCTCCTTTAACAATTAATTCTTCTCCATATAAAATTGCTCTTGCAAAATTTTTTATTATAACTGCATGTCCTGTTTCAATATTTGATTTTATTTCAATTTTTTCTTCTGTATATTTTAAAGATGCCCACATATCAGGCGCTTTTTTTGTAAATTCTGAAATTGGACATTCAAAAGAATAAAAAGTTAAAGTCCCTTCTCTAATTATAATTTTCCCCTTTTCTCCAGTAATTTCAAGATGAAATGGTCCAACTGGTTCACATGTAGAAGTATAATAATATCCCCATGCACCATTTTCATATTCTAAAAATGCACTTACTTCATCCTCTACTTCTATTTCATGTAATTTTGTTCTTGTCTTTGCCTCTATTTTTTTAGGTAGCCCTGCAAGGAGTGTAAATAAATCAATTGTATGTGGTGCCTGATTTATTAAAACACCACCTCCTTCACCTTTCCATGTTGCTCTCCATGTTCCACTATCATAGTATGCCTGGCTTCTATACCAAGGGTCTATACAAACAGATTTCATTATTTCTCCAATTGCTCCATTTTTAATAATCTGTTTTGCTTTTTTAAATATTGGTTCTGTTCTTCTTTGAAACATTATTGAAAATACTTTTTTTGACTTTTTTGCTGCTTCTATCATTTTATCTGCATCTGAAACTCTTACTGCAATTGGTTTTTCACTCAAAACATGTAAATTATTTTCAAAAGCAAAAATACTTATTTCAGGATGAAACCAGTGAGGAGTTGCAACTATTACAGCATCACATAAACCACTTTTTATAAGTTCTTTATAATCAGTAAAATATTTAACTTTAAATTCTTCTCCCCTTTCTTTTGCAACATTCTCATCTATATCTGAAACACAGGTCAATTCAGTTTCTGGTAGTGAATTTACAATTTTACAATGTGCATATCCCATTCCACCAACACCAATTATTCCAATCCTTACCTTTCCCATTTTTCCCTCCTGTTTTATTTTATTATTTTATTAAAATTTAAAAAAAAGTCAAAAATTGACAATCTTCTGTTTTTACTATATTATTTGAAAACAAGGGAGGAAAAAAATGAGAAGCGATAACATAAAAAAAGGATATTTAAGGGCTCCTCATAGAAGTTTACTTAAAGCAATTGGTTTAACTGATGAAGAAATAAATAGACCAATTATTGGAGTTGCAAATTCAGGAAATGAAATAATCCCGGGACATATCCATCTTGATAAAATTGCAGAGGCAGTTAAAGCAGGAATAAGGATGGCAGGTGGAACTCCACTTGAATTTGGTGTAATTGGAGTTTGCGATGGAATTGCAATGGGTCATATAGGTATGAAATATAGTTTGGTTTCAAGGGATACAATTGCAGATAGTGTTGAAATTATGGCACAGGCACATCAATTTGATGGTATTGTTATGATAGCAAGTTGTGATAAGATTGTTCCGGGAATGCTTATGGCTCTTTTAAGGTTGAATATTCCTGGAATTTTTATAAGTGGTGGACCTATGTTATGTGGTATTTTGCCAACTGGAAAAGAAATTGACCTTATAAGTGTTTTTGAAGGGATAGGGAAGTTTCTGAATAAAGAGATAGACGAGGAAGAGTTAAAATTAATAGAAGATATGGCATGTCCTGGGGGAGGAAGTTGTTCTGGAATGTTTACAGCAAATTCTATGAACTGTATTTCAGAAGCACTCGGACTTTCTTTACCTGGGAATGGAACAATTCCTGCTATTGATGCAAGAAGAATGAGGTTGGCAAAATATACTGGGATGAAGATTGTTGAACTTGTTAAAAAAGATATAAAACCAAAGGATATAGTTAAATATGAAAGTTTTTTAAATGCAATAACTGTTGATATGGCAATAGGTGCAAGCACAAATACTGTTTTACATTTACCAGCAATAGCAAATGAGGCAGGAATAAAACTTGAACTTGAACTTTTTGATGAAATAAGCAGAAAAACACCAAATATATGTAAACTTTCTCCTGCATCGGCTCAACATATACAGGACCTTGACAGGGCTGGTGGGATTTCAGGTGTTATGAAGGAATTGAGTAAGAAAGGATTGATTTATGAAGAATGTTTAACTGTAAATGGAGAAAAAATAGGAGAAATAATAAATAAAGCAAAGATTTATGACAGGAATGTTATAAGAGATATTGAAAATCCATATATGAAAGAAGGAGGTATTGCTATTTTAAAAGGTTCTCTTGCACCTTTTGGTGCAGTTGTTAAACAGTCGGCAGTAAAAGAAAGTATGATGAGATTTAAAGGAAAAGCGTATGTTTTTGATTGTGAAGAGGATGCGATGAATGCTGTTATTGAGGGTAAAATAAACCAAGGAGTAATAGTTATAAGATATGAAGGACCAAAAGGTGGACCTGGAATGAGGGAGATGCTTTCTATTACCTCTGCAATAAGTGGAAAAGGACTTGATGAAAAAGTTGCATTAATTACGGATGGAAGGTTTTCTGGTGGAACAAGGGGTCCATGCATAGGGCATGTAAGTCCTGAGGCAGCAGAAGGTGGTCCAATTGCCTATGTAAAAAATGGAGATATTATTGAGATTGATATACCTGAAAGGAAACTTGAATTAAAGATAAGCAGAGAAGAAATGGAAAAGAGGAAAAAGGAAATGAAAATTATGAAGAAAGAATTGAGAGGAGTCCTTTCAAAATATTCAAAACTTGTAAAATCAGCAAATACAGGAGGGATATTGGAATGAGAAAACTTGAAAAAGAAATAGCAAAAAATGGAGTTATAAGTCAGGCAGTCAAACAGATTGCAAAAAAAGAAGATTTAAATCCAGAAGATATTGCAAGAAAGGTAAGTGAAGGGAAGATTATTATTTTAAAACATAAAGGGAAAGTTGTTGGTATAGGAGAAGGATTAAAAACAAAAGTAAATGTAAACATTGGAACTTCTCCTGAAGTGTGTGATATAAAACTTGAGATAGAAAAATTGAAAATTGCTGAAAAATATGGAACAGATACAGTTATGGATTTAAGCACAGGAGGGGATATTGACAAAATAAGGAGAGAGATAATAAAAGAAAGCAATGTTCCGGTTGGCACAGTCCCTATATACCAGGCAGGTATAGAGGCAATAAATGAAAAAGGCGGAATAATAAAGATGGATGAGGAAAAAATATTTGAAGTTATAGAAAAACATGCAGAAGATGGGGTAAGTTTTATTACAGTTCATTGTGGAGTAAATTTAAAGGCAATAGAAAGGCTTAAAAAAAATCCAAGAAAATCACTTGTTGTAAGTAGAGGGGGTGCTTTTTTGATTTCATGGATGATTGCAAATGGAAAAGAAAATCCTCTATATAAAAATTTTGACAGATTGATAGAAATTGCAAAAAAATATGACCTTGTTTTAAGTTTAGGAGATGGATTAAGACCTGGTGGACTTATTGATTCAACTGATAGTTCACAGATTGAAGAATTATTAACCCTTGGAGAATTGACTAAATATGCCTGGGAAAATGATGTTCAGGTTATAATAGAAGGTCCTGGTCATATCCCTATTAATGAAATTGAAAGTAATGTATTGCTTGAGAAAAAAATATGTCATGGTGCTCCTTTTTATGTTTTAGGTCCGATTGTATGTGATATTGCTCCTGGATATGACCATATAACATCTGCAATAGGAGGTGCTATTGCTGCATGGAAAGGAGCAGATTTTTTATGTTATGTTACTCCGAGTGAACATTTGTCATTACCAGGGATTGAAGAAGTAAAGGAAGGAGTTATTTCTGCAAAAATTGCTGCCCATGTAGGAGATATAGGTAAAGGAATTAGAAAAG
This sequence comes from Candidatus Ratteibacteria bacterium, assembly GCA_049970595.1. Classification (GTDB taxonomy): domain Bacteria; phylum Ratteibacteria; class UBA8468; order B48-G9; family JAFGKM01; genus JAMWDI01. The sequence goes on along the minus strand of JBMFMQ010000054.1, from coordinate 3,931 downwards.
AGATTGAAAAAGATTATTTAATGGATATTTTAAGAACAAAAAGAAAATGGGAAAAAGAAAAAGAAATTGCGATTGATAAAGAAAAATTTGAAATGTTAAGAAATAAATTCTCATTGAAAGAAAAAGATGTCTGCACAATGTGTGGGAAATACTGTGCTATAAAAATGGTTGAAAAATATCTCAAGGTTAAAATTACCTGTTGAAAAAAGATTTCCCATCTTTAAAAAATGAGAAAAATAAGAAAATATGGCGAAAAAATTTTAAGAAAGAAATCCGAGGAAATAAAAAATATAGATGAAAAGATTTTAAAACTTATAAATTCAATGAAACAAACACTTATTTTTGTAAAAGGAATTGGACTTTCAGCAGTCCAAGTTGGTATTTTGAAAAGAGTTTTTATTGCATATGATAAAGAAAAAAATAATTTTATTACAGTCATAAATCCAGAAATTGTTGAAAAAAAAGGAGAAATTATAGACCTTGAAGGATGTTTAAGTTTTCCAGAAATTTATTTTTCTATAAACAGGGCAAAAGAGATTACCATAAAAGGATTGAATGAAAATGGCAAAGAAATTATAGTTGAAGGGAAAAATATTATGGCAAGATGTTTCCAGCATGAAATTGACCATTTAAATGGTATTCTTATAATTGATTATGCTAGCCAAGATGAAAAAGATTTTTATAAGGAAAAACTTGATAACCTTTTAAAAAACAAAAAATGATTCCTGAATATTTAATCTCTTTTGATACAAGATATCTACAGAAAGAAAGTGTTGATTTTTTAATTATTGGTGGAGGCCTGGCTGGACTTGTTGTTGCATACCAGTTAAAAGATTATAATACATTGCTTGTTTTTAAAAATGGTAAGGAAGAATCCTGTAGTTATAATGCTCAAGGTGGCATTGCAGTTGCTCTAAATAAAGATGATAGTCCAACTTTGCATAAAAAAGATACACTTGAAGTTGGATATTATTTAAATAATGAGGAGGCGGTTGATATACTTGTGAATGAGGGGATTGAAAGAATAAAAGAAATTATTAATTTGGGTTTTAATTTTGACAAAAAAGATGGAGAATTTCACTTCACAAGAGAGGCAGGACATACAAAAAACAGGATTTTACACTCAAATGGAGATTCAATAGGAAAGAGTATAACAGAGTTTTATTTCAAAAAAGTTTTAGAATGTAATAATATAAAAATATTAAATAATGGTTTTCTGATAGACCTTGTATCTTTAGAGGATAAAATTTTGGGAGCACTTATCCTTGATGAGAAAAAAAATAAAATCCTTTTTATTCAGGCAAAAGGGTATGTTCTTTCAACAGGTGGAGCCGGTATGGTTTTTCAGGAGACAACAAATCCTTCACATATAACAGGAGATGGTATTGCTATTGCATATAGAAGGGGAGTAGAACTTCAAGACCTTGAATTTTACCAATTCCATCCAACTACTTTTTATATGGCAGGAGCACCAAGATTTTTAATTTCTGAAAGTGTAAGGGGAGAAGGTGGTATTTTAAGAAATGTTTTTGGAGAAAGATTTATGTTTGATTACCATCCAGATGGAGAACTTGCACCAAGAGATGTAGTTTCAAGAGCAATTATAGACCAAATGAAAAAGACAAACTCAAATTGTGTTTATCTTGAACTTACACATCTTAAAAAAGAATTTATTAAAGAAAGATTTCCTCAGATTTATAATTTTTGTAAAAAATATGGAATAGAACCAAGTAAAGATTTAATTCCTGTAAGACCTGCTGCTCATTTTTTAATAGGTGGGATAAAAACAGATTTATGGGGAAAAACAAATATTTCAAATCTTTTTGCATGTGGAGAATGTGCATCTACAGGAGTTCATGGAGCAAATCGTCTTGCAAGTAATTCACTTCTTGAATGTCTTGTTTTTGGCAAGAGAGTTGGTATTAAATTAAAGGAAGAAAATCTTAAAATTATAAAGAGAGAAATTAAATTTATTTTTCCTAAAAGAAAGGATGTTTTAATAGATAAGGAAGATTTAAGAAGGTCTATAAGGAGTTTGATGTGGAGAAATGTTGGTATTGAAAGGGATGAGAGTTCTTTAAAATATGCTTTTGAAAAATTAAATGAATGGAAGAAATATGCTTTTTCAAGGGAATTTGATGAACCAACAGGTTTTGAAAGTTTAAATATGCTTATTGTTGCAAACTTAATTACCGAAAGTGCATTGATGAGGAAAGAAACAAGGGGAACACATTTTAGAAAGGACTATCCATTAAAAGATGATAAAAACTGGAAAAAACATATAATTATAACTAATAAAAGAGTAGAAATAAAATGAAGGAGAGGGTTAAGGATAAAAAGCAAAATCCAGAAGAAAGAATAAAAAATTTTGATGAAGTTTCTTTTGGATATGATGAAAAACAGGCAATCCAAGAAGCAAAAAGATGCCTTGGATGTAAAAATGCTCCATGTATAAAGGGTTGTCCTGTTGAAATTGATATTCCTAAATTTATAAAAGAAATAGGAGAGGGAGACATTCAAAAAGCACTTGAAATAATATATGAAAAAAATCTTTTGCCTGCAATATGTGGAAGAGTATGTCCTCAGGAAACACAGTGTGAAAAATTTTGTACTCTTGGGAAAAAATACCAACCAGTTGCAATAGGTAAACTTGAAAGGTTTGCTGCTGATAATGCAAATTTTAGTTTAAATTTTAAAATAAATTATAATTTAAAAGGGAAAAAGGTTGCTGTTATTGGTTCAGGTCCTGCTGGGCTTACATGTGCGGCAGAACTTGCAAGGTGTGGAATAAAAGTAACAATTTTTGAAGCATTACATAAGCCAGGAGGTGTTTTAGTTTATGGGATTCCTGAGTTTCGATTACCAAAAAGAATTGTTGAAAAAGAAATAAATCAAATATTATCTTTAGGAGTTGAAATAAAAACAAATGTAATAATAGGAAAGACACTAACAATAAAAGAATTATTTGAAATGGGATACCAAGCAATATTTATAGGAACAGGAGCAGGACTTCCATCTTTTATGGGAATTTGTGGAGAAAATTTATTGAGGGTATATTCAGCAAACGAATTTTTAACAAGGATTAATTTAATGAAGGCATATTTATTTCCTGAATATGATACACCTATTTCTATAGGTGAAAAAGTTGCTGTTATTGGTGGTGGAAATGTAGCAATGGATTGTGCAAGAAGTGCTTTAAGAATTGGTGCCAAAGAAGTTTTTGTTTTATATAGGAGAACTGAAAACCAGATGCCTGCAAGGAAAGAAGAATATGAAAATGCTATTGAAGAAGGAATAAAATTTATTTTTCTTGTTCAACCAGTTGAGATTATTGGAGATGAGAATGGATATGTTAAAGGGATAAAAATTATACATAATAAACTTGGCGAGCCAGATGAAAGTGGAAGGCCAAAACCTATTCCTATTGAAGGAAGTGAGGAGATTTTGTCTTTTGATACAGTTATTGTTGCAATAGGGCAATCCCCAAGCCCTTTAATAACACAATCATATCCTGAATTAAAAACAGGAAAACATGGAAATATAATCGTTAACCTTAAGACATGTGAGACAAATATAAAAGGTATTTATGCAGGTGGAGATGTGGCAACTGGGTCAGCAACTGTAATAAGTGCTATGGGTATGGGTAAAAAAGCAGCAAAATCAATAATTGAATATCTTAAAAACAAATCTTAGTAGGTAAACTCAACCACAAAAGCACTGGGGTTTGAAACAATCCCACCTTCTTGGTATAGCAATCTTCTCTGTAGGTGGGATGGTTTCGGTAGGACCAAGGCAGTGGGGAAAAACAAAGGAAAATAAAATAAACTAAATACATCAGTAAAAATGAAGGAAAAGGAGAAACAACCCCAAGTGCTTTTTCTGGCGTTTTTTGCCCAGAACAGATAAAAATACCTTGAACTCCCCTCAAGAA
>JBMFMQ010000053.1:0-11432 GCA_049970595.1 Candidatus Ratteibacteria bacterium | reverse complement strand
ATGGAGTTAAAATACTTTTTGAAAATGGTTGTAAAGAAATAGAAATAACTGCTTTATGTGATGAAAGAAGAGAAAATGCAGAAGATAAAAAAGAGATGATTTTAAAATTCCAGAAAAATGAACCAGTTGTTTTCACTGATTACCAGGATATAATTTCAAAAAAAATTTGCGATGGTTTTGTTTTATGTCTTCCACATTTTCTTCACCATAAAATTGGACTTGAACTTCTTAAAAACAATTATCATGTAATGATAGAAAAACCCCTTGCTTTGACTCTAAAGGCAGGGAAAAAACTTGCAAATGAAGCAGAAAAAAGAAATCTTGTTTTATCTGTTGCCGAAAATATAAGAAGATATTTGGGACCAAGAGCAATAAAATGGATGATTGAAAATAAAAAATATATTGGAGATATAAGATTTGCTCTTGTTGCTTCTGTAGCAAATTCTCCTTTTGATTTTAACAATCCAGCATTTAAGTGGAGGGGGATAAAACTTTTAAGTGGCGGCGGAATGATTATGGATAGTGGACATCATTTTGCTGATATGCTTTTATATCTTTTTGGAGAAGTTGATGAGGTATATTGTGAAATAAAAAGATATGATGAAAGAGTAATAGAAGATGCACCATTTATAGGGAGAAGTAAGGCAGATGTTGAAGATACATGGGATTCTATTATAAAATTTAAAAATGGAATTTTTGTAAACTGGGTTTATTCAAGGAGTGCCCCTGGTTTTAATTTAAATTATGGATTATATTCAGGAGAAAATGGTGCTATAAAAGATAAAGGTTTTGTTTTTCATCCTTTTCAGAATGGTGGAGAAATAATTTTAAGTGATGGTAAAATTATAAAAAGCGAAGAAATAGAAAAAGAATTTTTAAGCAGTTTATCCGAAGATGAAAAGGAAAAAATTTTTCCATATAAATGTTATGATGGATTTGGTCTTGAATGGATAGATTTTGCAAGGGCTATAAAAGGGGAAAAGAAAGTTGAAATTGATGGTAAAGATGGTCTAAAAATTATGGCTTTTTGCGAAAGTTGTTATGAATCTGATTATCTGAAGAAACCTGTTAAATTTGAGAAAGTTTACAAAGGGGAAATAAATAATTATCAGAAAGAAATTGATAAGTTTTGGAAAATAAAATGAGAAGGATAGAAAACAGACAGAATTTATTTTTTATTAAGAGAGGGGGTAGATATGGAAACATTGAAAGTATTGAAGGAAAGAAGAAGTATAAGAAGATATCAGAAAAAAGAAGTTCCAAAAGATATTATTGAAAACATTATTGATTGTGCGAGATTTGCTCCAACTGCTATAAATATTCAGCCATGGGAATTTGTAGTTATTACAGACCAGAAAATGAGAGAAAAAATTGCAGATATAACTGATTATGGAAAGTTTATAAAAGAGGCGCCTTGTTGTATTGCTGTTTTCTGTAAGGATACAAAATATTATCTTGAGGATGGTTCTGCAGCCACAACATATATTTTACTTGCAGCAAAAGATTATGGACTTGGAAGTTGTTGGATTGCAGGTGATAAAAAGGCATATGCAGAAAAAATAAAAGAAATTCTTGGAGTTCCTGAAGGATATAAACTTGTAAGTTTAATTTCAATTGGATATCCTTCTGAAGAGCCAAAACCAAAAAAGAGGGAATTAAAAGAAGTTCTCCATTGGGAAAAATGGTAAAAATATCAAAATTTTTCAATTTTAAAGAAAGAAATACAGATATAAAAACAGAAATGATTGCTGGTATTACCACATTCATTACAATGGCTTATATTATTTTTGTTCAACCTGCAGTTTTATCTGAAGGAGGAATGGATTTTGGAGCAGTAATGGTAGCAACATGCCTTTCTTCAGCAATAGCAACTCTATTAATGGGACTTTATGCAAATTATCCAATTGCCCTTGCACCAGGTATGGGAGAAAACTTTTATTTTGTATATACAGTTATTCTTGGTTTGGGTATTGCATGGCAAAAAGTCCTTGGTGCTGTTTTTATTTCAGGAGTTTTATTTATAATTCTTTCAATATGGAAAGTCAGAGAAAAAATTGTTGAAGGGGTGCCAACATCCCTCCAATTTGGTATAGCAGGTGGAATAGGTCTTTTTATTACATTTATTGGACTTATCCAGAGTGGAATAGTTCAAAAAGGAGGGCTTATTTTGACTATTGGAAATCTGTATCAAAAAGAGGTTATTTTATCTATAATAGGTCTTATAACAATATCAACTTTAATGGCACGGAAAATAAAAGGAAATATACTTATAGGGATGATAATTACAGCAATAATTGGAATTTTTATTGGTGTTATTAAATATGAAGGTATAGTGGGAAAAATTCCGTCAATTTCACCAACATTTTTAAAACTTGATATAATTGGTGCTTTAAAAGAAGGACTATTTACCATAATTTTTGTATTTCTTTTTATGGATTTATTTGATACAGTTGGAACAGCAATAGGTATTGGTCAGGCAGGTGGTTTCATAAAAGATGGAAAATTTCCAAAAGTAGAAAGGGTTTTATTATCCGATGCTATAGGAACAGTTGTAGGAGCAATTTTAGGAACAAGTACTGTAACAAGTTATATTGAAAGTGCATCAGGAATTTCAGTTGGTGGAAGAACTGGTTTTACATCCATAATAACTGCAATTCTATTTTTACTTTCTATTTTCTTTTATCCTTTTATAAAAATGATTGGAACAGGAGTTTCAACAACTTCAGGGATAACTCTTTATCCAATTACAGCACCTGCGTTAATCATTATAGGAAGTTTAATAGTGCCAACAATAAAAAAAATAAAATGGGATGACCCAACTGAGTCAATTCCTGCATTTTTATCATTTATTGGAATTCCTTTCACATATAATATTGGAGAAGGAATTGCATTTGGTTTCATCTCTTATTTTTTTCTAAAACTTCTTTCTGGAAGATATAAAGAATTAAATCCTGTGGTTGTTATTACTGCAATTGCCTTTATTTTAAGATTTATATTTTTGAAAATTTAATTATGGATTTATAAAATATTCCCCAAAATCAACCTCGTTTGAAAATTTGTCTCTTATGTAAACATACATATTCCAATCCTTGAGAAGAAATTTATATTGAGGAGCAATTCTTCCAAGACCTTCAAAAACACATTTAAGTTCAACAATATTCTCTGTTGGAACAGAAGTAAACTGAATAAATAAAACTTTTCTTTCACCCTTTTCAATAATAAAAGGAATTCCTTTTCTTTCAATTATATTTTTATTAGGATTCAAAAGAATAATTACAACTTCTCCTTCAAAATCATACTTTCCATTATTATTCAATGAAACTTCACAAGAAGGTATATAAAAAGAAGAAGGCGATTCTGAAAGATATTTTCCAAATACTTCTACAATTCTCTGCTGTGGTTCGTTTTCAGGAATAGAAAATTTCCTTCCACAAATTCTTCTTAAAGATGGTTGCCCATCCCAGTATGAATAAACTTTTACTTTTAAATATTTTTGAAAATCGGAAAGATATAACAATTCTTCAATAAGATTTTGGTAAATATCTAATTTAGACTTCATTTTTTGAATTTCATCTTCTATTTTTTTATCCCACATTACTTTCAAATTTTCAATATTCTGAATATCTTCTTTTTTCCTAAAATTTTGGAAATTTGTAAAATTAATTAAAAAATTATCAAAAATATCTTTAATCAAATCTTCTGGCATATAAGATAAATTTTTTCTTATAAGTTCAAGAGAAGCAAAATATTTCGCATCCTCTGCTTTTTTTGAAACATAAAAATATTCTTTTTTAAAATCAAGAAAATCTCTATATATATCTTTCAGTTCTTTCAATTTTATCTCTCCAAAAGAATTTTTATTTTTTAATATAAATTCCTCATAAAATTTAGAATTCCATATTATTTCTTGCATATTTTCCACATTTTCTGTCAATCCTTTAACTTTATTTAATGTAAACAAAATTGTCTGGTAGAGATTCTTTAAATAAAAATAATATGACAAAAAAATTTGATAATAAATTTTTTCTCTCTCATCATAATTAATGGAAACATCAAGGGCTTTTTCAAAATCTTTTACAGCAAACAAAAAATCTCCATTTTTAATTTTTTCTTTTCCTGAAATGTCAAAAGATATAATTTTTTTCCTTTCATCTTCTTTAACAGATGTGGTGTCTAATGGTGGCCAGACAATAATTTTTTCTTCAGTATCTCTTATAATTAAGATAGCCCTTGGAGATTTAATTTTTTCATAAAAAAGTTTCTTCAAAAGAGATTCCTTTTTTGTGTATTGAATATTATCTATTTTAAGAATTACATCTCCTTTCTTAAAACCAGCTTTTTCAACAGGAGAATCCAATTTCACTTCTTCAATTAAAAATCCTTTTTTCTCCAATTTTTTAACTTTCAAGCCAAGAGAGGAATACAAAATTTCATCAATTTCTACATTCTCTTCTGTTTCAGAAAATGTTTCTTCTACTTGTTTTGCACCATTTATTTTTAATTCATTTTCTTCAGAGTATGAATAAAAAAATATTGAGTTTATCAGAAAAAATAAAAGAAAAATAAATGGTCTCATAAATTTTTTAAACATATTGTTCTTCAATTCTAATGATAGTAGTTTCTTTTTTAATAACATCAAGTTTATTTATTGCCTGAATAGCTTTTTTTACATCATTTTCCTTCGCCTCGTGTGTCAACATAATTATTGGAACTGCTTTTTCAGGATTATCCTTTTTTTGAATTACTGAAGATATACTAATGTTATTCTCGCCAAGTATCTTTGCTATTTGGGCAAGAACACCAGGTTTGTCAATAGCAGTAAACCTGAAATAATATTTTGTTTCAATTTCATTAAAAGGTTTCAATTTTAATTTCTCTTCAAAAACAAAATTTTCTTCAATATAATTTCCGGAAATGATTTTTCTACCTATATCAATAACATCACTTATTACAGAACTACTTGCTGCATTTCCTCCAGCACCTTCTCCATAAAAAAGTGATTTTCCAATTAAATCTCCTTCAACATAAACAGCATTATAAACTCCTTCAACAAAAGATAAAAGATGAGTTTTAGGCAATAAAGTTGGATGAATTCTGATTTCTATTTTATTATTTTCATTTTTCCATATTCCAAGTAATTTTATTCTGTATCCAAGTTCACTTGCAAAATTGATATCAATTGGTTCTATTTTATCAATTCCCTCAACCTTGATTTCATCTATAGAAAAAAGGTATCCTGAAGAAATATAAGAAAGAATCAAAATTTTATGAGCAGTATCATAACCTGAAATATCAAGTTTTGGATTTGCTTCAGCATAACCAAGTTTTTTTGCTTCGTTTAGTGCTTTTTCAAAATTTATTCCTTTATAATACATTTCTGAAAGGATAAAATTTGTTGTTCCATTTAATATTCCTAATATTTTTGTTATTTTATTTCCAGCAAAACTTTCTTTTAATGATTTTATAATTGGAATTGCTCCAGCAACACTACCTTCAAATCCAATATACACATTTTTTTCTTTTGCCTTATTAAATATTTCTTTTCCAAATTTTGATATAAGTGCTTTATTTGCTGTAACAACAGATTTCTTATTCTCAATTGATTTTACAACAAACTCATATGCATCATCTATACCCCCAATCAATTCAACTACAATGTCAATATCTCCATTTTCAATTATTTCTTTTGGATTTTCTGCAGCAAATTTTTTAAATTCAGAAAGTTTATTTTTATCTTTATCAAAAACCTTTAATATTTTTATTTCTATACCTGTTTTTCCCTTTATTATATTCTTTTTTGTAAGTAAATGTCTTATAAAACTTGACCCAACAGTTCCACATCCAATTACTCCAATATTAATAATTTTTCTGTTCATTTTTAATAAAGTGCAATAGGAATTGTATTTTTGTATAATTTTTCAAAGGAAAAATATAAATCATTCTGCATATTTTCAATCTCATCTTCAATTCTATCTTTTTCAATATTTTCTTTATTTCTTAAATTTTTACAATCTAAATAAAGTTTTTTACTCAGAAAATAATTATTCACTGGGTCAGCTTTTTGTTTACCTTCTTCAATTAAATTTTTTGCAGTGATAAGTTTAACTTTATATTCATTTTCATATGTCTTTTCAATTATTTTTTCTTTTAAAGGTCTTATTTCTTTAAAATCAGGAATTTTTTGAATCTCGCTTCTTACATAAAAATACTTATAAATATCCTCATTTTCCCTTTCAAGTTTTTTAAGTTTTGTAAGATATTCATTTATTTCCATTTTCCTCAAAATTTCATTAATTCTATCAATAGGAAAATTGTATTTTTTTGCAACTACTTGTGCTTCATCAATTAGTTCCTTAGTTTTTTTATAATCCTTTTTTTCCTTAAAATATTTCTCAATTTTACTTACAAATTGTTCATATTGTCTTCTTTTTTCTTCCAATAGTTTCTTCTGTTTTTCCTTTTCAAGTTCTTCCTGTCTTCTTTTTTCTTCTTCTGCCAATCTTTTTAACTTTTCTGCTTTATATTTATTGTAATAAAACAATCCTCCACCAGAAATTGCCAGAATTATTAAGAATATAAAAATTTTTTTTATTAATCTTTTCATTTTCACTCCTTCATAATTTTACTCTCTATAATCCAAAATTTCAAATTTCCAACTTGACCATTTGACCAATTGGTCAAATAGTAAAATGACTAAATTTTTAATTCTTTCTTAAATTCAATTATTAAATCTTCCATTTCTTTTATTTGTCCATCAATTATTTTCTTAAGAAAAAAACTCCCAATTATTATACCATCAACATATTCTTTAATCTGTCTTACCTGCTCTCTCTTTGATATTCCAAAACCAATAGCAATGGGTATTTTTGTCATTTCTTTTGTTCTTTTTAATTTTTCAATTGTTTCATCACTTAAATCTTCTCTTATTCCTGTAACTCCAGCAACACTTATAAAATATATAAAACCACTTGCCTTCTTAATTATCTTTTTCATTCTTTTTTCTGATGTAAATGGAGTTAAAAAATAAATTAAATTCATATTCCTTTCTTTTAAAACATTTCTTAATTCAAAACTTTCTTCATAAGGAAGGTCAGGTATTATCAAACCAGAAACACCACATTCAAAACAGTTATCAGCAAATCTTTCAATCCCATATTTATAAACAGGATTAAAGTAAGTCATAAAAAGGTATGGAACATTAATTTCACTTTTAAGAATTTTTGCAATTTCAAAAGATTTATCTGTATTTATTCCGTTTTCAAGTGCCTTTGCTGAAGTATATTGAATTACAGGTCCATCTGCAATTGGATCAGAAAAAGGTATCCCTATTTCAATTATATCTGCTCCTTTTTCACTGCTTTTTTTAATTATCTCTATTGAATCTTCAAATGAAGGAAATCCAGCAGTAAAATATAAAATCAATGCCTTTTCTTTTCTTTCTTTTAATTCCTTGAATTTCTTTTCAATTTCTGTCATATTTGTTTTTCAATTTTTGCAACTTCAATTACATCCTTATCGCCTCTTCCTGAAAGACAGACAACTACTAAATCATCTTCTTTAAATCTATCTTTATTTTCTATTAACCAACCAATTGCATGTGATGGTTCTAATGCAGGAATTATACCCTCAAGTTCACTTAAAATATGAAATCCCTTTAAAGCAATTTCATCACTTACAGCATAATATTCAGCCCTTCCTGTTTCTTTATAAAATGCATGTTCTGGTCCAACTCCAGGATAATCAAGACCTGCTGAAATTGAATGGGTTGTTTTTATCTGTCCATAATTATCCTGCAAAATATATGAGAAACTTCCATGAAGGACTCCTTTTTCACCTTTTGAAAGAGTTGCTGCATGTTTATCTGTATTTAATCCTAAACCTGCTGCTTCAACTCCTATAAATTTTACTTCTTTATATTTGAAAAAAGGGAAAAACAAGCCCAAACTATTGCTTCCTCCACCAACACAGGCAACAAGATAATCAGGAAATCTTTTTTCCTTTTTCAGTATCTGTTTTTTTGTTTCTTTACCTATAACTGACTGAAAATTTCTAACAATCAGAGGGTAGGGGTGAGGACCAACAACTGAACCAATAACATAATGGGTTGTCTTAAAATTTGTTATCCAGTCCCTCATTGCTTCATTTATTGCATCCTTTAATGTTTTACTTCCTGAACTTACAGGAATAACTTTTGCTCCAAGCAATTTCATTCTAAATACATTTAATTTTTGCCTTTCTATATCAATTTCTCCCATATAAACAACGCATTCCATATTTAATAAAGCACATGCTGTTGCTGTTGCAACTCCATGCTGACCAGCACCTGTTTCTGCTATAATTCTTGTTTTTCCCATCATCTTTGCAAGAAGAACTTGTCCCAAAGTATTATTAATTTTATGAGCACCTGTAAATGCTAAATCTTCTCTTTTTAAATAAACTTTAAATCCAAGATATTTACTGAAATTTTCTGCATAATATAAAGATGTTGGCCTTCCTGCATACTCTTTAAGCAGATAATTAAGTTTTCTTTTAAATTCTTTTGTTTTTGATATTTTTTTATAAGCAATTTCAAGTTCTTCAAGAGGAGATATTAATGTTTCAGGAGCAAATTTTCCACCAAAAATACCAAATTTTCCTTTTTTATCAGGTAACATTTTTAACTTCCTCTATCAATTTTTTAATTTTTTCAATATCCTTAATTCCAGGAGCAATTTCAACACCAGATGCAACATCTATTCCAAAAGGTCTATATTTTTTAATGATTTCTTTTGCATTTTCAGGATTTATTCCACCAGCAATAAAAATTTTATTCCATGGTAATTTATCTCTTTCAATTTTATCTTCATTTATCTTCTTTCCAGTTCCTCCAAAACTATCTTTTTCATATCTATCAAGTAAAAAATAATCTGCCATTTTATAATTTTTTATTTTTTTCATCACCTCTTCCTTGCTTTTAACTCTTATACTTTTAATAACAATTTTTTCTGGAAAGCCATTTTTTATCTTTTCAATAAGCCAAGGTGGTTCATTTCCATGAAGTTGAACTCCATCAATTTTTAGTTTTTTTATAATTTCAAAAATTTTTTTCTCATCAGGATTCACAAAAACTCCTATTTTTTTAACATAATCTGGTATTTCTTCCAATAAAAATACTGCTTCTTTTTCTTCAACAAATCTTGGGCTTTTTTCGTAAAAATTTAATCCTATCCATCTTATTCCAAGTTCTACTGCATCAATAATATCTTTCCTTCTTTTAAAACCACAGATTTTTATCTCTATCATCAAATTTCAGGTAAGTCATTTAATGCTTCTCTTATTTTTTCTTCTGGATACTCAAAGTCCTCAAGTTTCCCCTCAAAATATGCCTGGTATGCGGATAAATCAAAGTGTCCGTGCCCTGAATGATTATAAACGATTACCTTTCCTTCACAAGCATCCTTTGCTTCATCAATAACTGCTTTTATAGCGTGTGTTGTTTCAGGAGCAGGTAAAAAGCCCTCTGTTTGAGCAAAAAGAACTCCTGCTTCAAAACACTCTTTCTGATGATAAGCAACTGCTTCAACAATTCCAAGTTTATATAAATGACAGAGTAAAGGAGCATCTCCATGATATCTTAATCCACCTGCATGAATTCCAGGCGGAACAAAACTATGACCAAGAGTATACATTTTAAGAAGAGGAGTTGTACAAGCCGTATCACCAAAATCATATCTGTAAAGTCCTTTTGTTAAAGTCGGACATGCCTTCGGTTCAACTGCAACAAATCTTATATTTTCTCCTTTTAATTTATCCGGAACAAATGGAATTATAAATCCACCAAAATTACTTCCCCCACCCACACAACCAATTAAAACATCTGGTTTTTCTCCAATCATTTCAAGTTGTTTTTTTGTCTCAAGTCCAACAATTGTCTGGTGAAGTAAAACATGATTTAAAACACTTCCAAGAGAATATTTTGTATCATCTCTTTTAATTGCTTCTTCTATTGCTTCTGATATTGCTATTCCTAAACTTCCTGGAGAATCAGGGTCTTTTTCAAGAACTTTCCTTCCAAATTCAGTTTTATCTGAAGGAGAAGGATACATTGTTGCACCCCACGCCTGGGCAAGCAATCTTCTATATGGCTTTTGATAATATGAAACCTTAACCATAAAAATTACACATTCAATACCAAAAATTTTACAAGCAAAGGCAAGAGCACTTCCCCATTGACCTGCACCTGTTTCTGTTGTTAATCTTTTCACTCCTTCAATTTTGTTATAATATGCCTGTGCAATTGCAGTATTTGGCTTATGAGAACCAGGGGGAGAAACTGATTCATTTTTAAAATAAATTCTTGCCTTTGTTTTCAATGCCTTTTCTAAATTTCTTGCCCTATGTAAAGGGGTGGGTCTGTAAATTTTATATGCTCTTAAAACATCATCCGGAATATCAATCCATCTCTCAGGTGAAAACTCTTGCATAATTAAAGACATCGGAAAAATAGGCGCTAAATCCTCTGGTTTTACTGGTTGTCTTGTCTTTGGATGAATAACTGGTGGAAGTGGTTCTGGTAAATCAGGTAAAATGTTATACCATGCTTGAGGCATTTCTTTTTCAGAAAGATTTATTTTATTTTCTTCCATTACTACTCCTTTTCAACTTATCAATTCTTTCAACTTTTCCTCTATATTATTACTCCTTAAAATCGCTTCACCCACAAGAACACCCTTTATTCCTTCATTTTTCAAAATTTCAATATCCTTTTTATTCTTTATCCCACTTTCACTAATAGCAATTATTTTATCAGTTGGTATAAATTTAATCAAATTCAATGTATTATTTATATCTGTCTTCATTGTTTCAAGGTCTCTATTATTTATTCCTAAAAGTTTCTTATCCCAATTCTCAACAATTTTAAGAACTCTTTTTAAATCGTTTTTATCAAATACCTCAATTAAAATCTCAAGATTAAGTTCTTCACATATTTTTATATATTTTTTCAATTTTTCATCATCCAGAATTCTTACTATTAAAAGTATAAAATCTGCGCCATAAAAATTCCCTTCATAAATTTGATATTCATCAATAATGAAATCTTTCATAAGAACAGGTATTCTAACATTTTCTCTCACTACCTTCAGGTCATTTAATGAACCAAAAAAATATGGCTCACATGTTAAAACAGAAATACCACTTGCTCCAGTTTCTTCATATATTTTACCAATTTCTCCAAAATTTATATCTTTATTGATTATCCCTGTTGATGGTGAAGCCCTTTTAATTTCGGTAATTATACCAAAATCTTTTTTTAATCTATAATAAATACTATGTTTTTCAGGAAACAATATATTTTTCAATTTTTCTTCAGGAATCTCTATCTTTTTTTTCTCCAAAATTTTTCTCTTTTCGTCAACAATTTTATCAAGAATACTCATTTTTCTTCCTTAAGT
>JBMFMQ010000052.1:0-11568 GCA_049970595.1 Candidatus Ratteibacteria bacterium | reverse complement strand
TACCGAAACCATCCCACCTACAGAGAAGATTGCTATACCAAGAAGGTGGGATTGTTTCAAACCCCAGTGCTTTATATTTAGTTCAGTTAGTATTTATGAGTATTACATCTTTTCAGGGAGAGTTAAGTTTAAAAGTTTAAGAGATAAATCAAAAATTGAAAGAAGAGATTTAACAAGAAAAAGTCTAGCATATGTTAAATTTTTCTTATCGCTTACTATTCTATATTTTTGATAATAAGAGTGAAAAGATTTAGAGATATCAAGAAGGTATTCTGCAAGAAGATGGACACCATATGTATTGATAACTCCTCTTATAACATCATTGAATTTCCATATTTTTTTAATAATTTCAATTTCTTCTTCTTTATCAAGCAAGTTTAATTCAGGAACAATATTTTTCAACTCATAACCTTTTTCTTTCCCAAACTCAATTAAATGTTTCATCCTAACATAAGCATATTGTAAATAATAAACAGGATTTTGGGGTGACTCCTTTTTTGCAATTTCAATATCAAAATCAAGATGGCTATCTATTTTCCTGAATATAAAGAAAAATTTTGAAGCATCAGAGCCAATCTCTTCCATTAATTGCTTTAAAGTAATAAATTGTCCTTTTCTTGTTGACATTGATAATTTCTCTTTTCCTCTGTATAATGTTGTCAATTGAACAATTAAAACAATAAAATTTTCTGGATTAAAACCGATTGCAGAAACTGCTGCTTTTAATCTTGGTATATATCCATGATGGTCTGGTCCAACAATATTTATAAGAATTTCATATCCCCTTTCTATTTTATATTTGTGATATGCTATATCGGTTGCAAGATAAGTATATGTTCCATCACTTTTAACAACAACTCTGTCCTTATCATCTCCAAAAATAGAACTTTTAAACCACAAACTTCCATCTTTTTCATATATCAAATCCTTTACTTTTAAAATTTTTAGAATTTTTTCAACATCTCCTTTTTCAACAAACTCGCTTTCTTCTACCCAACTATCAAATGTAACTCCAAAATCTTCAAGGTCTTTTTTAATATCCTTTAAAATTTCACGATAGGCTAAATTTTTGAAAAAGTTTTTATCAGATAAAGGTACTTTATCAATTTTTTTCGCTATTTCAATTAAATATTCACCTATATAACCATCTTCAGGGAATTTATAATCAGTCCCTTTTAACTGGTAGTACCTTGCCTTTAGAGATTCTCCAAGAAGTTCCATCTGCCTTCCTGTATTATTTATATAGTATTCTTTTATTACATTGAAATTAGCAAATTTTAAAATTCTTGCCAATGCCTCTCCAAAAGCAGCCTGCCTTCCATGAGCAATTGTTAATGGACCTGTTGGGTTTGCACTTACAAATTCAATGAGCACTTTTTTATTATTACCAATATTTTCTTTAAGATAATCTTCGCCTTCTTCTGCAATCTTCAAAATATTTTCTCTATAAACATTTTCGTCTATAAAAAAATTGATAAAACCATTTCTTATTTCAATCTTTTTAATAATCCCTTTTAATTTTGGAGAAATTTTTTCCTTTATAATCTCTGCTATTTTTTCTGGTATATTTTCACTTTCTGCAATTCTTAATGCTACATTAGTATAAAAATCTCCAAACTCACCTTTTTCTGAAGGCAAAACATCAAACTTTACATTTTTTTTCAATTGAAAACAAACATTATTTATTTCTTCTTCCAAAATTTTTTTTATATCAATCCTCATTTTCTTTTTTAATTTCCTTTAAAATTTCTTCTACTCTAAATTCTTTTCTTTCGTCAAGCTTAAACTCAATTTTTGGAGTATGTTTTAAAGATATTTTTTTCCCAAGTCTAAATTGGATGAACTTGGTAGCACTTAAAATACCGTTAAATGCATTTTCCTTTTCCTTTTCACTTCCTATAAAACTTATCCCCACTTTCGCATTTTTCAAATCTCCACTTACATGGACATAGGTTATAGTAAAAAAACAAATTCTTGGGTCAGAAACATCTCTTCTGATAATCTCCTCAATTTCTTCTTTTAATAAACTTTCAATTTTTAATTGCCTTCTTGTTTTAATTTTTCCCCCTTTTTACTCTATTTCCTTAACAAATTTTGCTATTAAATCACCTGCTTCACTTGTCGTCATACCCATTTTACCTGCTTCAAGAGATTTTATATAACCTTCTGATAGTGCTTTTATTATTGCTTTTTCAATAATTTCTGCTGCCTTTTTTTCACCAAGTATATCACACATCATTCCCCCAGCCAGAATTGTGGCAAGGGGGCAGGCAACATTTTTCCCTGCATACTTTGGAGCAGAACCATGAATTGGCTCAAACATGCTTACTCCTTCAGGATTGATATTTGCTCCTGCTGCTATTCCAAGTCCTCCCTGTGTTATTGCACCAAGGTCTGTTATTATATCTCCAAACATATTATTTGTTACAATCACATCAAACCATTCTGGATTTTTAACCATCCACATACATGTTGCATCTACAAAGGCAAAATCAAGTTTAATATCTGGGAATTCCTTTGAAACTTCTATTGCTACCCTTCTCCACAAGTCACCTTCATAAATTAATACATTTGCTTTATCTACAACTGTTAAAGATTTTTTCTTATTTCTTTCCTTTGCAAGTTTAAAAGCATATCTTATACATCTTTCAACTCCTTTTCTTGTATTTATAGATAGTTGTGTTGCTATTTCATCTATAGTTCCTTTTTTAAAATTTCCACCAATTCCGCAATAAAGTCCTTCAGTATTTTCCCTCACAACTACATAATCAATATCTTCTGGCTTTTTATTTTTTAGAGGTGTTTCAACCCCAGGATATAACTTTACAGGTCTTAAATTTATATACTGGTCAAGTTCAAATCTTATTTTAAGTAATATTCCTTTTTCAAGAATTCCAGGAGCAACATCTGGATGACCAACAGCACCAAGATAAATAGCATCAAGTTTTTTAAACTCTTCAATTGCACTGGTAGGTAATGTTTCTCCAGTTTTTAAATACCTTTCTCCACCAAAATCGTATTCTATCCATTCAAAATTAAATCCACAAACCTCACTTATACTTTCAAGAACTTTAATCCCTTCTCTTATAATTTCAGGCCCAATCCCATCACCACTAATTACACCAATCTTATATTTCTTTCCCATTTTACTCCTTTGTTTAAATTACAAGTTTTTTATAATGTTCACAATCATCAAATATTCCACCGCTTACTTTATAAAATTTATCATCAAGGTTAAATATACCTTTTTCAGGTTCAATCCATTTTTCACCATAATAAGGATGGTATTTCAAAAGTTTTTTCCAGTTTTTATAATACTGAAATCCATTTGATTCAACTATAGGTATTTTTAATTCTTGAAATGTTTTTATGCCTGCTGAAAATATTTTGTTCCATTCACAGAGTAAAGGTATAACAGTTAAATCAGCACAGAAATAATCCATATCTCTTTCTTCTGCCTCTTTGAGTATTTTTAAAGTCATGCTTAATGTTTTTGCTATAGGTTTTAAAGCTACTCCTTTATAACCCATCTGACTTCTTTCAATAACATTTTTTTCAGTATGTGCACTTTCATCTGCGACTATTCTTACAGGTAAATCACTTACATCAATTTCAAGTTCTTCAGGAAATGGCTCTTCTATTATTATCACCTGTTGGAGTGCACCAATTCTGTCTAAAAAATCAATTAATTTCTTCAATCTTTCTTTTGTATCATATCTTCCATTTGCATCAAAATAATAAGGTATTTTTCCATTTTTTGTATAAGGTGTTTGGTAGTTTTTAAATCTTTTATGTATCTTTTTTATTCTCTCCATATCCCATTTAAGCATTTTTTCTCTATCTCCGTCATTATCAGGGTCAGAACCAATTTTAATCTTCAAAACAAAAAATCCTTCTTTTATCATATTTTCAATTTCTTTTATAGAAACTGCATAAGAAATTAGGGGAATACAGGCAATTTTTTTATGTCTGAATTTAAATAATTTTTTGTATTTTTCAGGTATCACTTCAAAAAAATTTAGTTTATTTGTTTCTTTTCCATAAAGAATCCATAAAGCATTATCAACACTAACAAGAGAATTTAAAGTAAATGTCTCCCTTAAATCTTTCTTATTTGTTATCTTTTTTGCATAATTATGAACATCCTCAAAAATATCATCAAGTATTTCAACAGGATTTCTTATTTCTTTCCCTTTTAATAATTTTAAAGCATATTGAGTTGTTGCAAACATCAAGGCATTTCCTCCATTCTCACTATTTTCAGAAAATACACTACTATCTGACCAAAGCACACTTTGAGTTCCAAGTCCAATTGAATAATTATTTTCACTTTTTAAACAAGTTATAACCTGCCATGAGGAATTTAAAAACCTTCCCTTAAATCCAAGTGGCTTTTTATAACTTTCTATTTCAAAATTTAAATTTGTTTCAATTATCTTCATAATTTTTCCTTTATATATTTTTTTGCCAAAGACATTAGCCCACCACTATTTATTATATTCTGTAAAAATTCAGGATATTCAGGAAATTTATATGTTTTTTTTGTATTTAAGTTTTTTATAAATCCTTTTTCAAAATCAACTTCAATTATATCATTTTCATTTATTTCATCCACTTCTTTTAATTCTATAAGAGGTAATCCAATGTTTATTGAATTTCTGAAAAATATTCTTGCAAAACTTTTACCTATAACAACTGATATACCGCATCCTTTAATTGAAACAGGTGCATGCTCTCTACTACTACCACATCCAAAATTTTCTCCAGCAACAATTATATCACCTTTTTTAACATTTTTTGCAAATTCAGGTCTTATTGTTTCAAAACAATGGGAAGCAAGTTCTTTTTCATCTGTTGTAATTAAATATCTTGCTGCAATAATATCATCAGTATTTATATTGTCTCCGAATTTCCACACTTTACCTTTTATTTTCATTTTTCCCTTTCAATGTTTTCTTTTTTCATATTACCTCTTCTGGATGGCATATTTTCCCTTTTATAGCACTTGCTGCTGTTACTTCTGGATTTGAAAGATATACATAACTTTCAGGATGCCCCATTCTTCCAATAAAATTTCTATTTGTTGTCGCTATTGCAACTTCTCCTTTTGCAAGAACTCCCATATGACCTCCAAGGCATGGACCACATGTAGGAGGAGAAATGACACAACCAGAATTTATAAATATTTCAATTAAACCCTCTTTTAATGCCTGATAATATATTTTTTGAGTTGCAGGTATAATTATACATCTTACTTCAGGATGAATTTTTTTACCTTTAAGTATTTTTGCTGCTTTTCTTAAATCACTTAATCTTCCGTTTGTGCATGAGCCAATAACTGCCTGATCAATCTTTATATCTACATATTCCCTCACACTTTTAGAATTGCTTGGAAGAGGTGGTGCAGAAACTTGAGGTTCAATTTTCCCAGTATCTATTTCAATTATTTTCTCATAATCTTTTTCATTATCTGTTTTTAAGTTTTCATCAATTTTTATATTTACTCCAATTTCTTTTAAATAATTACCTGTAATTTTATCCGGTTTAATTATCCCATTTTTTGCCCCTGCCTCAATAGCCATATTACACATCGTAAATCTGTCATCAATTGGTAAGTTTTCAATTAAAGGACCTGTAAATTCCATACTTTTATAATTTGCTCCATCCGTTCCTATTAAACCAATTGTATAAAGAATTAAGTCCTTGCCTCCAACATAATCATTTAGATTTCCATAATAAAAAAATTTAATTGTTCCAGGGACTTTAAACCATAATTTTCCTGTTATCATAGCATAAGCGACATCTGTGCTTCCAACTCCTGTTGAAAAACAACCAATTGCTCCATATGTGCATGTATGACTATCTGCACCTATTATTAACTGTCCTGGTAAAGTTAATCCTTCTTCAGGTAAAAGTGCATGTTCAATACCAACTTTACCAATTTCATAGAATTTCACTTTATATTTTTTTGAAAATTCCCTTAATCTCTTTACAAGTTCTGCACTTTTAATATCCTTGCATGGAGTAAAATGGTCAGGAACAAGGACAATTTTTTCCGGGTCAAAAACAGATTTAGCACCAGATTTTTCAAACTCCTCAATAGCAAGGGGTCCTGTAATGTCATTCGCAAGTATTAAATCCAAATTACATTCAATGTATTCTCCTTGAAAAACCTCCCTTTTCCCACTATGAATTGCAAGTATTTTCTGAGATATTGTCATTTTATGTTCCTTTAATTACTTTTTTTTCTATTTGTTTCCTTACAAGGTAAAAATTTATAGCATTTAAATATGCTTTCCCACTTGCTTCAATTATATCTGTACTTACCCCTTTCCCATAAACTCTCATTCCATTAATTTCAAGAGTAACATTTACTTCTCCCTGTGCATCCTTACCACCTGTAATTGCAGTGATTTTATATTCTTTTAATACCGGTGAAATTTTAGTAATTCTATCAATCGCTTTATAAAGAGCATCAACAGGACCGTCTCCACTTGAAGCATCTTCAATTATCTTTCCTTCTTTTTTTAATCTAATAGTTGCAGTTGGAATTGTTGATGAACCTGATATTATGTGAAAATAAACAAGTTCATAAACAGGTTTTATAGAAATGATTTCTTCTTCTGCTAAAGCAATTAAATCTGCATCAAGAATTTCTTTCTTTTTTTCAGCAAGTTTTTTAAACTTCTCAAATATAACTTCAAATTTTTCATCGTCAATTTCAAATCCAAGTGTTTTTAATCTCTCTTTTAAAGCATGTCTTCCAGAATGTTTCCCAAGAACAAGTTCACTTTCCGGTATCCCTATCATTTTAGGGTCTATTATTTCATAAGTAAGACGATATTTTAATATTCCATCCTGATGGATCCCTGCTTCATGTCTGAAAGCATTAGCACCAACAATTGCTTTGTTTGGTTGAACAAAGATGCCTGTTAAAGTAGAAACAAGACGACTTGTTCTGTAAATTTCTTGTGTTTTTATATTTGTTTCAACTTTATAATAATTCCTTCTTATAATCAGATTCATAACAACTTCTTCAAGTGCCGCATTTCCTGCCCTTTCTCCAATTCCATTAATGGTACATTCAACCTGTCTTGCTCCATTTAAAATTGCACTTAATGAATTACTAACAGCAAGTCCCAAATCATTATGACAGTGAACACTTATAATAACATATTCCGGTAAATTTTCTCTTAAAAATTTTATGAGTTTCCCAAATTCTTCAGGCACAGCATATCCAACTGTATCAGGTATATTTACTGTTTTTGCACCTTCTTCAATAACTGCCTTACACACTTGAAGTAAAAAGTCTGGCTCTGTTCTTGAAGCATCCTCAGGAGAAAATTCAATATCATCAATAAATTTTTTTGCATATCTTACTTTATCAGTTGCTATTTTTATTATTTCTTCTTTTGCTTTTCTTAACTTATATTTTCTATGTATTTGGCTTGTGGCAAGAAATAGATGAAGCCGAGGTTTTTTTGCTTTTTCAAGAGATTTTAGAGCCACATTAATATCTTCATCTTTACATCTTGCAAGAGCACAGACAATTGAATTTTTAATATTTTCTCCAATAATTCTCACTGCTTTAGCATCATCCTCTGAAGAAATAGGAAAACCACCTTCAATTATATCAACTCCAAGTTTTTCAAGTTGTAAAGCAATTTTAAGTTTTTCTTGGCTTGTTAAACTTGCTCCTGGTGATTGTTCTCCATCTCTTAATGTTGTATCAAAAATTAAAACTCTTTCCATTTTTCTCCTTTTTGTTTAATAATATCATAAAACTTGAAATGTTTAAAGAGTTGAAGTAAAATAATATATCAAAAAATGAAAAAAACGATTCTTTTTTTCGGGTTAATTTTACTTTTAAATGGTTGTGGAAAGAAAAGTAATGAAACAAAGATTCCTTTAACTCAAAAAGAAATTGAAGAAGCAATAAATTATGGAGAAAAAAATGCTTCAATGACTTTTACTGAATTTACGAATAATTGGACGGTTGATTACGGATATGAACAAGGAAAGGGAAGGGCAACTTTAATAACTCCTTTTTTAAAGGTAGCACTACTTTCAAAAAATGCCAAAGAAAAAAATCAAAAACTTGATATGAAAATTGTAAATCTTGCATTAAAGGAAATTGCTGATAAAATTGTTTTCAGAGTTACCCTTTATGGTGATTATCCTACATTTGGAAGGACAGCAAAATTTTATCTTGAATTTAATAATAAAAAAATTCAGCCAATTTCTTCTTACATGAGTCCATATTCTCAATTCGCAAGAGATTATACTCATATTTCAGAAGGAGAGGTTAAATTTCTAAAAGACCAGATACCTGAAGATGCAAAAGTAAAACTTTCAGCAATTTTTAAACCTTATGAGTATAATGAAAAAGAAACGACCTGTACATTTGAATTTGATTTAAGTAAATATAAATAAAGAAATAAATATGAGCTTTCAGCGAAATATCATCTTCATTAAATTGTATAGTAAATGAGGAATTAAAATTGTTAAAAAGGAAAATTTAATATCAATTTTTAAATTGAATTTTGATAGAAAGAAAAATAGAAGAGAAATTAAAAATGTAGAAAAATCAAGGATAAGTGGTTCCGGTTTACCAGGATATAAATTGATTTTTCTTAAAATGAAACCTACCAGAAAACAAAAAGAAATTATTGAATAAAGAAACGACACTTGCCATTTTTTAAAAACAATAATTACAAAAAAGTAAATAAATAACCACTTTAAAATTATATAAAAATTAACCATTTGCATCTTCAAAAATCAGTTTGAAAAATTTAAAAATGGGAAAAACCTTCATCTTTTATTTCAATTATTCTGTCTTTATAAATTCCTTCATATTTTTTTTCTTTTGTTATTTCTCCAATTTTTGTAATCATTATTTTATCAATTTTTTCAGGTATTTTCTCATTCGCAGTAAACAAAATTTCATAGTCCTCTCCATCATTCAATGCATGATTTATTGCTTGGATATCATCTTTACTTATTTTTTTCGTCTCTTCTGATAAAGGTATTTTTTCAAGATATAACTTAAATCCTACCTCACTGCTTTCTGCAAGTTTTATTAAATCAGAAGAAAGTCCATCTGAAATATCAATCATACTTGTAATTTCATATTTTTTAATCAATTTTCTAATTTCAAAAATAGGAATTTTAAGGTCAAAATGTTTTTTTATCTGTGAAGCACCGAGATTTCCTGTTACATATATAAAATCTCCTGGCTTTGCTCCTTTCCTTGTTTTTAAATATTTTTTTTCTACAATCCCAATCATAAAAACATCTATAAAAATTTTTTCTGATTTTGTTAAATTTCCTCCTATTATTTCAAATTTATATTTTTTACTCATTTCTTTAATTCCATCTGTAATTCCTTTTATTATCTCAAATTCTGCATCAGGTAAGCCAAGAGAGACTAAAGCAAATTTAGGAACTCCTCCAACAGCACATATATCACTTAAATTAACTGCCATTGCTTTTTTCCCAATCAGATAATAATTAAATTTTTCTTTTTCAAAATGAATATCTTCAACAAGAGAATCAGTTGTTAAAATTAAGTAATAATTTTTTGAATATTCAATAACAGCACAATCATCTCCTATCCCTAAAATTGCTTCCTTACTTTTAAAATTTTTTTTCAAAAAATTAATTATCTCTTTTTCATTCATTTTTAATATAATCTGAAACTATTTCTTTTAAAATTCCAATTTCATCTGCAATATCAAGGATTGTAAGGCGTTCTCTTATAAATCTTGAAAGAAACAATGAATTATAAACCAATTTTTCATCATCACATATTTCTTTTAAATGGACTGGACAATTTGCACTTTTTAAAAATTTTTTTATTTCATCTGGAAAATAGACAATTGAAAATGCCTCTTTTTTTATTTCATCCCATTTTTCAGGCAATTTATTTCTTAATTCATCAAGAACTAACAATTTTTTTTTAAAAACTTTCTCTAAAATTTTTTTGCTTTTTGGAAAGATAAAAGTTAATTCTCTTAATTTTTCTTCATAGTCAACTTTATTTTTATTTAATCGTTTTTCAATTTCATAATTATCAATTTTTTTTAGATTTTCATATATTAAAGAACTTATATAAACACCTGTCCCTACCTGTAAACCATGATAAGCAAATGGTTCAATATTTCTCATGCAAGAATACATATCAAGAAAATGAGAAATTAAATGTTCTCCACCAGAAGCAGGAGAAGAACTACCTGCAATAATCATAGAAATTCCACCAAGATTAAGTCCATCCATAAGATTTTTTATAACCTTTTTATCCCTTTTTAATAACAAATCCCCTTTACTTATATATTTTTTTTCTGCTTCATTCACGATTTTTAAAGGTAAAATACAGAATTTTTCGCCCGTTATTATTGAAGATATTTTCCAGTCAGCATTTGCAAAACTTTTAGCAAGAGAGTCAGCAAATCCTGCTTTTATAAGTTCAATTGGTGCATTTGATATTATATTTTTGTCAATATAGACATATTTACAAGGGAAGACAGGAATTGTGATTTTAACCCCATCTTTTATATAAGCAGAAACAGGAGATGTAAATCCATTCATACTTGGTGCTGTGGGAAAAGATAAAACTGGGATTTTGTATTTATATCCAGCCAATTTCCCAAGGTCGGTAATACTTCCTGTGCCGACAGTAATAATTAAATCAGCACTATTAATATTTTTTTCAATTTCTCTAACATATTTATATTTTGCTATTACCCTCTTTTCATTTTTTGGACTTAAAATTAAAGGAAATGTAGAACCGGTTTTTATAAATTTATTTATTTTATCTCCAGCAATTTCCCAAGTAATATAGTCACATAAAATTAAAATTTTAATTTTTCTTTGAGTGATATTTTCAATAAATTTCTCAATATGGTCAATTTTCCCATACTTTATCTCTTTAATATCAACTTTATGAAAATCATCACAGAAACTACATTTGAACTTCCTATTTAAAGTTATTTTCATTTTAAATTTTTAAGGAGTTGGTAAAATTTTTGGGCATTTGAAAGCATATTATGGTTATTATTAAAATATGCATAAATTTTTTGGGGTTTCTGTTTTTTTATCTTTTCAATTATTTCTTTAAACTCTTTTTCTGTATAATTGTGTGAATACCATCCAGTTCTTCCATGAAATCTTAAATAAATTTTCTCATTTGTTTTAAATATGAATGATTTAATTTCAGGACTGTCAACACTTACAAAAACAATACCAATCCTTTCAATCTTTTTAACCCATTCATCGGAAAACCAACTTTTATGCCTAAATTCAACTGCAAATTTTTCTTTGTTTTCAAACTCACTGAAGAATTTCATAACCCTTTCAAAATATTCAGTTGAAAATGATGGAGGCATCTGAAACAAATAAAATTTTATTTTTTCTTCAAGAGGAGTAAATAAATTTTTAAAATCAAGATATACATTTTTACTTTCTTCATTCAATTTTAATAAATGAGTTATTTTTCTGTGGACTTTGACTGAAAAAGTTATATTTTTTGATTTATTAGCCCAAGATTTAATTTGATTTGGGTAGGGAAAT
>JBMFMQ010000051.1:0-11969 GCA_049970595.1 Candidatus Ratteibacteria bacterium | reverse complement strand
AGTTGATACCTTTTAGGGATTTTAAAGGCGTTTAAACCCCTTTAAGAAACAAACATAAGAATGTGGTAAAATATAATAAAGAGAAAATAACTAATGGGGTTTAGTAAAAACTTACATTATAATATAATTTATGACAGGGAAAGAAAGAGTTATAAATGCATTTAGTCATAAAGAAAGTGATTTTGTTCCTGTATCTGACCAGTTAATTGTTTCAAAAGTTGCTTCTGAAATTCTTGGCAGATATGCTTATACAGGTGGTGGAGAATTTTCAAAGGATATATAAGTTTTCTCCATCTTCTGGCCAATTTTTCTGTGTTTCTTCTTCTTACGAAAAAGAAGGTCTTGATGCACTTGAAAGAGAAATTAAATATATTGAGAAGAAATTTGAAGAAAAAGTAGAATTTGATGATAAAAGTATATTTGAGGGATGGGATAAAATTGTAGAAAAAGTGATAAAAATGGACCAATTTATAGTCCTAAAATTTTTAGAAAATTTCTTATGCCAAGATATAAAAAAATACTTGAAGTTTGTAAGAATCTTGGACTTTTCTATGTTTATAGAAGCGATGGGAATACAAGACCTTTATGGGATATATGGTTTTCAGAAATTGGATTTGATGGATATGGAGAAATAGATAAATCAGCAGGGATTGAATTAAAAGAACTTAAAGAAAAATATGGAAATAAAATTACTTTAATTGGAAATGTTGATTGTGCCAAAACGCTTGTGTATGGAAGTAAAGAAGATATTTATAAAGAAGTAGAAAAATGTATAAAAGATGCAGCAGAAAGTGGTGGATATATATTAAGTTCTTCAAATTCTATTCATTTTAATGTTCCTGCAAAAAATCTTATATATATGGTTGAAGCAGGTAGAAGATTTGGGAAATATTAAATTTTTAATTTTGAATATTTTTCTGCATAATCTCCTATAACAGGCAATTTAAAATACTCTCCTTGAAATGATTTAACAAGTAATATTATCCAGATAACAAACCATATTATGTAAACAATCGGATGTAAAATAAGAGAGAAAAATTTTCCAATACCTGGGAGAAAAGTAATTACTGATATAAAAATATGAATAATTGTAAAAAAACCACTGAAAATTATACTTTGCATCGCATTAAATCTTATATAATCACTTTTCTTTTCTGTTAAAAAAATAATTAGACCTGAAACCCATCCAAAAAAATAAGCAAGAAAACTAACCATTTTCTCTCTATCTTCCATTTTCTTCCTCCTTCCCTTTTTTAATATTATATCATATCAAGATGGATGTTTCAATTACTTTAAGTTTTTTCCATTCTCCTTTTAAAAATCTTATAAAGAAAATAAATCCTATTACTACTACATATAAAGTAGCGATTAACCAACTTACAAATATCCCCAAGTTAAAAATATATGTGCATATATAAAGAGGGATAAGGAAAATAAAAATTGAAGAAAAAAGAAAAACCTTCATTATAAATTTTGTGTCTCCTGCACCCCTTAATGCGGAAAGAAAAATTACATTCATTGTATCAAAAATTGAATAAAAGGCAACAAATTTTAAAAGTATAACTGTTAAATTTTTTACTTGTTCAAAATCTTCAGTATAAACTTTTGGTTTGAAAAATTTAATATAAAAATCGGGAAAAATTACATAAGTAAATGCGATTGAACACATATATAAAAAAGTAATTAAAAATCCAGTATAGGTTATTTTTTCTCCAATTTCAGGTCTCCCTTTTCCTATATATTGTCCAACAAGAATAGAAACACCTGTTCCTATTCCAATCATTGGCATAAAAGCAACAGTATTTATATTAAAAGCAATATTTGAAGAAGAAAGAGAGATTACTCCGAGTTTTCCTATTATAAGCAAAAAAACAGCCCACACAGAAATATCAAGAAAGAAATGAATTCCATTTGGAATACCATATTTTAAAAGATTTTTAAAAAGTCCCTGATTGAAACTGAAATTTTTAATTCCATACATAATATTTTTTTTCTGAAACATTAGAAAAATATAAACAAAAAATGATGCATATCCAGAAATAACTGCTGCAATACCAGCACCTTTTATTCCCATTTCCGGAAATATCCATTTCCCAAAAATTAAAAAATAATCAAGCAAAAGATGTAATATTGTTTGAAAAAAACTAACAAAAAGTACTATAATAGTCCTTCCCATCCCTGAAAAAAATGATGAAACAGAAGCAGAAGCAATTGCAGAAAAACTACCTAAACATAAAATTTGAAAATAAATAATTTCATAAGTTAATATTTCAGGTTCATGACCAAAAATTGAAAATATAATTGGAGCAAAAGGAATCAAAAACAAATGTAAAATTCCTCCTATAAATGCCCAGTATAATCCCTGCCAGACAATTTCCCCTATTTTTTCATACCTTTCTGCTCCATAATACTGGGCTACAAAGGTATTAATAAAAGATGCAGTCCCAACAAAAATACTTGTAGTTGTCAAATTTAAAAAACTCGCTGGTAAAACTGATGCCATTGATTTAACTGAATACCAAGAAATAAACATTCTATCCACAAAATGTTGAACAGTCCATATACTTGAACTTATAATAAGTGGAAATGAAATAAATAAAAGTTCCTTTAAATATTTTTTCATAAATAGTTTATAAATATTTAATCAAGATATTTTTTAAGAATTGAAGCAAGATTATAAGCCATTTCTTCCATACCAAAAGGTGAAGGATGAACTAAATCTATTGTAAGTCCTTTTAAATTTTTTAAAATATCAAATCCGGAAATGTAAATAACATTTTTCTTATTTATCTCTTTTACTTTATTTTTTACAATTTCCCTAAATTTTTTCTGCTTTTCCTGATTATCAAAGTCCATATAAAAAGGAAATATGTCTATAAAAAACAAATACTTTTCTGGCTTTTCTTTTACAATTTTTTCAATAAAATAATCAACCCTCTTTTCAAATTCATCAATTTCAGCCCAGAGAACCATATTTATTCCAAGTTCAAAAGTTCCAAATTCCCAATCATTTCTTTCAGCAATATAATCAGCAATCTCCTTTTCAAGATGTGCTCCTCCTCCAAAACCAAGATTTATCAAATCAACATTAAGTAATTGGGCTGTTTTTGACGCGTATGTTCCTGTTGGTCTTATTGTAGTAAAACCTTGAGTTATTGAAGAACCATAAGCAAGATATTTAATTTTAGGAGTTTGATTCTGCTCTGGTGGTTCAAAATCCCCTTCTATATCCACAATTTTTACTTCAGTTAAATGCGGTAGAATAACCCTTACAATCTTGGAATCAAATGCCAAATTATTCACTTTGCTTAATTTTTCAAGTTTTTCAATATTTTGTGGATAAGTTATTTCTACAGTTGTTGGTTCTTTAGTAATTAAATGCCAGGAAAAGAAAAAATCACCAAAATAAACTTCACATATTCCATGATTGTTTGTCTTCAAAATAATCTTGCATTTTTGGCTTTTTAAATTAAATCTCAATTCACAACCGGCAGGCATTAAAGCACAATTTTTTGCATTTTCATTTAATTTATTCCTTATTCTTTCCGGTATTCTTAAAAATTCAATTCCATCTTCTCTTTCTAAAATTTCTTCAACATTCCAAAATTGGATATTTTTATATAACATTTTCCCCTCCAATTATTTAATTTTTTTCGTATGTAACTTTTTGTAAAGACATTTTTAAATTCAAAGAAAGATTCATAGACAGGGTCTCTACTTTTTTATTTTTTATTTCTGGTGAAGGTGGAATTTCAAATTTGATATTTAAGTCAAGAGCCAAATCACTATCAAACTTATTTATTTCTCCTTTTGCTTCGTCAAAAATAAAATAACCTTTTGAAAGATTTTTCCCTGTAAAAAATATTTTTGTATCCCTGTCTCTTTTTGTTTCTTTAATTATCTGAGTTCCTATTAATTGAATATTGGAATTACTATCCTTTTTTTCATATAAATAGTTAAATTCAAGGTCACACATGGGAACTCCTGGAAAATTAAAAGCAGGAATTTTCTGTTTCCACCTTGCTCCAGTAGTTATTTTTTCAGGAAAAACAGGTATTAGATTTAAAATCTGTGATAAAGTTAAAATACCTTCATTTATATCTTTTATTTCAAGAATTTCTCCATTTTTCTTCATCTTTACATAACTTGTTGCTATAATTGAAGATATCATGGTTTCTGAACTTGTTGTATCTTCAAGAACCATTTCACCAATTTTAACAAGTGTTTTTGATGGGGTAATTTTTAAGTTATATATTTCATCATCTTGAATTGTCTCAATTTTCAAATTTCCGATTACAAAAACATTAAATTTTTCTTCTTTTACCTGTGGATACTTAAATGAAACATCTCCTTTCAGTTGAAAAGAATAATTAAGTGGCTTTGATTGTTGAAATTTATATTGAACATCTGAAAATAAAAAAACTGTCAAAATAAAAAAAACAGACCAAATTTTTTTCATCATATCTCCTTTATAAATTCATTTATTCTTTCAACTGCTTTTTTTAAATTTTCTATACTTGTAGCATAAGATATTCTAATGTAATTGTCAACTCCAAAATCTTCTCCAGGAACAGTTGCTATAAGTTTTTTCTCAAGTAATTTTTCAGAAAGTTGGTTTGATTTTATGTCATTTATATTCAAAAAAATGTAAAAAGCACCTTCTGGATATGGATATTTTATTATTTCAGGTAAATTTTCAACAAGAAAATCCCTTCTTTTTTTAAATTCCTCAACCATTTTTTTATAAAGATTCTCTCCTTCTTTTATTGCATAATATGCTGCTTTTTGAGAAATGCTTGAAGGAGCAGATGTTGTTTGTCCTTGAATTTTTGCAATATTATCAGCAATTTCTCTTTTACAGGCAATATATCCAATTCGCCATCCTGTCATTGCAAATGTTTTTGATACACCATTTACGACTATTGTTAAATCTTTGATTTCTTTTGATAAAGAAGCAATACTTATATGAATTTTATCAAAAATTATTTTTTCATATACTTCATCAGAAATACATATTATCTTATTTGAAAGAATTACATCAGCAAGTTCTTCAATTTCTTTTTTATCATAAACAATTCCCGTGGGATTTGATGGACTGTTTAAAATAATTGCTTTTGTTTTTTCAGAAATTTTTGCTTTCAGGTCATCTATATCAATTTTAAATTTTTCATTATATTTACAGTAAACAGGAATTCCACCAGAAATTATTACCATTGCTGGATAACTTACCCAGTAAGGAACAGGAATTATAACTTCATCACCGGAATTTAAAATTGAAAGAAATATATTGAATAAAGAATGTTTTGCTCCATTTGAAACAACAATTTCTTCTGGCTCATATTTTAAATTATTTTCTTTTTCAAGTTTTTCACATATTGCTTCTCTTAATTCCTTTATCCCTTTTTCCTCAGTATATTTTGTAAAACCATCTTTCATTGCCTTTATTGCATATTCTTTAATCTCTTCTGGTGTATCAAAATCAGGTTCTCCAACAGTAAGATTTATAACATCAAGCCCATTTGCCTTCATTTGTTTCGCTTTTCTATTGAGTGATAAAGTTGCTGATGGTTTTAAAAGTTTTGTCCTTTCAGAAATTAAATTTTCCATATAAAATCCTTTTTAAATAAATTTTTCTGGTGGTATATATTCTCCAAATTTTCCTTTTGCTTCTATCAATCTTTCTTTCTGTTCATTCAAAACTTTATAAACTTCATCAGGAACTTCTTCAACTTTTTCTTTCAAAAATTTAATAACCCTATCTATCTTCGCAATATTTTCTGGAATCCTGAGTGTAAACTGCTTTATATAATCTTCTTTGGTATATTCTTTATTTAAAACATCATTAAATAAAATTCTTAAATCATCATAATATGGAATTAAGCCAGTTGGGGTCTTAATTGCCTTAACATCATTATGAATTCTTAACTCCATCCATTTAATCCAGACATGTTTATCTTTCCTTGAATTTAAAAATTCACCTGTTTTTAAATCTCTTAAAAAATAATTTACTCCAAAAACAAAAGGTGCTTTCTTTAAATTTCTTCCAAATTCAATATAATTTTTAATATATGTTCCAAGAGGTATAGAAACAAAATCCTGAATACTCATAATATTTATTTCATATTTCCCTTCCTGTTCAACAATAGCAAAAGTTGTTTCTGTTTCAAGTGCAACTCCATAAGAAATTATTCCATGAACCCAGTCAAATCCCTGCTGAACAGGAAAATAACCTTTATAATCTCTTCCACCAAACACAATTCCTCCAAGTTCAACACCTTCTGGATTATCAATTTCTTCATCACAGTTTGAAAGTGCTTTTAAAGAAATTGTATATCTTGCGTTTTTATGTGATGGTAATATTTCTTCTCCTTTTTCATCTTTTTTACCCTTATACCATTTTCCAGAATAATTTATTCCCTCTTCTGGCAACTCACATCCCATATCAAGCCACCACACCTTTCCATCTTTAACAAGAACATTTGAAAAAATAATTTCATTTGGAGAAGTTATTGTTTTATAAATTAATGGGTCATCATAAGGATTAACCCCCTGAATTATACCAAAAATTCCACATTCAACATTTACTGCTCTACATATGCCATTTATATTTCTTACATAAGCAAGGTCATCAGATAAAATTTTTTCACCTTCAAGCATAGCAGTTGATGTTTTGCCACAAGCACTTGGAAAAGCACCAGCAATATATGTTTTTCTTCCACCAGGTCCATAAACTCCAATTATCATAAAATGTTCAGCAAGCCATCCTTCTCTATGCGCCTTCCTAATTGCCAACCTTAAAGCAAGTTTTTTGAAACCAACTGAATTTCCTGCATATTGAGTATTTACACTATAAACAGTATTTTCAATATAATCAATATAAATTCTTTTTTTATCATAATTTTTACTCGTCATATTTTCATCAAGTTCGCCTGCTGAATGGAGAGTGAAGAAAACATCAACATTTTCATCTATTTTACATATTTGGTTATATCCATGCCTGTATAGTAAATCAACAGAATGAGCAACATACCAACTATCTGTGCATTCAACACATGGAATTGTAAAAATAGAATTTTCAGGTCCAAGAATTAAAAATCTGACAATCATAGTTTTACCCTTCATAGAGTCATTTAATAATTCTTTTATTTCAGTAAGTCCTTCATCTCTATCTATTTGATTTAATGCAGGACTTAATTTATCTCCTTTAGGAACAAGAAATTTTGTAACTTCTCTATCTCTCCCCTGGTCATAGTACCCATCAAAATGGAAAGTGTGTCCTGGTGTTAATAGTGCCGCACTTTCTTCTCTATTCACAATCGCCATATTTTTTATATATGCAATCTCATCAGGTGTATCGCTACAAACAAAAACTTTATCTGGATTGCATAAGTGGATACTTTCTGCAATAAACTTCAAAATTTTTTCATTTTTAATTTTCTTCAGTTTTTCTATTTCTTCTTTTTTTAATCTTCTTTCAAAAATCTGGATATAATAATCCCTCATTTTCCCTCCCTGCTAATTTTTTTAAAAATATATAGGTTAGGTTTTATTTTAACACATATTTTTTTAATTATCAAATTTGACAAAAAATAATTACTCAATTAAATTATTTTAGAAAGGAGGTGAAAAATGAAATTTTCTGGAATAAGCGATGAGGCAGGAAAGAGTATTGAAATTCAGATTAAGGCACATAAAGAACTTGGATGGGAATATATGGAGATAAGAAATGTTGATGGTGAAAATTTAACAATGATGAGTGATGAAAAATTTGAAGAAGTTTATAGAAAAGTAAATGAAGCAGGAATGAAAGTTTCGTGTTTTGCAAGTTGTATAGCAAACTGGGCAACAAAAATTTCAGGTGACTTCAAAAAGGACTACAATGAACTTAAAAAAGCAATACCAAGAATGAAAAAATTTAATACAAAATATATAAGAGTTATGTCCTGGCCAAATGACCCTACCAATCCATACGATGAAGAAAAATGGGCAGAAGAAGTTATAAGAAGGATGAAGGAATTGGTAAAGATGGCTGAAGATAATGAAATAATTATAGTTCATGAAAACTGTTCTGGCTGGGGAGGATTAAGTGCAGAAAATATGGTAAGATTGGTAAAGGAAATAAATTCTCCGAATTTTAAATTACTTTATGATACAGGAAATGTTTTGCATTATAATAAAGGAACCGACCCTTGGGATTTTTATATAAAAGTAAAGCCATATATTGAGTATGTTCATGTAAAGGACTACAATAAAGAAGAAAAGGCAACCTTTCCTGGAGAAGGAGATGGGAAGGTAAAAGAAATATTACTTGACCTTAAAAAATCTGGTTATAATGGATTTGTTTCAATTGAACCACATATTGCAAGTGTTGTTCATGAAGGAAAAGTTGGAGACCCTGAAATTACATATAAAACATATATAACCTATGGTAAAAAATTGATGGAACTGGTTAAATAAAACTCAAGTTGAAATTTCCCTTTCTATTTTTTTGAGACACTGGAATGTTATATCATCTTTATATTTTTCGTATATTTTTTTCATTATTTTATATGCTTCAAATTTTTTCCCCATCTGTCTTAATTTATGCGGATAAATCCTTACATATGGAATAGTCCCTATAATATAAACAATTTTAAACACTTTCAGGGCCTCCTCGTCATTTCCAAAAGCATTCCACATTATACCCTCTTCAAGATAAAGTTGAAAACTAAATGGATTATGCCACTGCCCAAGTTTTAATGTTTTTATTGCCGAATCAAGTTTTTTACTATCATTCTTTGATATTGCCTGACTCCATTCAAGCCATGCTTTTAAAAC
Source organism: Candidatus Ratteibacteria bacterium (assembly GCA_049970595.1). Classification (GTDB taxonomy): domain Bacteria; phylum Ratteibacteria; class UBA8468; order B48-G9; family JAFGKM01; genus JAMWDI01. The sequence continues at coordinate 3,152 of JBMFMQ010000051.1, read as the reverse complement.
ATATGCATCTACCTCATCGGGTTTTTGTTTAATTATTCTCCAGAGATACTTTTCTGCAAGGTCATAATTACCAAAATGAAATGCCTTATCTGCTTTTAACCAAAGAATGTTTATAACCCTTGATTCATAAAATTTAATTGATAATACACCAAGTAAAAAAATTATTAAATAAATTTTGCCTCTTTTTTTATCCATCTTTAAATTTTTTAAAAAAGCCCTACAACTTTTCCTTCTTCATCTATATCTACTTTTGTTCCTGCTGGTTCACTTGGAAGTCCTGGCATTGTTCTCATTTCACCACATAAAGGATATAAAAATCCAGCACCTGCAGAAATTCTTATATCTCTAATAGGCAAAGTAAATCCTTTTGGTGCACCTTTTAAATTTGGGTCATGAGTTAAAGAAAGATGTGTTTTAGCCATACATATAGGTAAATTTTCATATCCCCATTTAGTATAAAGTTTTATTTTTTCTTCAGCCAAAGGAGAATATTCAACTCTTTCAGCACCGTATATTTTTGTTGCAATTATCTCTATTTTTTCCTTTATCGGGAGTTCAAGTGGGTATAAAAACTGAAATTTGTTTTCCTTTTTACACGCTTTTATAACTTTTTCAGCAAGTTCCAGACCTCCTTCTCCTCCTTTTTCCCATACCTCACTTACAGCAACATCATCTGCTCCAAAATCAATTGCAAGTTCTTTAACTTTCTCAGTCTCTTTTTCTGTATCAGTGCTGAATTTATTTATTGCAACAACACATGGAACTCCAAAAATTTTAACATTCTCAATCTGTTTTTTAAGATTGCTTGCTCCTTCAATAAGTGCAGGTATATTTTCTTCTATAAGTTTTCTATCAAGTGGTTTGCCAGGAATAACTTTAAATTTTCCACTGTGTGCTTTTAATGCCCTTATAGAACATACAATAACAACACAGTCAGGTTTAAGTCCGCTATATCTACATTTTATATTCATAAATTTTTCCATACCACAATCAGCACCAAATCCACTTTCAGTGACAACATAGTCAGCAAGTTTAATGGCAATTAAATCAGCAATTATAGAACTATTTCCATGTGCAATATTTGCAAAAGGACCTGCATGGACAAAAACAGGAGTATGTTCAAGTGTTTGCATCAATGTTGGTTTAATGGCATCTTTAAGCAGAACTGTCATTGCTCCTGCTGCCTTCACATCTTCAGCAGTAACCGGTTTTTTATCATATGTTTGAGCAACTATAATTTTTGATAATCTTTTTCTTAAATCAAATAAATCACGGGTAAGAGCAAGAATAGCCATAACTTCTGAAGCAACTGTAATGTCAAAACCTGTTTCTCTTGGAAATCCATTTTCTTTACCACCAAGCCCGATTATTATATGTCTTAAAAACCTGTCTGAAACATCAACAACTCTTGGCCAGGTAATTGAAAGTGGGTCTATATTTAAAGGGTTTCCTTTATATACAGAATTATCAACAAAGGCAGCAAGTAGATTATGTGCTATACCCACTGCATGAACATCGCCTGTTAGATGTAAATTAAAGTCCTCCATTGGAATAACCTGAGAATATCCTCCTCCAGCAGCACCTCCTTTAATCCCAAATACTGGACCAAGGGATGGTTGTCTTATACATGTAAAAACTTTTTTACCGAGTTTGCCAATTGCCTGAGAAAGTCCAATTGTTGTTACAGTTTTGCCTTCTCCAAGAGGAGTAGGAGTTATCGCTGTCACATCAATATATTTACCATTTCTCCTACCTTCAAGTTTTTTAAAAATTTCAAGGGATACTTTACCTTTAAAATTCCCATAAAGTTCAAGATACTCATCATCAATGCCAGCTTTTTCTGCTATCTCCTTTATATGCTTAATCTTTGCTTTTTGAGCAATTTCAAGGTCACTTAACATATTAGCCTCCTTTTTAACTTTATATATTATATTTTTTTTTAAAACCCGTCAAATAATGATAAAATAAAAGTATGAAAAAGGTAAAAGTTCTTGTAGGACTTTCGGGTGGTATTGATTCATCAGTAAGTGCTTTAATACTCAAAGAGAAAGGTTATGATGTGGCTGGATTATTTATGAAGATATTTGATGAGAAAAATAAAAAATTTGTAAGTTATAAAAGTTCCTGCTATGGTCCTGAAGAAAAAGATTTAGAGGATGTTGAAAAGGTCTGTAAGATTCTTAATATCCCGCTTTATATAATTGATTTAAGAAAAGAATATGATGAAGTGGTTTTAAAATATTTCAAAGATGAATATTTAAAGGGAAGAACACCAAATCCATGTGTGATATGTAATAGATTTTTGAAATTTGATGCATTGATTAAAAAAGCATTTTCTTTTGGTTTAGATTTTGATTATTTTGCTACTGGACACTATGCAAGAGTTGAGTATAACGAAAAAAGAAAAAGATATATTTTGAGAAAGGGGATTGACGTTGAAAAAGACCAAAGTTATTTTTTATTCTTACTGACCCAAGAACAACTTTCAAAAATAATCTTTCCTCTTGGAGAATATACAAAATCCTGGGTTAAAGAAATTGGAAAAAAGTATGGTCTTCCTTTGATGGATAAAGAAGAGAGTCAGGATTTTATTAAAGGAGATAGATTTTTCATTTTTAGAAATGGAATAAAAACAGGATTAATAGTTGATAAAAATGGGAATATACTTGGCAAGCATAGAGGAATTATTTATTATACAATAGGACAGAGAAAAGGATTGGGAATTTCTGTTGGGAAACCACTTTATGTTATTGAAATAAATGGTGAAAGAAATAGAGTTGTTGTTGGAGAAGAAAAAGATTTGTATAAAAATGGAGTTATTGTTGACAATGTTAATCTCATATCAATAGAAAAAATTGAAAATCAAATGGAAGTTGAGATTAAAATAAGATATAAACATACTCCGGCAAAAGCAGTAATAAAACCCTTAGATGAAAAAAAAGTTATTGTAACATTTAAAAATCCTCAAAAAGCTCCAACTCCAGGTCAGGCAGCAGTCTTTTATTTAAATGATGAAGTTGTTGGTGGTGGATTTATTTCATCTGTATTTTAAAAATTGTGGTAAAATAAATATCGTATAAAGCACTGGGGTTTGAAACAATCCCACCTTCTTGGTATAGCAATCTTCTCTGTAGGTGGGATGGTTTCGGTAG
>JBMFMQ010000050.1:0-12503 GCA_049970595.1 Candidatus Ratteibacteria bacterium | reverse complement strand
AAATGGGGATTGAACCAATTTTTCAGATAACATGCAGGGATAGAAACCGGCTTGCTTTACAATCAGACCTTTTAAGTGCATATGTTCTTGGAATAAGAAATGTTTTAGTTTTAACAGGAGACCATCCAATACTTGGAGACCATCCTGAAGCCAAACCAGTTTTTGACCTTGATTCTGTTTCATTATTAAAAGTTGCTTCAAAATTGATGGAAGGGACTGATATGAAAGGGAACCAACTTGATGGAAAGGTTGAATTTTTCCTTGGAGCAGTTGTAAGTCCTGGATATGAGCCAATTGAGGCACAGATAATAAAGATGGAGAAAAAAATAGAAGCAGGTGCAAAATTCTTTCAGACACAGGCAGTATATGATTTAAAAAAGTTTGAAGAATTTATGAAAAGGGTTGAAAAATATAAAGTTTTTGTTTTAGGTGGGATTGTTCTTTTAAAATCTGCTGGTATGGCAAAATATATGAATGAGAATGTTGCTGGAGTTAGTGTTCCTGATAGATATATAGAGATGATGGCAAAGGCAAAAAAAGAAGAAAGAGTTAAGGTGAGTTTAGAAATTGGAGCAGAATTGATTAAAGGTATGAAAAATTTATGTTCAGGAATTCATATAATGCCTTTGGGCTGGGATAAATATGTTCCTGAATTACTTTCTCTTTCAGGCTTAATTTAAAATATACCATCTATATCTTTACCACAGAAACTACATTTTCCTTCTTTAATTAAGTTTTTCAAAATTATATAACCATGCCTTTCTATTAATAATTTTTTACAATAAGGGCAGAAAGTATTTTCTCCCTCATCTCCAATAATATTTCCAGTGTAAACATATAAAAGACCTTCTTCAAAACCAATTTCCCTTGCTCTTTTTATTTTTTTTATTTCTGTTGGATAATGGTCTGACATTTTATATGCAGGAAAAAATCTACTTACATGCCATGGAATTTTTTTATCAATATTTTTTATCTTTTTTGCTATATCCCTTATCTGATTTTCATTATCATTGTATTGGGGTATTAATAAAGTAGTAACCTCAACCCATATATTAAATTTTCTCATCAATTCTATATTTTCAAGAACATATTTCTGGTTTGCCTGTGGTAATTTTTTATAAAATTCTTCATCCCCTTTTAAATCAACATTTGCTGCATCAAGAAATTCTGAAACATCTTTCAAAAATTCTTTACTCATATATCCATTTGTAACAAAATTATTATAAAGTCCTTTTTCTTTCCCTATTTTACATGTATCAAGGGCAAACTCTCCAAAAACAGTTGGTTCTGTATATGTATAGGAAATTGACTTACAATTATATTTCTTTGCAATCTCAACAATTTCTTCTGGTTTCCTTTTTACTAAAGTAAAAATTTTCCCTTCCTTTGGTGGATGTGATATTTCATAATTCTGGCAAAAAGGACAAAAAAAGTTACATCCACAACTTGCTATTGAAAATGATGAACTTCCAGGGAAAAAATGATAAAATGGTTTTTTTTCAATTGGGTCAACATGTTCTGCAATAATTTCTCCATAAATAAGTGTATATAAAGTTCCTTCCTTATTCAACCTTACACCACATTTACCAACTTTTTCAGGTTCAATAACACAGAAATGATTGCATAACTGACATTGAACTTTTTTTTCATCTATTTTTTTCCAGTATCTTGCCTTTTCCATTTTTAATAAATACAAATCCCTTTTGAACAACTTGAAATTTCATCAGAAAGCACTAAATAATCTATTTCTTCCTTTATTGATTCTCCATATGATAAAACCTGTTTTTCTTTACTTCCATATCTAAAAACTGTTATTCCCTTACATTTCAATTTCCATCCATTTATAAAAATCTCTTTTACATCTTCTATTGTTGCCTCAAAAGGTAAATTAACTGTTTTTGAAACTGCATTATCTGTATATTTTTGGAAAATTGATTGCATCTTTAAATGAAAAATTGGTGGTATATCAAGAGCGGTTAAAAATATTTTTTTATATTCTTCAGGAACACCATTAACATTCTTTAAAGAACCTGTTTTTATAATCTCTTTCAATACAGAAGAACTTAAAAATCCTTCCTCTTTTGCAATTTTCTCAAAAACAGGATTTATTTCAAGAAATTTAGTCCCTTCAAGAATATTTCTTATAAAAGCAACTCCAAAAATTGGTTCAATCCCACTTGAACAATTAGCAATTATACTTATACTTCCTGTTGGTGCTATTGTTGTTCTTGTAGCATTTCTTAAAGCATCTATTTTTCCATAATAAATTGATTTCTCAAAATTGGGAAATGAACCCTTTTCTCTTCCAAGTAAAACAGAATATTCAAATGCCTTTTCATTTATAAATTTCATCAATTCTTCTGCAAGTATAAAACTTTCTTGGCTTCCATAAGGTATTTTTAATTCAAGTAATAAATCAGCCCATCCCATAATTCCAAGTCCAATTTTTCTATTTGCCTTTGTTATTCTTTCTATCTCAGGTATTGGATAATTATTTACATCTATAACATCATCAAGAAATCTTACAGAAATCTCTATTATTCTTTCAAGTTTTTCCCAGTTTATTTTTCCATTTTCTATTATTTTTGTTAAATTTATTGAACCAAGATTGCATGATTCATAAGGTAAAAGAGGCTGTTCTCCACATGGGTTTGTGCTTTCTATTTTCCCTATTTTTGGTGTTGGATTACATCTTTCAATTTCATCTATATAGATTATTCCAGGGTCTCCTATCTCCCATGCACTTTCACATATTAAATCAAAAACTTCATTAGCATAGACATCCCTTACTTTTTCATTATTTCTTGGGTTTATAAGTGGATATTTTTCTTTCTTTAAAACCTTTTCCATAAATTCATCACTAACACTAACAGATATATTGAAATTTGTAAGTATATTTTTTCTTTTTGAAATTATAAATTCATATATATCAGGATGATTATAACTTAAAATTCCCATATTTGCGCCTCTTCTTTTCCCTCCCTGCTTAACAATTTCAGTTGCCTTATCATAAATTTCCATAAAAGATACCGGTCCTGATGCAACTCCTTTTGTTGAACCAACAATATCTCCTTTAGGTCTTAAATTTGAAAATGAAAAACCTGTCCCCCCACCACTTTTATGAATTAATGCCATATTCTTTAAAGTTGTGAAAATTCCATCAATTGAATCATCAACAGGTAAAACAAAACATGCAGAAAGTTGTCCAAGAGAAGTTCCTGCATTCATCAATGTTGGTGAATTTGGTAAGAACTCAAGATTTGCCATAATTTTAAAAAATTCTTCTTCATATCTCGTTTTTTCCTTTTCACACATAGATACATATGATGCAACCCTTCTAAATAAATTTTCTGGAGTTTCAATTATTTCTCCATTTTCGTTTCTTAATAGATATCTTTTTCTTAAAATATTTATTGCATTTACAGAAAGTTTAAGTTTATCTTCAACACCAAGAATTTTTTTACTTTCTCTTATCTGTTTTCTTTTTTCTCTATAAAGGATATATGATTTTGCAACACTATAAAGACCATTTTCAATTAGGACATTCTCTACAATATCTTGAACTTCTTCAACAGTAGGTATCTTCTCCTTATCTATTCTCTCTATAACCTTTTGGGCAAGTTTTATAGCAAAGTTTAAATCATCAATATTTACTGATTTAAGCGCTCTGTATATAGCAAATTCAATTTTTTCTATCTGGAATTTAACTAACTTACCATCCCTTTTTTTTATATATTCAATCATCAATAATAAATTACTTTTATAAATCTTAATTGTCAAATGGTTTTTTATATTTGAAAGTCAAAAATATAATTCCTCCAAAAATTCCATTTAGAATAACACTTAAAAATACTAAAAATGAAAGGGCATTTGCATTATTCTTCCCTATAAAGTCAGAAAAAAAGAAAATATATGAAAACTCTCTTACACCAAGCCCTCCAAGAGAAGGGATTAAAGTCGATGTCCAGATAAGAGGGATAAAGACAAAAAAAGGAAGAATATTTAAATTTTTCTTTAAAACTGCAATCCCTATAAGATACTGTGAGATTATTGAAAGTATTTGAAGAAAAAAACTTATCAAAACTGCAGAATAAAATTTCCTTTTGTCCTCTGTAAAATAAAAATGAATTGAGTTATATAAGTTTAAAAATTTTTCATTTAAAAATTCTGGGAAAATTTTTTTAATTGGTGAATAAAAAAATCTTGCAAATTTTCTCTTTGAAAAGAAAAAGTAAGAAAAAATTAAAAGAAAAAGGAAAATTAAAATTAAATAATGAATGTTTCTTTCTCCTTTCCAAAAAAAAATAGAGATACTTCCCATTGTCATTATAGTTAAAGAACCAATATACCTGTCAATTAAAATTGATATTCCACTTAAAAATTTCTTTTCCTGCTCCTTCACAATATAAAAAATTTTTACAATGTCTCCTCCTGCTGATGTAGGAAGGAAATTATTGAAAAATTGTCCTATCATTGTAATTTTCCATATAAAAAAATTTGATACTGGTTTTTTGAAAAAAATCTCAATAATATATTTGAATCTCAAAGAAAGTGGTATATTAATAAGAAAAATCATAAAATAAGCAGAGAATAGGAAAAAAAGATTTACATTTTTTATAACTTCACAAAGTTCTTTTAAATTTATCTTTCTTAAAATCAGGTAAATAAAAAAAATACTTATGAATGACCTTAAAATTGTAAAAAAAATATTTTTTTTCACTTTTTGAGTAATTTCAGTATTTCTGTGGCAAATTTCTCTGCTGCTTCAGGCCCACTACCTGTAACTATATTTCCATCAACTTCAACCTCTTTTCCTGTATAAATTGCACCATTTTTCTTAAGAATATCAGATGCTGAAGGATAGCAGGTTGCTTTTTTCCCCTTTAAAATACCTGAATTTGCAAGAATTCCAGGAGCAAGACATATTGCACCAACAACTTTTTTATTTTTATAAAAATTTTTTGCAAGATTAATGGCATAAGTATTATTGAATAAACTTTGCGAACCAATCCCTCCTACAAAAATTATTCCATCATACTCTTTTTCTTCTACTTCATCTATTTTCAACTCTACATTTACCTTTAAACCAAGCATACCTTTTGCAGTTCCTTTTTTATTAGATGCAATATCAACTTTTATTCCATTTTTTTCAAATATCTCTTTTGGTGTTTGTAATTCTTCATCTCTGAAATTCTCAAAAGCAATAACCATTAAAACTTTTTTATCCTTTGAGTATAAATTTAGAGTGAAAATTAATAGTGGTAGAAAAAATAAAATTTTTTTAAATCCCATCTATCCCTCCTTTTTCTTTTAGTTCTTTTATTTTATGCAAAATCCCATTTACAAATTTTGGAGAATCAGAATTTCCATATTTTTTTGATATCTCTATTGCTTCATCTATACTTACAGCAGGTGGTATATCTTTTTTAAAAATAATCTCATATGTTCCAATCCTTAAAATGTTTCTATCAATATAAGTCATCCTTTCAAGTTCCCAATTAAGAGAAACACTTGAAATTACTCTGTCAATTTTCTCTTTATTTTCCATAACTCCATTTACAATTTGCTCAGTAAATTCCTTTATCTTTTCATCTTCCTCATTATTTTCCCAGAATTCATTTAAAATAGATTCTTTATCCTCATTTCTAATATCTATCATATATAAAACTTTCAATGCATTTTCCCTCGCTTTTCTCCTTTTCATAATTTTAATTATTTCTTTTCCCTTTTTTCAATCACAATTTCATATTCTTCATAGTCCTTTAGAAGTTGTAAAAGTTTTTTTGCTTCTTTTGGAACAGGAACATTCTTTTTAAAAATTATTTCCCTTAATTTTATACCCTTTTTCCCATAAAACTCTTCATTTGCTTTATCATCTGAAAAAATAACTCCTCCCTCAAGGGAAATGCCACCAAAAATGCCCTTACTCCTTCCATATGCAAGAATTCCTGCTCCTGGTGCAACTTTTCCTTCAAAATTTCTTCCTACTGGACCTGCAGCAATCCCAATATCTGCTCCAAGTTTAACTTTTGAAGTCAGCAACATTTTAAGTCCTGGCTCATTCATAATTAACAAAACTAAATCTGTCATTTGAGCACCTATCTGCCAACCAAAACTCACCTGAACAGATGCAACAAATCCTGGCGGACTCCACTGGCCTGTTTTTCTATCCCTTGCTATAACTATTCCTTCTCCTCCTTTACCTGCAAGAAGAAATCCACCTTTATACTGCCTCATAAATATAACTCCATAACATTCTTTTATAAGTGATAAAGGGATTGCAACATCTGGTTGTTCCAGCATGTATTCAAGAAGGTTTTCTGCTATTTTAAATCTTTTAATATATTTTTCTTTGCTTTCACAAAAACTTAACCGGCTTATAAAAAAGAAAATAATTATTACAGAAAAATTTTTAAATTTCATGAAACCTCCTTTTTTAATTTCCCAAAGTATATTATACCACAATTATTTCAATACAATTTTTTCAAATCCCTTCAATCTTAAATTTTTTAAAAAATTAAAATTTGTCAAATTTAATTTTATTGGAGTAATTGAAACATAATTGTTTTTTACTGCATTTACATCACTTCCCTCTTCTTCTTTTATTTCATTGAAACTTCCTTTTAACCAGAAGTAAATATTGCCTCTCGGGTCAACTCTTTTTTCATATTCTTCATTAAATCTGCTTTCACTTTGATATGTAATTTTTATCCCTTTTATTTCATTCATTTTTCTATTTGGTATATTTATGTTAAGAATTGTATCCTTGGGAAATTTAATTGACTTAATCTTTTCTATAATTTTAAAAGTTATTTCTGCACCTGTTTTAAAATTAAAATTTTTATAATCAGCAATTGAAACAGAAATAGAAGGAATACCCAAAATCGCTCCTTCACTTGCTGCAGAAACTGTTCCTGAATATAATATATCCATCCCAAGATTTGGTCCGGAATTTATTCCTGAAACAACCATATCTATTTTTTCTTTTATCAATTCTTTAATCCCTATTTTTACACAATCAACTGGAGTTCCACTAACAAGATAACAAAAAGATTTATTAAATTTTATCTTTTTTACCCTGATTGGATTTGATAAATTTATAGAATGGCTTGTCGCACTCTTTTCTGTTTCAGGAACAACAACATACAATTTATATCTTTTTTCAAGATATTTCCACAAAAATCTTAAACCATCTGAAAAAATACCATCATCATTTGTAAGTAATATTTTCATTTTTTATATTATACCACATTCATTATGATATTTTAGAAATTCTGAGAAATATAATTTTTTACTACTTCACAGAATTCTTTTGCCCCATAATATGGTCCTTTTGGGTGTGAAAGCAAATATGAACCTATAAGTAAGGCAACTCCATAACCAAATTTTTTATCATAATGTCTCTTTAAATTTAATTTTAGATTTTCAATTCTCAAACCACCAGCAGCAACAGGTATTGTATCTTTAATCCCACCTAAATCTTCCCTCATAACATAAACCAATTTAATTAACAATTCTTCATCAAGGGAAGCAATATGGGTATCCTTAACACCAAAAACACCATGCTGAAAAAAATCTCCTCCACATAATCTTATAAACTTCACAATTACATTATCTTCTATTCTCCTATATCCAGTTGATAAAGCACTTCTACCACCACTATGAGCATATAAAGGAACATTTATATCTTTATCTTCTCTTAAAATCTTTAAAACTTCAAAATTGTGTCCAAGGATAACATTAAACATAAGAGCAGTCGCACCATATTCAATATATTTTTTTGCTTCATCCTTTATTTTATCAGCTCTTTCAACAAGATGAGGAGCATAAATACATTTATTCCCTGTTTCTTCATATGCTTTTTTTAAAGCTTCGCTTACAAGTTTTATCTTCTTTTTTTCATCACAATAGGAAGGACTTAACATTTTTTCGTCATCCTTTATAAATTTAATACCTCCTTTTGCAGCAAGATAACATTTTTCAGCAACTTCCTTTTCAGTCAATCCTGCACATGGTTTAATAATTGTCCCTATAATTGGGTATGGATATTCTGTATCTGTCAATTTCCTTACTCCATTCATTCCAAAACGAGGTCCTTTAAATTTTTTTATTATTTTTTCAGGTAAATTTATATCAATTAAAGCAACCTTTGAATAATAAACAAATTCAAGAACTGGTCCTCCAATCGCAAGCATCAAAATTTGATATAAAGGGTCTTTTTTAAGGGATAAGTTTATAATAGGTGTCCTTATAAAAACAATTCCTTCTCCTTTATCAAAAACATAAACCTTGTCAACATCAGCAATACATTTTTTAAATAAACTTGTTGGTTTGCCTTTTCCTATCCATCTTCCTGTTGTCTCATCAATTGCAAGTTTTTTTGCGACCTCTATAATATCTCCATCACATTTTAAATAATAAACAAGTTCAATAGATTCTTCCTTTTTATATTGCGAACTAAAACTTATAATCTCTTTCAATCTTTTCTTCCGCAATTCCTTTGGTATATATTTCATTTTTTTATATTCTACTATATGGTATGATAAAATAAAAGAAAAAGGAGTAAAAAATGGATAAAAATCTTGAAAAAGAGGATGTTTTGAAAATATGTAAAGAGGAAAAGATTAAATTTATAAGATTGTTTTTTGCAGATATTACAGGTCAGATGAAGGGTTTTTCAATTCCAATTGAAGAACTTGAATATGCTCTCCAAGAAGGTATGGGATTTGATGGTTCTTCAATAAAAGGATTTGCAAGGATAGATGAGTCAGATATGGTTGCCTTACCTGACCCAAAAACATTTGTAATCCTTCCATATTTAAAGGAAAAAAAAGAAGCAGCAATGATATGTGATATTTTAAATCCAGATAGAACCCCATATGAAGGTGACTCAAGATATATACTTAAAAAGAATTTAGAAAAAGTTAAAGAGAAGGGATTTACATTTTATGTTGGGCCTGAACTTGAATTTTTTATATTTAAAGATGATAAAACAACAGAGATTCTTGATGAAGGAGGATACTTTGATGTAACAACTCTTGATGCTGCAACAGATGTAAGAAGGGAGATAATTTTAACGCTTGAAGAAATGGGAATAAGAGCAGAATATTCACATCATGAAGTAGCACCAAGTCAGCATGAGATTGATTTAAGATATAAAGATGCTTTAACAATGGCAGATATTGTTATGTATTACAGAATGATAGCAAAGGAAATAGCAAGAAAATATGGTTTTTATATAACATTTATGCCAAAGCCAATTTATGGAGTAAATGGAAGTGGAATGCATACACACCAGTCATTATTTAAAGGAGATAAAAATGCATTTTTTGACGGGAATGATGAGTTTTATTTAAGTGATATTGCAAAAAAATATATAGCAGGACTTTTAACACATGCAAAAGAAATAACATTTGTATGCAATCAATGGGTAAATTCATATAAGCGACTTGTTCCTGGATATGAAGCACCTGTATATATATGCTGGGCAAGAAGGAATAGAAGCACACTTATAAGAGTTCCTATGTATAGACCTGGGAAGGAAAAATCAACAAGGATAGAATTTCGTTCACCTGACCCTGCATGTAATCCTTATCTTGCTTTTTCATGTATGGTTTCTGCTGGTTTAAAAGGAATAGAAAATAATTATAAATTACCCCAACCACTTGAAATTGATGTTTACCATTTAACAGAAGAAGATAGAAAAAAACTTGGACTTGATGTATTACCTGGTAGTTTAATAGAAGCAATAGAAATAGCAGAAAATAGTCAATTGCTTAAAGAAATACTTGGAGAACACATATATACAAATTTATTAACTGCAAAGAAAATTGAATGGGATGAATATAGAAAAAGGGTTCATGAATATGAAATAAAGACATATTTACCAATTTTATAAGAGGAACTGAGAAAATGAAAAATATTATATTGGTTTTCATCTTACCGATTTTTATTCTATCAGGGTGTAGTAAAAAGAAAAAAGAAGAACTTACTCCTTTAAATGCACCATTAAAATATGGAGAAACAATTGGTAGAGCAATGAAAAAAGCAAAAGCAATGGATAGTGTCTTATATTTAAAGAATAAAATAAATACTTTCCAAATACAGGAGGGAAGATATCCTAATTCTCTTGATGAACTTGTTCAAAAAGGATATATTGATAAATTGCCGTCCCCACCTGAAGGAATGCAATTTTTTTATAATCCAAAAACAGGTGAAGTTTCTGTTAAATAAGGAGGGAGTATGGATTTTTATGAAGTTATAAAAACAAGAAGGAGTGTAAGAAGTTATAAAAAAGATAAAATTGGAGATGATGTTTTAAAAAGGATTCTTGATGCAGCAAGGATTGCACCAAGTGGAAATAATAGACAACCATGGAAATTTATAATTATAAAGGATGAGGAGAAAAAGAAAAAGATGGTTGATTTATGTGATGGACAGAAGTTTGTTGCTGAAGCGCCTGTTTTAATCGTTGCCTGTGGTAGAAATATTCATTATAATAGAGGCGGATGGATGGGTGATTACAGTATGTTAGTTGATGTTGCTATATCTGTTGACCATTTGACACTTGCAGCAAGAGCAGAAGGAATTGGGACATGCTGGATTGGTTCTTTTGATAATGAAGGAATTAAAAAATTTCTTGGAATTCCAGAAGATATAAATGTTGTTGCCTTAATTTCACTTGGCTATCCAAAAAATTCAGATGCTTTCAAAGAAACAAAAAATAGAAAATGCCTTGAAGAGATTATATGTTATGAAAAGTGGGAAGATTAAAATAAAAGGGAGAAGAGGAATTTGAAAAGGTCAAGAAAAATTCTTTTTATACTTTTTTCTTTAATTTTGTTCTTCCTTATCTCTTTTTCTTTTTTAAAATTTTTCATTGTTAAAAATATAAATAACTCAATAAATTGGGCTGTTAAAGATATTGATTTTTCTCTTAAAAGCATAAATTTAGAAGACCTTACATATAAAGATACATGGGTTTCTGTTAAACTGGAGAATTTAAAAATCAAACCAAAAATTATAAAAAATGCATTTGCTTTTGAAGGTCCTGGAGAATTTCTTACAGATTTTGAAAAGAAAAAATTGACTGTTGAGGGGAAAATTAAAGGGAATGTTGCAAGTGGAAATATGAATATTGCAGTAAGTCATATAAAAATTGAAAATGTTGGAAACTTAAAATTTCATGGAGAACTTCAAAACTGGGGAAAAGAAAAATTTGAAGGGATTTTACAACTTGATGGTTTAAAAATAAAAGAAATATCTGGGATGACAAAATATAAAATTCAATTTGATGGAAAAGTTTATGGAAATATTTTTATTGAAAAGGAAAAAGAAAATTTAAAGGAAATAAAATTTGACATTGAAATAAAAGATTTAAAACATGAATATGAAGAAACTATTTTTACTCTTATATTGAAAGGAAAATATATACCATTTGAAAAAAAGGGAATTATTGAAAAGGGTGAACTTATAAATGAAAAGGGCGAAAGATTATCATTTAATGGGTATATTGAAGAAAAAGAATTTGAATTTTATTTTGATACACAAGAATTTTCAATCTATGAATTTTTGAAACTTTTACCTGAAGAGATAAGAAAAAAATATAATTTAAAATTTGAAAATTCTAAAATTTCGTTAAAAAGTTTTTCTTTAAATTTTTCAAAAAAAAAATTTATTTTGATGGCGAACTTTTCTTTCAATCCGATTATATAAAATTCAAAAACTTAGAACTTAAAAATCTTTCACTCCAGATTCCCCAGAATAAAATTTTATGCAGTGATTTAAATTTTTATAATTTTAAAATTAAAGAAATTAAAGGTTTTTTCAACAAAGATTTTGAAGGATATGTAAATTTTAACTTTTATGGTGGAATTGGAGAGATTAATTTTAAAATAAATGAACCATATTTTTCATCTATAAAAGGACTATTTAAAATAGAGAATGTGGACATTTATAAACTTGCATTTTCTTTTAATGATAAAATAATCATCAGTGGTTTAATAAATTTGAATGGAAGTTTTAATATTTCAAAAAAGAATAGAGAATTTGAAACATTTTTCAAATCTATAAAAAAGAAAGGTATAAAACAATATATGAATTTTGGAGCAATTGCATTTATAAGTTCCTTAAGTGGTGAAAATCCAGTAAAACAACTTGGCTCTTCTAATTTTTATTACAGAGATATTTGTGGAAAAATTACATTAAAAAATGACCGACTTACAATTGAGGGGCTCCTTGGAGAAAAAGGAGAAAATCAGTATTTAATTACAAAACCATTTTTATTACCAGGGATAAATCTATTCATAAATAAAAGAAATAATACAATTGAAATAAAAGAACTTATAAATAGGGTAAAACTTGCAATAGAAAGAATAAAAGAGTAAGTATTTACTGAATCCCATTCGTTATTTCCCCTTTTTTATGTTATACCACATTTTTAAGTTTTTTTCTTAAAGGGGTTTAAACCCCTTTAAAATCCCCAAAAGGTATCAACTCCGCAA